>CAYFZX010000031.1:12654-15428 GCA_964347795.1 uncultured Methanomassiliicoccales archaeon
ACGTGTTGGGCGTCGACGGTTCTAGTACTTCCTCTCCTCAGGCGGGAATTGGGTGATGACGATGTCCTTGTAGTCGAGTCTTACCCCCCCATTCTCTCGCCAGGCGAGGGTGTGCTTGAGCCACCGCTCGTCATCGCGCTTCGGATAGTCCGTGCGGAAGTGCGCTCCACGACTCTCCTCCCGAGCGCTTGCTCCCATGGCGATGACCTCGGAGAAATCCAGAAGGTTCCGGGTCTCCAGGGCCGCGATGACCTCGGTATTGAATGTCCGGCTTTTGTCTTGGATGGCGATATCACCGAACCTCTCCCTGAGGTCCCGAATCTTCCTCATACACTCCTGGAGGCCCTCCTCGTTTCTGAATATGCCGCAGAGGGTCGTCATCGTTTCCTGCAGCTCGGCACGGAGGAGTGGGGCCGACTCCCTTCCGTCGGCGGCCACAAGGCCGTCGAGGTCTTCCCTCGCACGCCTCTGCACGTTCTCCGGAAAGGAAACCTTCTCTGCCTCGGACACGTACTCAGCGGCCGCGATCCCAGCTCGCCTCCCGAAGGTCACCGCCTCAAGGAGGGAGTTTGTGCCCAGCCTGTTCGCTCCATGGACAGAGACGCAGGCGCATTCTCCCGCCGCGAAGAGTCCGGGCACTGGCCGCTTCTGTGGGCCCAAGATGACCTGACCGCGGAGATCGGTCGGGATTCCTCCCATGGAATAGTGGGCCGTGGGTTGGATGGGAATGGGTTCCTCGACGGGATCGACGCCCACGAAGCTCATGACGAGATCGCGAATCTGTGGCAGCCTTTCCTGGATCTTGTCCCTCCCCAGGTGGCGGATGTCCAGGTGCACGAAGCCCTGCCCACCGATACCTCGCCCCTCGCTTATCTCCGTCTGTATAGCTCGAGATATCAGGTCCCTCGGGCCGAGTTCCATCTTTTCCTTGGCGTAATTCGCCATGAAGCGGTCGCCCTGGTCGTTGGTTAGATACCCCCCCTCTCCGCGGGCACCCTCTGTCACCAGGATGCCCTGCTGATAGAGGCCCGTGGGATGGAATTGGACGAATTCCATATCCTCCACTTGGAGGCCAGCCCGGAGCACCAGTCCCAGGCCGTCCCCCGTGCTCGCGTAGGCATTGGAGGTAATCTTGTAAGCCCTTCCGTAGCCACCGGTGGCGAAAATCACCGCCTGGGAGTGGAAGCTTTCGACTTCCCCGGACTCAATGTTCATGGCCACGATCCCCGCACACGAGCCGTTGTTCATGGCGATGGCAAGGGCGTACCACTCGTCGTAGAAGGTCACACCCGCGGTCAGGCTCTGCTCGTAAACCGTGTGGAGGATCGTGTGGCCCGTCCAGTCAGCTGCATAGCACGCCCGCGGCCGGGAGTGGCCACCGAAGGGGCGCTGGGCAATCTTTCCCTCCTCGGTGCGGCTGAAGACGACGCCCATGTGCTCCAGCTCGTAGATGTTGCTGTGAGCCTCGTTGACCAGGATTTCTGCAGCGTCTTGGTCGCACAGGTAGTCACTGCCCTTGACAGTGTCAAAGAGGTGAAGGTCGAACGAGTCGTCGCTGGCATTCCCCAGGCTGGCGGCGATCCCCCCCTGAGCCGCCCCTGTGTGGGATCTCAGTGGCTGGAGTTTGGAGACAATGGCCACATCCGCCCTCTTTCCCGCCTCGATGGCCGCCCGCAGCCCCGCCAGGCCGCCTCCGACGATGACCACATCATGCTCTTTCATCATCTCTCCCCCACCATGTCGACCCTATCTCCTCCCAAAGAGTCCTGAGAGAGAGTTCCGAACCGCGGCTCTTCGGAGGTTCTCGATGGCATCCGTCGGGTTGATATACTTGGGGCAGGAGTCGACGCATCGGAAGATGGTGTGACATCGCCAGACGCCGAACTCGTTATTGATCATGCCGAGTCGTTCCTCCGTTGCCGTATCCCTCGAATCGGCGACGAAACGCCAGACCTTCAGGAGGGCTGCCGGGCCGAGGTACCTCTCATCGGTCCACATTACGGGGCAGGAGGAGCTACAGGCGCCGCACATGATACACTGAGCTGGTTCGTCCAGGACCTTCCTCTTCCCTGGAGACTGAATCCACTCCTGCTCTGGTGGCGGTGCTTCACCGATCAAGTGTGGCTTGAGGGACCTGTACTGTCTCCAGAAAAGGCCCATGTCAATCACCAGGTCCTTGACCACAGGATAGCCTACAAGGGGCTCAACCTTCACCTGCCTGCCAAGCTCCCTGATCTGGGTCTTGCAAGCCAGCCGGTTAGCGTCGTTAATGGTCATGGCGCAAGAGCCGCAGATGGCGCTCCGACAAGAACACCTGAACGCCAGGGAGCCGTCGATTTCGTGTTTCACTTGGAAGAGACTGTCCAAGACGGTGGAACCTGTGGGTGCGTCGATCTCGTAATCCACGAAACGGCCCCCGCCGTCGCCGGGGGCGTACCTGAAGACTCTCAACAAGGCCAAGACCAAACCCCTCACCTACGAGGGAAGAACGCGGGGTGCGTGTATTAAATCCTATCATACGACTCTATATACAGAACCAATGGGTGCGTCCGTCCGAGGAAGGTGACTATCCGCTGGCCACAAGGGACCTGATCGCAGTCAGGATATTACGAGGCTTCTCACCGAGACGGCGCGAAAAGTAGGGGAGCCAACTCGGCCCGTAGGGAATGTATTCCAGCACTCGATGGCCTGAGGACTCAAGTCCCTCCTTGAGGCCGTCCTGAACCCCTAGGAGCATCTGGAATTCGAGGTCTCTATCGTACTCTTCCTGCAGG
>CAYFZX010000032.1:0-15227 GCA_964347795.1 uncultured Methanomassiliicoccales archaeon
CGCTCCTGGGGTATCCGGAGGTCGCGGGTTCAAACCCCGCCCCCGACATCCCATACTCTCTAGCAAGCCACGTGCTCGTCAACTTCGACATGTGATGAGGGAGGGACCAGCATCAACCCAAGTCGAGCGTCATAGTGTCGCTTACCCAAGGGCGTTGACCTGGAAGTCAACGAGAAATGGACTTTGATATAGTTCCCTACGCATCTGGTTAACGTGTCGATCAAGACCCTGCTTTCCGTGCTGCTGGTTTCTATGTTGCTCGTGGTCGGGGCGGCATCCACAGTCTTGGTGTTGAATGACAGTCAGATTCGACAGGCCGCTCTAGTTGCCTTTACCAGCGAGACCGAACTCTTGGACTACCTGGATCGCCTGCGCGAAAGCACCGCCTCAGGATTCGGCGACTTCCGAGAGGCTGCTGGGGTGCTGTCCGGCGATGCCGAGTCGGGATACTCCGGCACAAACGTCCAAGTCGAAGGCGTGGACGAGCTGGATCGTGTCAAAACCGACGGCGAGTTCATCTATATCGCCCACGGATCGCAGATCACCATTATCCGGGCTTACCCGCCCGAGGAGATGGCGGTCGTACATCAGATCTCCTTGGAGGATCTCTTGGAGAACGATACCGCTGTCCATCTCGAGGGCCTCTTCATTCTCCCGGACAGACTCATCGTCGTCAGCAGTACGGCGGCGTACTTCGATCGAGGCGGAGCGATCCTCGAACTGGACGTATGGGAGCCGCAAACGCCGACAACCGTAGTCTCGGTTCTGGCGGTGACAAGCGATTCCGAGCCTCTACTCCTCCACTCCTTTGGGATGTCCGGCACGTACGCCGCCTCGCGGATGACCTCAGATCACGTGTACATCATAACTCGAGAGTACATCCCCTGGACAGAGGCAAACGTGACCCCCTCTTACTGCGTTGACTCCAATTGCAGCCCGGTGGACATGCAAGACGTGTACTATGATCCGGACGCAGACGTTGCGACCGACTACATCAACATCATGGCGGTCGACCCGGTGGAGGGTGATTCCGAGCGGATATCCATCGTCGCTGGCTTCGCCTCGACCGTCTACATGTCCCATGAAAACCTCTACATCGCCCATGCCACGGGCATGTACCAGATCTTCCTGCCCCGTCCGTTTGGGGTGAATGGAGGCCCGGGTCCGTCGACCTCCATATTCCGGATTGGCGTCGATGGCACTGACCTCTGGGTTGCGGCTGGCGGGAGCGTGCGCGGGACTCTTCTGAACCAATTCTCCCTGGATGAGCGGGAGTCCTACCTTCGGGTTGTGACGACGGACCACGCCGCGGGCCTGGTCAACAATGTGTACATCTTGGACGAGGCTCTGAGGATCGTAGGGGCCCTCGAAGGCCTCGCCCCGGGAGAGCAGGTCTACTCAGCCAGGTTCCTTGAGGACGCCCTCTACTTGGTCACCTTCAAAAAGATCGACCCGTTCTTCGTCATCGATCTCTCGACACCGACCACTCCCAGGGTTCTCGGGTACCTGAAGATCCCGGGCTTCTCCGCCTACCTGCATCCAATAGGTGACGGCTTCATCCTGGGCGTTGGCAAGGACACCGTTGAGGCGGTAGAGGGTGACTTCGCGTGGTTTCAAGGCCTCAAACTCTCGCTCTTCGACGTGAGAGACGTGGAAACCCCCAGGGAGATTGGCCAGATCATCATCGGCGACCGCGGGACGGAATCTCTGGTCCTTTGGGACCACAAGGCCTTCCTTCCCATGCTGGACCGTGGCCTTTTCTCGCTACCGGTGAGCCTGGCCGAGGTGAATGAAAGCTGGTATCCGGACGGCGTTCCCCCCAACGCCCATGGAGAACTGGTGTGGCAGGGCCTCTACGTCATCGCCGTCAGCCCTGACGAGGGGTTCTCGGTCCACGGGACCGTTGCCCACACCAGCGGTGAATTCAACCCCTACGAGCAGTACGACAGGTGGATTTGGAGGTCGCTGTACATCGGCGACTACCTCTACACCGTCTCCGACACGATGCTGAAGGTCAACGGCATCGAGGACATGGAGCCGATCAACGATGTCATCTACGGCGAGTGAGCTGGGACGAGGCCCTGCCGGGGAGGAAGGCCATCTATATGGCCAAGGGGTCCGTTACTCCCCCGAGGGCAAACCGATGCGGGTGGAGCTCGACAAGAAGGCCCTCTTCGCCCTGGCGTCCGACACCAGGCTGGAGATACTACGTTCTCTCCAGCCCATGAGGAGGACTGTGAAGCAACTGGCAGAAGCCTTGGGCATCGACAAGGCCGCGGTCCACAGGCACCTCAAGAAGCTGGTGGAGGGGGGCCTCGTGAAGAGGTACGTCGACCACGGCTTCGTCTACTACGGTCTGAATCGCAAGGGCCGGGACCTCCTGAACCCCAACGAGCGCACAAAGATCGTCATCCTCATCTCGTCCTCGATCGTCTTCCTGGCTCTCGCGGCCTTCGTCCTGATTCTCGCCCAACTGCCCGCAGGTCTGGTGCCTGACTCCGGTGTCCCGACGCAGGGTAGAGGGGAGGCTCTCTCGGATGATCTCACCGAAGGACCGTTTGTCGACCCAACGCTCGGCCAGGCGGCCGATCTGCGCCTGGTCCTGCTCGCAGTCTTTGCGATGGCGGTCGCGACGCTGCTCTTGGTCACCGCCGTGAGGACCATTCGGAGACCCAAACAGAGGCTCCTCGACTAGGCCCTCCGTGATGAACCCGAGCGGAGATGGCCTCATCTTTGCCGTCGGCCCTCGGCGGCTACCACGGTCTTCGAAGGGCCTGTCGGCTTCCGGACGGGGACCGGTTGGCAGCATTGAATCGGGTCGAGAAGTCCGGTGGGTGCGTCCCTACTCCCTGGACGTACCCGAGAGCGATTGGAGAGCCCACCTTAGGCGAGGAGAGTGATGACCAGGGCCAGAGCCATGATGAGGGGCACGAACGCCACCAGCGACAGGAGGCGTGGCTCATACCTGACGTGCATGTAGTAGAGCACGACGAGACTCCCCTTCCCGATGGCGAACATCATCAACACAAAGATCTGACTAGCCTTCGGAATGTCAAGTCCGGGGATCTGGATCTCAATGAGTGTGAGAATCCCCAGAGCGATGAACACCGGTATGTACGGCCTCCTGATCAGCAGGGGGATTTCAGGAGTCGCCGTTCCTTGCGCCGTCGCCGTGTCATCACCTCTCAAATCAAATACACGATGGTGAACAGGAAGATCCAAACCACGTCCACGAAGTGCCAGTACAGTCCCATGAGCTCCACGGTGTTGTGGCGTGTCTTCGTGAAAGCCCCTTTAAAGGCCTTTCGGGTGACGTAGATGAGCGCGATAACGCCCCCGGTGACGTGGCCGCCGTGAAATCCTGTCTGGATGAAGAAGGTCGACCCATAGGCCGCGGGTCCCACGGGACTACTCCATGGTGTGAGTCCGTCCTCGACTAGACGGACGTACTCGAAGGCCTGGATGGACAGAAAGGTGATTCCCAGGGCTAGGGTGAAGAGGAGCCTCATGGCTGCGGCCCGCGGGTCGCCCTGCCGGATTGCGTGGAGGGCCTCCGCCATGGTGAGGCTGCTGGTGATCAGTATGAAGGTGTTGATCGCAGTCAGGGGGACGTTCAGGACCACCCCAGGGGCCGGCCACGCCGAGAGTCCGCTCCTCACAGCCCACGAGCCTCCGATAATGGCGCCGAAGAACATGATCTCCGAGGCCAGGAAGATCCACATCGCCACCTTGCGTGGTGGAAATTCCTCCAGGGTCCCCTCTTCGCCTTCTCGGACTCCCGGCACGTGAGGGACGCGGCGGCCCCGATAGTCATCGTACGCCCATCCCACAACGGCCCCCAGGAAGACGGCGAGGCCAACGAAGATGAGGAAGTTCATGAGGGCGAAGCCCCCGAAGGTGATGCCGGCGCCCAGGGCCACCAAGATGGGCCAGTGGCTGCCGTGAACCTCCTCCGGTCCTTCCTCTGGGCCGCCCTGTTTGGAAGCCAACGGGGCGTTCGATTGCAGGGGTTCGTATTAGCTTTGTGGTGGTGACGTCCTAGCCACCGTAGATGACGGTCTCCTCAGGCGGCGGTTCCCTGATGTAACCCTCGCTCATGCAGGTTCCGACGATGGCGCGGGCCCTGGCAATGCGGTCGTGGGCCTCCTCATAGAGTCGGTTCTTCGATATCTTCCTCCGGGCCACGCCCTGTTTCTGAGCCATCATTCCCACGGCGGTAGCCTCCCGAGGGAAGACCTCCCACTCGTCCATGGAGGGCAGAATCATCTTCGAGGACAGACCTTTCTCCTCGGCGATTAGGGCCAGCTCCTCCGCGGCGGCAATACACATCTCGTCAGTGATGGTGGTGGCCCTCACGTCCAAGACGCCTCGAAAGATGCCAGGGAAGCCCAGCGAGTTGTTCACCTGATTGGGAAAGTCGGAGCGGCCCGTGGCCACGACGCGCGCTCCCGCGGCGCTAGCCTCCCAGGGCCAGATCTCCGGGATGGGGTTGGCGCAGGCGAAGACGATGGCATCGTCCGCCATTGCCTTCACATCCTCTGGCTTGATGACGCCTGGGCCAGGGGTCGAGAGTGCGATGGCGATGTCTGCGTCTTTCATTGCCTCGTGGATGCCCCCCGTCCTGCCCTCCTGGTTTGTGGCCAGTGCCAGCTCCCACTTCTGCGGGAACTTCTTCTTCAGCTCCTCACGCCCCGGATGCAGGATGCCTCTGCTGTCCACCATGGTCATGGTCTCAGGCTTGAAGCCCGCCGCCATCAACAGGCGGGCAATCCGGATGTTGCTCGCTCCCGCTCCGACCATGGCCACGGAGACGTCGTCCCTTTCCTTGTCCGCGACTTTCAACGCGTTCAGGACGCCAGCCAAGACCACCGTCGCCGTCCCCTGCTGGTCGTCGTGCCACACGGGAATCTCCGCCTCCTGTATCAGCTTGTCCAGGATGTAGAAGCACTTGGGCTGAGCGATGTCCTCCAGGTTAACGCCTCCGAAGGCGGGCTGGAGTAGCTTCACCGCGTGAATCAACTCATCTGGATCCTTGGTATCCAGACAGATCGGATACGCGTCAACTCCGCCCAGGTATCGGAACAAGAGTCCCTTCCCCTCCATGACAGGGAGGGCCGCCTTCGGACCGATGTCGCCGAGGCCCAGGACTCGGGTCCCGTCCGTGATGATCGCCACGGCGTTGCCCTTGTTCGTATGATTGTACACCTTCGCCGGCCGCTTGTTGATCTCCTTGCAGGGCTCCGCTACCCCCGGCGTATACCAGATGGCGAAGTCATCGAAGCTCCTAACCGGCACCTTGAGGTTGAGTTCTACCTTCCCCCTGTAGAAGGGATGAAACCTCATAGCGTCCTTGGCGGGCTGGTAGGCCCTCCCGCGCAGGAACTCGACCTCCTCCTGTATCGTGAACCGCTGGGCAATGATGCCAACGGGCTTGTCGTCGTCCATCACAAGAAGTCGCCGGAATCCGTGGTGGGCCATGAGCTCCAGGGCCTCTTTCACCTTCGCCTTCGCGTTGATCGTGACCACGGGTGAGGTCATGATCTCCTTGACCTTGACCTCCTTCGGGTCGCGACCCTCGCTCAGCACCTTGTAGAGCATGTCTCTCTCGGTGACGATTCCAACCGGCTTCCCGTCCGTGGCCACGAAGACGCTTCCCACGCCGGGCTTCTTCATGACCTTGGCGGCCTTGTCACACGTGTCTTCCGGCTCGCAAAAATAGAGGCTTCGGCGCATGAACTTCTCGACGGGCGCCTCAAATTCGATGTGCAACAACCTCATCACCTCAGGGACGACGGGCCTCTGTTCCGACTAGGTTTGCCCGTTCGATTTATAGTCTCTGTAAATAAAGTATCGCGGCTCAGTACGCTAGGTCTCTGTGCTGGGAGCCCCGTCTATCTGAAGCTTCGCGGACCAGTGGAATCCCATATATAATACATATGGCACTTACGAAAGACCAGAATATCCTCCCCTCGCTCCTTTGCTCCCAACCTTTGGGTTTCTGCAGGGGACAGGAGATGATGCGATCGCAGTAGTGGCCAAGGGTGAGACAAACCCTGTGCTTGATGGAGAAGCTGGGTCCCGTGTCTTACTCCTGGGGAATGAGGCGATTGCAAGAGCGGCCCTGGAGGCCGGCATCGACTATGCTACGACGTACCCAGGGACGCCCTCGACGGAGATTGGCGACACGTTGTACTCCCTCGCCTCCCGTGCGAGGGTCATCTTCGAGTACGGCGTTAACGAGAAGGTCGCCATGGAGGCGGCGGGCGGGGCAGCAATTAGCGGGCTCAACGCGCTTGTTTCGATGAAGCACGTGGGACTGAATGTGGCCTCCGATGCCTTGATGAGTCTCGCGTACAGCGGCGTCACAGGGAGTCTGGTAATAGTGACTGCCGATGACCCAGGCTGCTATTCAAGCCAGAACGAGCAAGACAACAGACTGTACGCGCGTCTCGCGAACCTCCCCATGCTTGAGCCTGCCACTCCTCAGCAAGCCTATGAGATGACTGCAGAGGCCTTTCGACTGAGCCACTCGCTGCAACTGCCCATCATTCTGCGGACCACAACCCGTGTCAGCCATGCAAGGGGCGTTGTGGTCCTGGGACCCCTGGCGAAACAGCCGCCACGTCGGGGGGACTTCGAACCCAATCCGGAGCGATTTGTCCTGAGGTCCCCCAAGACCCGAAGAATCCACAGGCGACTGCTTGAGCGTATGAAGGAGGCATCCTCCCTAGCTGACGCCAGTCGGTACAACCAGGTTGAGGCATTCGGGTCAATGCCCAACCATGGCGTAATATCTTCGGGAGCCGCCGTGAACTACGTCAGGGAAGTGCTGGAGAATCGTCCGTGCGCCCTGATGCAGCTCGGCTTCACGCATCCGCTTCCGAAGAAGACGATCACTGACTTCCTGAAGCGCTTCGAGCAGGTCGCCGTCGTGGAGGAGCTCGAGCCCTACCTGGAAGAGGGTATCCGGGCCATCGCCCAAGACGCTGTGGTGTTGACGAAGATCTGGGGGAAGAGCGACGGCCTGTTCCCACGCCATGGGGAACTGAATCCAGATCTGGTGAGGGATGGGCTCGCCGCCTTGGGTTGGGCCGAACCCACAACCAAGGCTTCGTTGCACGAGGATACCCCGCCCTTGCCCCTTCCCAGGCCTCCTGTTCTGTGTCCCGGGTGCGGCCACCGGCCCACAGGTTACGCCGCGAGGAAGGCGGCGCGCAGACAGGATGTCTTCTTCACGACGGACATTGGGTGCTACCTCCTCACCTCTGACCCGCCGCTCAGTGTCGGAGACACGAAGAGTTGCATGGGGGCGAGTATCTCCACGGCAAGCGGCATCGCGACGGCGACGGGCAAGCGCGTTATCGCCTTCATCGGAGACTCGACGTTCTATCACGCCGGCATCCCCGCCCTCATCAATGCCGTCCACCATGGTCACAACATCGTCGTGGCCATCATGGACAACGGCACCACGGCGATGACAGGTCATCAGCCCCACCCCGGATTGGAGTACGGGGGTCTCCGCCAGGTTCAGATGGAGCAACTCGTGAAGGGTTGCGGTGTGGAGTCGATCCAGGTGGTGGATCCCTTTGAGGTCAAGGCGACGGAGAAGGCGTTCAGGAGGGCTCTGACGGAGGAGTCGGTCAGCGTCATCATCTCTCGTCATCTCTGTCGCCTCCTGGAGGATCGGGAAATCAAGCGGGAACTCGGTGCGCTGCCGCTCTATGCGGTTGACGAGGCACTGTGTACCCGCTGCGACCACTGCATTGACGCGTTCGGCTGCCCCGCCTTCCGCCTTCTGGAAGACGGACGTGTCGTCATCGACCCTTCCCTCTGCACCGGCTGTGGTGTCTGCGCCGAGATATGTCCGCCAGATGCGATTGTAGAGGTGAGGAGGGAAGAGGCCTGAGGCCCGTCAACCTGATCATTGCCGGGGTGGGCGGCCAGGGAATCCTACTGGTGACCAAGGTGCTGGCCGAGGCCGCCGTCGCAGATGGTCTGGAGGTCGTGGTCTCCGAGGTTCACGGCATGGCCCAGCGGGGCGGTTCCGTCGTCTCCACGGTTCGGTTTGGCGAGGCCCCGAGCCCCCTTCTCGGCCGTGGCGAGGCGGATGCTATCTTGGCCTTGGAGCCAATGGAGTCTCTCAGGGTCCTTCACCTCGCTTCCCCCGCTACGGTCGTCGTGTCTTCCTCGACCGCCGTCCCTCCCCTCGACGTGGTCCTGGGGAAGGGGGAGTATCCGCCCAGCGAGCAAATCTTCCGCAAGTTGAGGGCCGCAACCCAGCACGTGTACACCGTTGACTCCAGGAAGATAGCCACCGATCTGGGGGTTCCGGCGGTGGCCAACGTGATCCTTCTGGGAATCCTCCTGGAGACCGGAGTGTTGCCCATCCGTCTCGAGACGGTTCGTCGGGTCCTTGCGGCGCAAGTCCCTGAGGGGACCGAGGAAATCAACCTCAAAGCCCTGGAGATGGGGCTCGATCTGGGGGCCGAGGAAGTCGTTGGCTCTTCCTAGAAACGGAGAATCATCACCAGGATGGGAAGCCCAGGCCCGGCGCCTCGCAGGGCCACGGACGCATAAACGCTTCCGCTCTTTTGTATATATTCAGTATAGTCAATGAGCTTATGCATATTCTTAGGGCTCCTTCAGCCGGCAGGGATGTGGATTGCTTAACCGACAACCTGTAGCCGGAGCCTCGAAAGAAGGGACGCTGACGGCTGAGGAGCTATTCATACGACACGTATCGGAAATGCCAGAGGGCAAGCTCATTCTGAACTGCATCCAGTGTGGTATCTGTACCGGCGCGTGTCCTCATGGGTACGCCATGGACTTCCCTCCGAGGCGGATGCTGGCTGCACTGCGAGCCGGCAGAATCGGCGAGGTCCTCCGCAGCTCAGGAATATGGCTTTGTGTCGCATGCTACAACTGCAGCCTTAGGTGTCCAAGCAAGATTCCACTGACGGATCGCCTGATCCCGTCTCTCAGAGAGGAGGTCCTCGTCCGGGGAGGCGGGGTTCCGGAGGAACTGCAGAGGGCCTTCGAGAACTCCGCCCGCTACGGAAATCCCTTTGGGGAGTCGCCAAGGAAGAGGGCTACCTGGGTGGAGGACGCTGGAACGGAGGTCCCCATCCTGAAGAAGGGGGACAGGACCGAGGTCCTCTGGTATGTTGAGTGCTTCCCCTCCTACTATCCAGGGAACATCCCGACGACCCAGGCTTTCGCAAAGATTCTCCGTGCCTTGGGGGTAGACTTCGGCATCTTGGGAAAGGATGAGCACTGCACAGGGGATACCAGGAGGCTCGGAGGCGAGATTGGCCTCTATGAGCAACTCATGGAACACAACCTCCAGCAGCTCTCCCAGAGGGAATTTGACGAAATCCTCGTTACCGATCCGCACGCCTACAACGCCTTCCGAAACGAGTATCCCCTCCACGGCGGGACCTACCAGGTCACCCACTACACCCAGTTTTTCGAAGAGCGGTTGCCTGAGCTGGAGAAGCTCATGGAGAAAAAGCTGGGTCTGAAGGTCACCTACCATGATCCTTGTTACCTGGGAAGGAGAAACGGGGAGTACACAGCCCCGCGTGTCCTGCTGGAGAGCATCCCGGGAGTCCGTCTGGTGGAGATGGAGAGAATCATGGAGGACAGCCTCTGCTGTGGGGGCGGCGGAGGTGGGGTGTGGCTCGACAGCTACATATGGGAGCATACTCGGGAGAAGCTGCCGGTCCTCAGGGTCCAGGAGGCGGCCCGAACCGGTGCAGACGTGCTGGCAGTTGCCTGCCCATTGGAGATTTCGAGGTTCCAGGACGCCATCAAGGTGGCGGGCCTCGAGGGCAAGCTGGTGGTGAAGGAAATCGCCCATCTGGTTGCGGACTCCATGGGCTTCAATGGGAGGAATTGAGAGATGCACATCGTCGTCGTCCAGCGTATGGTTCCCGACGTGGTGGAGGAGTTGGAGCTAGCCTCCGACGGCCTGTCCCTCGAGGAGGAGAGCGTCAGGTACATCCCCAACGAGCTAGACGAGCACGCCCTGGAACAGGCCCTCATTCTCAAACAGCGGACTCAGGGAAGGGTCACGGTAATCGTCGTGGGCGTTGAGGAGGCGGACAACGCCTTGGCCTCCGCTATCGCGAAGGGAGCTGACGAGGGGGTGAAGCTCGTCTCCGACTTCGGAAGGTGGCGGGACAACCACCGGCTCGCTCCCCTCATCGCCTCCTCTCTCAGGGAGATGGAGTATGACATGGTGCTCACGGGCGTCATGGCCACTGACGACCTTGACGGAGGCCTTGGCGGCCTCCTGGCCGGACACCTCGACCTGCCCTACACCGGTTCGGTGACGAAGGTGACCGTTGAAGCGGGCGCCCCCAAGGCTATCGTGGAGAAGGAGTATCCCGGCGGGCTTCTCGGCGTGATGGAGGTGACTCTCCCTGCCATTTTTGGCATCGGATCCGCGGAGCAGCCCCCGAGGTACGTCCCCGTCAGCAAGGTAAGGATGGCCATGAGGTCCCTGACGCCGCTGGAGATATCAACCGCCCCGGAGGCTGAGAGCGGCGTGTCCGTCTTGGGCATGGCAAAACCTGGGGTGTCGAAGGCAGAGATGGTCTCCGGTAGCCCCGAGGAGATTGCCGATCGTCTTGTTGCCATCCTGAAGGAGAGTGGTATTCTATGAGTCCTCCGGCCATCGCAATTGTCGCCGAGCAACGCAGAGGAGAACTCGCGGACATCTCCCTGGAGTTGCTTGCCTGTGGTCGCAAGCTCGCCGACGACACCAAGGCCGCACTCCACTGCCTGCTCCTCACAGAGCAGATCGAGCCTTTCAAGGCACTTCCACTGGCGGCAGACAAACTGCTCATCATCCAGCACAAGTTGCTGGCGGAGTCCAACCCAGACGCCTCGGTGAAGGCGTTGATTCCGGCCCTCCGAGAACTGTCTCCAGGACTCGTTCTGTTGGGCAACACGAGTTCCGGCATGGACCTATCCGGAGCTCTCTCCACTGCCCTGGACGGCAAGGTAGTGGGAAATGCCTCCGACGTCTCGGCGGAGGGCGGGAGGTTTGTGGTCACCAGCACGATCTACGGCGGCAAGATTGTCTCACGCTGCGAGGTCGCCGACGGAATGGGCATCGTCCTTCTCTCCGCGGGCAACTACCCCAAGGAGGAGGGTCTGCGGGAGCAGCTTCCCGAGGTGAACGTCGTTGAGCCCCACGTCGCCTTGGAGCCTTCGCGAACGGTCTTCAGGGAGTACATCGAGCCCGAGGTTGTCGGAGTCGACATATCGAAGGTGCCCATCCTCGTGTCCGTTGGACGCGGTATTGAGAGTCAGGACAACCTCGAGGTAATCGAAGAGCTGGCCGAGGCCATGGGCGGGGCCGTCTGCGGCACCAGACCCCTCATTGACCAGGAGTGGCTCCCCAGGTCACGCCAGGTCGGCAGATCGGGGATGACGGTGAAGCCCCGCCTCTACCTGGCTCTGGGTGTGAGTGGCGCTCCGGAACACGTGGAGGGCATGAAGGACTCGGAACTGATTGTGGCAGTCAACCTAGACAAGTCGGCTCCCATCTTCGATGTTGCGCACTACGGGACCGTGGCCGACCTTCTGGACGTAGTGCCCCCGCTCGTGGAGAGGTTGAGAGCCGAAAGGGGTGGATGATGGCGATCGACTCAGAACCGGGGAGAGTCGTCTTTGACGCATTCCCTGATTGGGTGAAGCTCACCTTCTACGCCCTTGCCGCGCTCTCCGTGGCTCTTTTCGCGCTCGGGGTCTGGCTGCGGGCGAGACGATACTTGAAGGCCCAGAAGTCCGGCCGATGGAATCGACTGGCCGGCAGGTTCGTGGACGCCGTGAGAAAGCTCACGCTCTTCCGCTCCCGCATATGGAGGAACGACCCGTATGCAGGCATCGCCCACGACCTCATCCTCTGGGGCTTTGTCGTCCTCTTCCTGGGTACTGTCATCCTTACGGTCGACGAGGACGTCACCAAGCTCTTCTTCAACTTCTCCTTCCTTCAGGGGACCACCTACCTGATCTACTCTCTCTTCCTAGACCTCTTTGGGATCCTGTTCCTAGTCGGCCTGGGAATGATGATGGTGCGCCGGGCCTTCCGGGGTGCCCCGCGACTCGGCTACAAGGAGGATGCACTGCCGCGAGCTGCCTCTCTCGGCCGAATCATCTTCGGGGACTGGCTTTTCCTTGGCCTGCTGGTGGTCGTGGGGCTGACGGGCTTCCTCGCGGAGGGCGTCCGCATCTACGTGGATGGTACGACGTTTGCCCAGGAGTGGTCTCCCCTGGGAGTGGCCGTGGCCGCCACGATTGGCGCCACAGGACTGAGCGTCTCAGCGGCGTGGAACCTCCACCTAAGCCTCTGGTGGCTCCACGCCCTTGGTGCGCTGGGATTCATCGCCTACCTCCCGTTTTCCAAGGCCTTCCACATCTTGGCGGGCTTCGGAAGCCTGATGTTTTCCGACGAGAAGGCGGCTCGTCGTCTGGAGTCGCCCGTGTCCGTGGAACCCACGGGACTCAGCCAGATCTCGGATTTCAACTGGGTTCAGCTGACACACCTCGACGCGTGTATTCGGTGCGGCCGGTGTGAAGAGGTTTGCCCAGCCTACCTCGCCGGCCTGCCTATCTCGCCGAGGAAGCTGATCCTCGAACTCTACGCCCACTTCAGGGGCATGGGTCCGTCAACCCCGGCGCCGGTCGCCGGCAACGACTTTCCTCAGGAGACCCTCTGGGCGTGTGGCACCTGCATTGCCTGCATGGACGCCTGCCCGCTGCAGATCGAGCACGTCCCCCTCATCGTCGAGATGCGCCGTTACCTGGTGGAGCAGGGATTCCTCGACAAGAACCTCCAGGCGGCCCTGGTGAGCCTCGGTCGATATGGCAACTCCCTCGGTCAGCCCGCCACGAAGAGGGCGAAGTGGACAGAGAAGCTCGAGGCGCCCGTGAAAGACGCCCGTGAGGAGGAGGTCGAGTACCTCTGGTACGTCGGTGACTACGCCTCCTTCGATCCCCGACTCCAAGAGGTCTCCGCCCGCGTGGGGAAGGTCTTCTCGGCGATGGGCCTGGACTACGGCATCCTGCAGGATGGGGAGGCGAACGCCGGGAATGACGCCCGCCGCGTGGGGGAGGAGGGACTCTTCGAGATGCTTGTGGAGGACAACATCGAGAAGCTGAGGGGCTGCAAGTACCGTGACATTGTCACCACCGATCCTCACACGTACAACACCCTGAAGAATGAATATCCGAGGCTAAACGGAGGCCGAGTCCTGCACTATACAGAGCTCCTGGATGAGTGGGCGCGATCGGGCCGTCTGAAGTTGGCCCGCAAGCTCAACCGGCGGGTGACGTATCATGATCCCTGCTATCTGGGCCGGTATAACGGGGTCTACGACGCCCCCCGGAACGTTCTGAAGGCGCTGGGTGTGGACCTGGTGGAGATGCCCCGCTGCAAAGCCAACAGCTTCTGCTGTGCCGCCGGTGGAGGCAGAATCTGGATGTCTGAGGTGCCCGGGCAGGCGGAAAGGCCCGCCGAGATGCGGGTCAGGGAGGCCGCGAGCCTGGAGGGCGTCGACACGCTGGTCGTGACCTGCCCCAAGGACTATGTCATGTTCGAGGACGCCGTGAAGACAGCTGGCCTCGAGGGTTCCCTCAAGATCATGGATCTCATTGAGCTGCTGGAGGAAGCACTATGACGAAAGAGAAGCCCAAAGTCGGGGTCTACGTGTGTGATTGTGGCTTCAACATCGCGGGCGTGGTCGACGTGCCTGCCTTGGTGGAGTATGCCCGGGGCCTGCCGCATGTCACCGTGGCCCGGGAGTACAAGTTCATGTGTTCGGCGCCCGGGCAGGAACTTCTGAAGGAGGACCTGCGGAAGGGCCGTGTCAACCGGGTGATTGTGGCCTCGTGTTCCCCCCTCCTCCACGAGCCCACCTTCCGCCTTGCTGCCGAACACGCTGGTACCAACCCTTTTCTGGTCCACATGGTGAACATCCGGGAGCAGGTGTCTTGGGTCACCGAAGACAAAGCGCAGGCGACGGAAAAGGCGATGGGCCTTCTGGCCGCTGGGGTGCGTCGCGTGGCAAGGCATACCCCCCTGGAGCGAAAGGAAGTTCCCGTGAGAGACGAGATTCTCATCGTTGGTGGAGGCATCGCCGGAATCCAAGCCGCCATCACGGCGGCGGACGCAGGTCGCCAGGTTTACTTGGTGGAGCGGGAGCCCTCCGTTGGGGGCAATATGGCGCGCTTCGACAAGACCTTCCCCACCCTCGACTGTTCCGCCTGCATCCTGGCCCCAAAGATGAATCAGGTGAAAAACCACCCCAACATCATGATTCTCTCTTACTCCGAGCCCACGGAGGTGGAGGGCTACGTGGGCAACTTCACCGTGAAGGTTCGGAGGAAGCCTCGCTACGTGGACGAGGAGGCCTGTGTGGGCTGCTTCGAGTGCATTGAGCAGTGCGTCTACAAAACCCCCAAGTTCCCCAGCGAATTCGACCTCGGCCTGGGGAAGAGAAAGCCCATATACATTCCCTTCCCCCAGGCAGTGCCTTTGGTGGCGGTGATCGACCCCGAGACCTGTATCGAGTTCATCTCTCACAACTGCAAGAAGACCTGCGTGGAGGCCTGTGGCGAGCGCGATGCCATCCGCTTTGACCAAGAGGAGACAATCGAGGAGTACGAGGTGGGCAGCATTATCGTGTCGACGGGGTTCGATGTCTTCGACGCGACCAAGATCCGAGCCTATGGGTACGGCCGGTATCCCGACGTGTACAACGGCCTGGAGGTGGAGCGTCTCGCCTCCTCCAGTGGACCGACCGGGGGGGAGCTCCTGCTGCGGGATGGCCGGAAGCCGGAGTCGGTCGCCATCGTCCACTGCGTCGGCTCCAGAGATGAGAACTTCAATGCATACTGCTCCAAGGTCTGTTGCATGTACTCCCTCAAATATGCTCACCTGATCAGGGAGCGGACCGAGGCGGAGGTCTACAACTTCTACATCGACATCCGGGCCCCGGGCAAGGCCTATGAGGAGTTCTACAAGCGGTTGCTCTCCGAAGGGGTTCACTTCATCCGCGGCAAGGTGGCGGAGGTGACGGACATGACTCAGACGCCGGAGGAGAATGGGAAACTGGTGGTCGTGGCTGAGGACACCCTCTTGGGGGTGATCCGCAGGATCCCGGTTGACATGGTCATCCTTAGCGTCGCCATGGAGCCTCAGAAGGACAAGGAGGAAG
>CAYFZX010000033.1:0-13165 GCA_964347795.1 uncultured Methanomassiliicoccales archaeon
TGACTGGTCCAAAAGGCCCTGCGTCTCTTAACGTGTACCCGCTCAGAAATCGGACGTTCATTCTTGTATGGCTAGGACAGACCGTCTCCCTGCTGGGCAGCGGAATCTCCTATGTCGCTATCGTTTGGTGGGTCTGGCTCGAGACAGGATCGACTGTCCTCATGGCCACCGTGGCGATCGCGGGCACGATTCCCCGCGTTCTCGCGGGTCCCTTCGCGGGTGCCTATGTCGACCGATGGGACCGGCGTAAGGTCATGTTCGTTCTGGATGGCGCTTCCGGAGTGGTGATGGCTGCCATCGCCTCGTTGCTAGCCTTCAACGCACTCCAAGTCTGGCACCTGTACGCCTTCTCAGGAGTACTTGGCTTTGGGGCCATCTTCCACATCACGTCCCTCCTCGCCTCCGTCCCGAACATCGTCCACAAGGAGCAGCTGTCTCGGGCAAACTCGCTCCTGCAAATCTCTCACGGCACGAGCACTGTCTTTGGTCCCGCCCTCGGAGGCATCATGGTTGCCTTCCTCGGGGCGAGTCTCACCCTTTGGGTTGATGCCGCTACCTTCTTCGTCGCGGCCGCAACACTCCTCATCGTTGCATTCCCCTCTCCTCGATCGCAGACGGAGAAGACAGTTCTCGCCGATATCGCCACGGGGTTCGGCTTCCTTCGCCGAAGGCCGGCCCTGATCACCCTGCTCGGTCTCTTCGCCCTCACGAATTTCTTCATCGCTCCCCTCGTCATTCTGCTCCCAGTGGTGGCGTCTGGGACGTTCGGTCTGGGATCGGAGGGTTTTGGTTTCCTCTTCGCAAGCCTGGGCGCGGGGCTGCTTGGTGGGAGCCTCATCTTCGCTGCAGTGAAGCTCCGACAGCACTTTGGCCTCTACATCATCGTCGCCATCACGGGTTTCGGGGCCGCTTACATCGTCTTCGGCTGGTCGACGCTCTTCTTCCTTTCCATCGGTTGTTTAGGGGCTATGGGTCTCGCGGTCTCACTAGCTTCCATATCCTCCTCCACCATCTTCCAGAGAGAGGTTCCCCTGAACCTCCAAGGTCGTGTGTTCTCCGCTCGGGCAGTAATGGCTCAAGGACTCCAACCTATCTCCATGGCCGCAGTCGGACTATTGGCGGAGCGCATCGGGGTCCAAGCCCTACTCGTCGCAAGCGGGGTCCTGATTGCGGTGTCGGGGCTCGTCAGCCTAGCCTCAGCTGGCATTAGGAAACTGTAGGTTCTAGACCGCAAGGTCCGAATAGAGTGGCGGTCGCGTGGTCGAAGTCACTCCGGCTCAGGAGCCGGTGCCGACTCGTCCCTCTCCATCATGCCGAAGATGTTGCCCTCCGTGTCCTTGAAGTAGGCGAGCCATCCGACGCCTGGGACCGGGCTCTTGGGGAGTAGGATTTCTCCGCCGTTGGCCTCAACCTTGCCCACGGCGTCATCCACTGAGGGAACGTCAATCGTATTGGTGACAGGTTGCGGGAAGGGTGCATCGCCTCGTCTGGCAAGACCACCGTCAATGCCGGGTTCCTTCTCCTCCCCCGTCATGATCAGCCAGTAGTCCGGGGAACCCTCCCACTTCTGGGAGTGCCAACCGAAGACGGTCTCGTAGAACTTCTGGCAACGTTCCGGATCGTCAGCTGCAATCTCGAAATGAACTACTCGGGCCATGGCTTTACTCAGAAGCCTCTTCTTCTTAAACCATTCAGGGAGGGATGGTGAAAATGGGGTGCGAGTTATTTAGTCGAAGGACCTTGCGTGGTCGATGTTCGAGTCGAGGAATAAGAGGCTCGTGCTGTTCGCGCTCCTCGGTTTGGCCCCTCTTTCCGTTATTCTCTGGCTCTTCGGGATCCCTGCCCCGGTGCTCTTCGTGGTGACTGGATCGGCTATCCTCCCCCTGGCCTATGTCATGGGGGTCGCCACGGAGGAGCTCGGGAAGGACCTAGGCCCAGGCCTCGGCGGTCTCCTGAACGCCTCCTTCGGAAACGCTGTGGAGATCATCATTGCCATCGCGGCCCTCCGGGCCGGCCTCGTCCGTCTCGTTCAGGCAAGCATCACAGGATCCATCATCGGCAACATCCTCCTGATCCTCGGCCTCAGTATGCTCGTCGGGGGACTGAGACACAGAAGGCAGATCTTCGAACGGAGGGCTTCGTCGACGAGGGCCACGATGCTCCTGCTTGCCACCGTCGGCCTCGTCCTCCCCTCTGTGCTGCTCCTCTCATCAGGAGATGACCCCGTGAGTGGGGCCATCACGTCCATGAGTATCGTGATCTCCGTCCTCCTAATTGTCGCCTACGTAGGGGGGCTTCTCTTCAGCCTTCGCACCCACAAACACATTTTCAACCCAAGAGGTGGCGAAGAGGAAGAGGCCGAGTGGTCCCGCGGATTTGCGCTCCTCGTGCTGGGAGGGGCCACCGCCGTCGTCGCTGTGGTGGCCGAAATTCTCATCACCGCTGTGGAGGCCTCCATTGCGGACCTCGGGCTGAATGAACTCTTCCTTGGGGTGATCGTCATCGCCATCATTGGGAACGCGGCGGAGCATAGCAGCGCGGTCATGATGGCATGGCGAAACCGGATGAACCTGAGCGTGGGGATAGCAGCCGCCAGCAGCGCGCAGATCGCCCTGTTCGTGGCTCCCATCCTGGTCTTCGCATCCCTTATCATTGGCAATCAGTTGACCTTGGCCTTCGAAATCTTCGAGCTAATCGTTATCGGCCTCGCGATTGCCATCTTCGGGGCCGTGGCAAACGATGGCGAGAGCAATTGGTTCGAGGGGCTCCTGCTGCTGATTGTCTATGCGGTGATTGCCGTGGGGTTCTTCTTCTTGCCCTAGCGGAAGCCTTCCCGACACGCCCTGTGGCTGGCTGGCCCTGGTCGGTCGATTCCCCTAGAAACCATCCGTGGGGTAGAACACAAAGCGCCCTTCCTCAGAGCCAAACAACGATGGTAGCTCCTCGGTCCTCGGCGCGGACAGGAGGGACATCGCCATGACCTTCCCCATCAGGGGACCCGAGACGTCGTAGCCCAGGGTGATAAACCTCTCTTGGTCTCTCGCGGAGCTGATGTCGTTGACGCACGCGAACCCGCCCTTCGCCTCCGATTCCAGCGCCCCCACGGCCTCCTCAAAGTCCTGGATGTCGGGGATGACAGGCTCGTCTGTCAGAGTGCCCTGGCCCGGCTGGCGAACGTATCCGACCTCCACGTCGTTCCTCATCACGATTCGGTAGGGTTTGATCATTTTCTGATCCCAGGCGAACTTCATCTGGAGCAGACGCGGATGACGACATGACCAGCCGTAGTGGTCCGAAGTGTGCTCTTCGTAGAAGGCCTGGATGGTGGGGAGGTCCGCTTCCGTCGCCGGTCGAAATCGGATCCCCTGGGGCTTCTGTCTCCTCGGAGGCAGTGGCCGCGAAGCCTGATAGAGCGGTGGAAGTTCGGTGTAGCCCATCTTTCGATAGATGCCGTAGCCCCGAATGTTCCGACTGGTCGTCAGTGTAGTGATCCGGAGTCCCAATTCCCGGTACATTTCGTGGCTGCGTTCCATGAGGCGCCGTGCGTAGCCCTTGCCCCAGACGCCCGGCAGGGAGCAGACCCCCTGAATGCCCCCCACCATCTCCTCTCCGCTCGTCAAACGAACGGTCATTTTGAGGGGAACCACCTGGGAGACGACTGTCTCGCCCTCCACAGCGTAGATAGCGAATCCGTCGATGACGCGTGGGTCCTCCCGAAGGCGATGTTCAACGTATTTGGGGGTAATGGGCCAGCCGAAGGCGATCATGCCAAGCTTGTAGACCTCGTAGGGGTCCACTTCGTCATAGCTGCAAATTCTCATGAACGGTCTCCGAAGGCTGAAAGCTCATTTATTGGGTCCGGTTTCACGGGACCCTCCGGTAGGCTTATGGGCCACTCCGACCCATGACCCAGGCCAAAGGTGTCCGTTGTGGCGTTCGACCTTCTCTACGCCCTTGGTCTCACCGCCTTCGTCTCCTTGACCGGCGTGATGATGCCAGGCCCAGTCTTCGCGGCCGCGGTAGCCAAGGGGTATGAAGACCGAAACGCCGGGGTCTGGATAGCCATGGGTCATGGAGTCGTTGAATTCCCTCTCATGGCGCTCCTCTTCGCAGGCTTCGCCTACGTGGTCGACGTGCCTCAGGTGACGCTGGCCATCAGCATGGCGGGAGGAGCTGTCCTGATCTACTTGGGCGCGAGTACGGTGCTTCGAAAACGGGAAGCGCTACAAACGGGGGCGATGCCCCAACATCCTCTGATCCTTGGAATGGTGACCACGGCCTCCAATCCCTACTTCCTACTGTGGTGGCTCACGGTTGGCCTGGCTCTCATGCTGTTTGTGTATCCCTATGCCCTTGCCGGTATGGTCCTCTTTGCCCTCGTCCACTGGAGCTGCGACCTGGGATGGAATGGCTTCGTGTCCGCCACGGTGCACAAAACGAGGCGGTTCTGGAACGATAGCGTCCGGAGGACGGTATCCCTGGTCCTGGGTGCCTTCCTGCTAGCCCTGGGGGTCTGGTTTCTCGTGACGACGGTCGTCTGAGTCTGGCGGCAGGCATCAGAGGGGTAGCTTCTCCGTTTGATAATCAGCGGCGATAGTGGGATACGTGGCTCTAAGGAGCTGCATAGGCTGTTTTGAACGTCAGGAGGAAGAGAGGAGCCTCCGACCCGTGGCAGGGTAGCGACATGCTGTCGCGCATTTGGGTCAAGCCCAACTTCGGGGCTGCATTAGCTCAAGGTGGGTTAGCGGCGGCGTTCGCGATTCTCCTTGCCTTGCCATATGCCTGGGACCTCACCGCGCAGGTGACTCACGCTATTCTCTCCGTAGGCGGAGTCCCCTCGGTCCTGGTGCTCGCCCCCAACGACCCCACCCTTTATGTGAAGGCGGCCGACGGAAGTATCACCGCCTTCTCCATACTCGTCGAGTGCTCTGGACTCGTGACGGTCGCCATATTCGGATTCCTGCTGGCGGCGACCATGGGCCTCCTTCAGGGCCCCTTCTGGTTCAAGGCCTCCTGGGCCGCCGTCGGGACGGCCGTCGGTGTGTTCTGGAACATCAACCGTCTGGTCCTGTCCGCCTCGACGGCCCACTACGTCGGAATGGAGGCCTTCCGCCTCATCCACTACGTTTTCTCGCCCATGGTGGACTTCCTCTGGATGGTCGTCGTCTGGTCGGTGGGCATGTCCCTCATGAGCCGCTGGTCCCCGGAGGTGGCTCCGCCATGATCCAGTACCTCCTCATCCCGATCATCGCGGCGATGTTGGTATACATGACTCGTCACTACATCCTCTCTTATTTCGCCCTCTTCCGACCCCCCAGGGAGAGGAGCTACCAGGAGGTCGCTGGCCTCTACCGACCTCTCGTCTCGATCCTCATACCCTGCCACAATGAGGAGCGGGTGATTGGCCACCTGCTGGACCGGCTGGTGGCCACCACCTATCCGAAGAAGAGGCTTCAGGTCATCCCCATCAACGACGCCTCCACAGACAGGACAGGGGAGATAATGGAGGAGTACGCCGCCAAGCACCCCTTCATCAAGCCCCTCCATCGGCCCCACGGAGGCAATGGGAAGCCTGCGGCCCTCAACGACGCTCTGCGCGTTTCGAAGGGTGAGATTATCCTGACCTTCGACGCCGACTACATGCCGCAGTACGATATCGTGGAGAAGCTCGCGGCACCGTTCCTGGACCCTGAGGTCGGAGGCGTCCAGGGCCGGGTGACGGTCTTTAACGAGGACGAGAGCTTCGTGTCCAAGCTGGTCACTCTGGAGAGGATCGGGGGCTATCGCGTGGACCAGGTGGCCCGAGACCGGTTCGGGTTGATCCCCCAGTACGGAGGCACCGTGGGCGGTTTCCGCAGAGAGCTGTTGAACGCCTTTGGCGGATGGGACGAGGAGGTGTTGGCGGAGGACACGGACCTGACGGCGAAAGCGGTGCTTGAGGGCTACAAGGTCCGGTACGTCCTCGAGGCGGAGTCCTACGAGGAGGCGGTGACGAGCTGGCGGGCTTACTGGAAGCAGCGTCACCGGTGGGCCAAGGGGCACATGCAGTGCGCGGTGCGTCACAGCGGCGCGGTGCTGCACTCCCGTAGGCTGTCCCCGGTACAGAAGGTGGACATGCTCCTCTTCCTGTGGCTCTACTTCGCTCCCATCCTGGTGTTCCTAGGCTGGTTCATCGGGTTCGCCGCCTTCCTCACTGACGCCTCGCCCATTCTCCCCTTCTACTTCGGCACCCTGAGTGTCTTCACCTACAGCGCCGTCGGCAACTTCGCTCCCTTCTTCGAGGTGGGCCTCGGCGTGTACTTGGACAAGAGGAAGAGCTTCCTCTGGATGCTTCCCGGCCTCTTCCTGGCATTCTTCCTCAACGTCCTCGTCTGCACCCTAGCCCTTCTGCAGCTTCTCTTCAAGCGGAACGGAAAACACCGGTGGAACCATACCACACACAACGGCAACGGATACCACGTTGTCGCCCCGGCCACGGGAGGTGATTAGCTGGCCGTGTCGCTACCCTGGCTCCTCGTTCTCGGCCTCTCCCTCCCCGTGGTCCTCATGGTTCCGCTGATACTGGAGTATACGAGAAGAAGGGACGAGGGTCCCCGGGAGGTCCCCACCACAACGCTGGACACGGAGAAGAAGCGAGTGCGAACGGTGAGGAGAGGCCAACGACTGGACGATACCCGGGCGATGCCCGGACTGACCAGGATCGGGGTGGACCTCGAGATTCTGGAGGAGTCCGAGATGGACGGCAACGTCGTGACCCGTGGGACGCTGACCCTGGCCGCCGGTTCAATCCTAAGGGGCAGCGGCAAGGCCCAGGTAGGGGTCCGCCTCGGCGAGCGAGCAAAAACCTATGGCAACATCATCTCCGGCGGGGAGGTTGACCTGGAAAGGTTCAGCTACGTTCAGGGTATCGTGTACGCCACCGGGAAGGTCACGCTGAAACCCGGAGCCATCGTCCGAGGCATATTCACGGACAGCAGGGTTGACGTATATCCGGGCGCGGAAATCCTCGAGGACGTCATCGCCCAGGACGGTGTCCACCTAGTAGTACCGGTCCAGGAGACCCGGGCCATCGAGGAACTCGAGGTGTTGAACGCCCTCCTCTCGCCTGAGGAATTCAAGGAGGGGGAGGAGTGAGGATTTGGCCCGTGTTTCTATTGGTCTCGGTCCTTCTCATCCCTGGAGCCCTCGCAGAACCCGAATGGCTTCAGTTGGACGATCCACCCGATGAGAATGCTGGCGACGCCCCAGACCCTGTGGATATGGTGGACCTGTTCTACGCCACCAACACGACCCACCTCTTCCTCAGGGAGGACCTGGTGTCTTCCCCTGAGATCGACTCATATACCTACGTAGTCTACATCACCATGGGCGTCGGTTCTGCAGAACAAGACTACCGGTTCGTACATGCCCTGTCCGGTAGCTATCTTGAGCTTTGGGATGGGACCGACTGGATATTCGTCGAAGACATCACGGTTGCAGAAGACGATTTCAATCACAGTCTGATCTTCCAGGTTCCGGTGGATTCCATAGGTGGGCTTGGCGATTCCCATGTGACGGTGCGGTTCGAGAACTACCAGGGTGCTGACTCTTTCCAGCGCAGGCAGGATCGGGCTCCAGACAAGAAGGACTACAAAATCCGGAAGAAGGCCATCCCTAACATCCCCGTCTTGGCTCTCCCGGTGTTCGTGGGGGGCCTGTCGGCAGGTGTCTACTTGCTGCGGAGGAAGTTTACCCTCCCGTGATTCCTGGGACTGCTGGGTTGCTGTCGATTCTCCAAGTCCACCGAGGCCTTGACTGTCACCATCCCCACGACGATCACCCGAGCGAATTGACAGTTACTGATGGCCCGGTACGGATGGAAGTGCAGGGGGTGGCGAGCAGGCCCTGCCGCTGTGGTCCAGTGGCTGACTGATGACTCCATCCCTGTCAAGCTTCAGAAAGCATCCTCGAGGATTTGCAGCGCGGAGTGGACATCTCCGCTGCCAATGCCACGATGGGTGACACACCTGACTCTGGTTCTCCCCTTGGTCGTGACCTTGAGGCCCTTCTTCTCCAGAGTGGAGGCGAATTCGGAGGAAGACACGCCGAGCGGCGCCACGTCAAAGATGACTATGTTGGTCTGAACGCTCTTGAGGTCTATGTCCACAGCTCCAATGCGGTCAATACCCTCGGCAAGGAGTCGGGCGTTTGCGTGGTCCTCCGCCAGCCGGGGAATCATCGTCTCCAGGGCCACCAGGCCGGCTGCGGCAAGGACCCCCGCCTGCCTCATGCCGCCTCCCAGAACTTTCCTGGCGCGACGGGCCTCCCCGATGAATTCGCTGGATCCGACGACGACGGATCCCGCCGGACAGGAGAGCCCCTTCGAGAGACAGAAAGTGACGGAGTCAGCCTGATCAACCAGGGTCGAGGCCGACACTCCCAAGCCAACGGCGGCGTTGAAGATGCGGGCGCCGTCGATATGGAGCTTGAGCCCCTTCGCGCGCGCCACCTCAGCCACGCTCTTCGTCTGAGCAGGAGTCATCGCCGTGCCTCCAGCGGCGTTGTGGGTGTTCTCCAGACAAACGATCGTCGAACGCGGGAAGTGGTCATCCTCAGGTCGAAGAGCCTCCTCGACCTGTCTCCCGGAGAGGGCACCGTACTTGCCCGGAAGCGCCCGGGGGATCAGGCCGGCCACCCGCGACATACCGGCAGTTTCGTTGTTGAAGAGGTGTGAGGACTCCTCGACAATCGCCTCCTCCCCAGGGGTGGTCTGTGCCATCAGCGACACCAGGTTACCCTGGGTCCCGCTGGTCACCAACAGTCCGGCCTCCTTACCGAGCAGCTTGGCGGCCCTCGACTGCAGACGGTTGACTGTGGGATCCTCCCCGAACACGTCGTCACCTAGTTCCGCTCCGGCCATGGCCTCCCTCATCTCGTCCGTCGGCAAGGTCACGGTGTCACTCCTGAGGTCGATGAACCTCATTGTCGTCCCCTCGCTGGAAGCCCCTGCAAGATACTTAATCGTGCTGTCGCGACCTCAATCCGCGAGGCGGACTGGGACGACTCAGTTCGAGATCGGATAATACACAAGAAAAGACTAAAACTCCGCAATGCCAATGACCGGAGCGAGGAGCACCATGTCCTCGAGTTCCAGTTCTGTTCGTGCGTCGTCTCTGATTGTAGCCCTCTTAATGGTCGGGGTGGGATTCATCGCAGTCCTCAACCCCGTGACAGCCGACACGCTCCCGGACCCGTCGGGTGGGGCGTTGGGAACGGACGTTGACGTCCTACTCCGGCATGCAACGGCGCGTGACCGCGCCCTGCTATATCGAGCCGGAGTCGCGGCGGCGGTCGACTACGGTGACTTCGTCCTCGCCTCTGTGTCACCTGCCACGTTCACCGACCTCTATCTGCGGGGCCTCGTCCTCCGCTCGTTGGACGACCGGACGATAATCCGACTTGGGTCTGTGGAGTTCGACACCGCAAGGGGCGAGCCCCAGATGGCACCTGAACTGCGGATAGACTCCTACGAGCCCGGCGAGAAGGGTCTCCACCTGCTGCAGTTTGTCGGGCCGGTGAGGTCCCAATGGGTCCGGACCATGGAGGCCCAGGGCATCCACTTCTACAACTACATCCCCAATTTCGCCTTCATCGTGGAGATGGATCCTGCGAGCGCACGACGAGCGGAGGCGGCATCTTTCGTCCAGTGGGTTGGCATCTACCAGCCGGCCTATCGCATCAGCCGGTTGGTATACCAAGAGTTCGGGAATGAGCCGGCACTCGACGCGCGGGTTCCCACACACCGGGACGTGGCCACCGGGAAGTCTCGGAGCAGTTTCCTCGGTCTCCCAGCACTGTCCCGTTCGGTGACGCCCCTCGCTGGCGGCATCCCGGCGACCTCTGCATCCGGACCGATGGACTTCTCTGTCCTGATTCTCCGATCCGCCCCCGCAGATACCTGGAGGGCCATCGCGAGTATGGCCATCGTGCACTACCAGCAGATGGACCTTGGCGACCTCCGACTCTTGCGGTTCTCCGCGATCCCCGCTGGACTGCCTGCGCTCGCCAACCTGGCGGGGGTGTACTGGATTGAGCCCTTCCTTCGTCCGCAGCTCGTGGACGAGGTGTCGGGCCAGATCGTGGCCGGCCACTACACTCCAATCACTCCTGGTTACCTCAACTGGCTGTCCTCCCTCGGATTGTCCGGACAGAACGTCACGGTGGCGGTGGCCGACACGGGCGTCGACACAGGAACGGACGACCCTGGTGTCGGTGGGGACATGCACCCCGAGCTGGACAACCGGACGGTGGCTCACATCCCCTACGGGGGCCTCGCCTCCGCACAGGATGTGGTGGGCCACGGCACCCACGTGGCCGGCATCATCGCCGGTGACAACGCCACAGGTCTGTTCGATGGGGACGGTTTCTCTTGGGGACTGGGAATCGCCCCTCAAGCCCTCATCGTTAACCAGCGCATCTTCGACGATTTTGGCGCCTGGGTCTTCCCGGATTACTACCAGATGGGCCGAGACGCCTACGGCAACGGTACGATCATCCACAGCAACAGCTGGCGGGTCTTCACCCTCGGAGAATACATCGTCGAAGACGCAATCTTCGACGAACTGGTGAGGGATGCTGACAACATTATGGTCGGAGACCAACCCATCATCTTCGAAGTCTCTGCCGCCAACGACGGTCCTGGACCATCGACCACGGGCAGCCCGGGAAACGCGAAGAACGTGATCACGACCGGAGCTTCCCTCAACTATCGCCCGACGGTGCCCCCCGGAGGAACGTGGCCCGCGGACGACATCGACGCCATCGTGGGGTTCAGCAGTCGTGGCCCCACCGCCGACGGGCGGATCAAGCCGGACCTTGTGGCGCCGGGCACGTGGATCGCTTCTCTGCTCTCCAGCGCGTCCTCGCCTGGATGGTGTTGGCAGAACATCGACGCCTACCACGAATACTGTGGCGGGACGAGTATGTCCGGACCCATGGTCTCGGGCAGCGCCGCCCTCTTCGTGGAGTACTACCGAAATCTCATTGCCGTCGACCCCAGCCCCGCCCTGACGAAGGCCGCCCTCATCAACGGGGCCGTGGACATGCCTCCTGTAGCGAGTCCCTCCGTCGGGTCCTCTTCCACTGGGCCGATCCCCAACTTCGACGAGGGATGGGGCCGCGTCCACCTGGAAAACCTCCTCAACTTCACCGGGACGATCTTCTACGAGGATCAACAGCAGGCGTTGGACGGCGGGACCACCTTCACCTACTCCTTCGCGGTGGCGAAGTTCGACCAGCCCTTCAAGGTCTCGCTGGCATGGACGGACGTCCCCGCGATCCCTGGGGCATCCCCTGTACTTGTGAACGATCTGGATCTTGTGGTGACCGCACCCGACGGGACCAACTACTACGGGAACCACTTCAACAACGGGTGGAGCGTGCCCGGCGGTGCGCCGGACGCGTTGAACAATCTAGAGAACGTCTACATCCCCGCGGCTCAGGTGCAGCTGGGCGTTTACACGGTAAACGTCACCGCGGTCAACGTTCCTGGCGGTTCCCAGGACTATGCCATTGTCGTCTCCCACGGAGGCGGCCCGACCTCGGAGGCGGACATCTCCTGGGTCAAGCCCTTCTTCAGGTCCGACGCCACGGCCGGTGTCGTCCTGGCGGACAGCGACTTGAACGTGGACAACGGTACCCAGGATACCGTCGTGGTGACGGCGACCAGCGACCAGGGTGACAGCGAAAACATCATCCTATCGGAGTTCGGGACGGACTCCGGCCTCTTCCAAGGAGGCATTCAGCTGACTCTGGCGGCGACGGGACCCGGTGATCTTCTCCTCACCGTGGTCAACACAGGCACTGTCAACGTCTCCTACATCGACCCAAGCCCACCAGCCTCCGTGGGCGACGTTGCCACGATCGACGACGACGCTCCTGTGATCTCTGGCGTGCAGGTCAACAACCTGACCCACAACTCGGCCCGCATTGTGTGGGCCACCAACGAGACCGCCACCAGCCTGGTTCGCTACGGCAACACGACCCCGCCCGCCATCAACGTCACAAACGGCATCACAACAAACCACGAGGTGAACCTCACCCTGCTGCAGCCGAACACGACCTACTTCTTCGAGGTCGAGTCCACGGATATCGCGGGCAACCCGGCGGTCGACGACAACGCCTCCGCGTACTACAGCTTCACCACGTTGCAGATTCCACCGGTACTCTTGGTGGACGACGACTTTGGGAACACCTACGAGAGCTACTATGTAGATGCCCTGAACGCCCTGGGCCAACCCTTCGTGTACTGGGATGTCAATGCCCTGGGGAGTCCTGTCTTTACCGACATCCAATTCTACGAGCTCCTGATCTGGCATACACCGTTTTGTGGGTTTGACTTTGGAGACCAGAGTGAAGTGGCCGCCTTCCTGGATGCGGGAGGCCGCCTCATTCTCTCCGGCCAGGATATCGGCTGGTGTTGGGCAGGGGGCTCGTTCTACTCCGACTACCTCCACGCCGTCTTCGTGGCCGATAGCGCACCTACCGACAGCGTCGTGGGCGTCTCTGGGGATCCCATCGGTGACGGACTCGCCTTCTTCATAAGCGGTGGGGACGGAGCAAACAACAACGTCTGGCCTAGCGTGGTGGATCCCATCAGTCCTGCAGAGACGAGCGCCCAGTATGCCTCGGGCCCGTCGTCACGGTCCGCCCTTCTCCGCGTGGAGGACGGCAACTACAGCCTGGCGTACTTGGCTTTCAACTTCGAGGGCGTCAACACGGCGGCGAATCGTTCGCTCCTGATGGAACGGCTTTTGGAGTGGATCATGCCACCAGAATATGGTGCCTCACTCACACCGACAGACCAGACGGGACCCGCCATCCCTGGCGGCACAGTGATCTACAACCTGGAGGTGAAGAACCGCGGCGTCGCCCTGGCAAACGATACCTTCAACATCTTCTGGTTCTCCTCGCCCTTCGGGTGGTCCACGTCCATCTACCACTCTGACGGTGTGACGCCCATCAACGATACGAACGGGGACACCTTCCCGGACACTGGACCCATGCCGTCTGGAGGGTCGATCGCTCTCGTCATCGAAGTCAGCGTAGACGTGGGCGCGACAGCGGGCGACGCCGACGATCTCGCGGTTAACTTCACGTCCGTCGGGGGCGGGTTCCCTGCTGTCTC
>CAYFZX010000033.1:13265-14984 GCA_964347795.1 uncultured Methanomassiliicoccales archaeon
GCGCCCTCACCAGAGTGGCCCCAGTTCCACCACGATAGGGAACGGAGCGGCATCGCTCCGGTGCCCTTCGAGCTGCCGCTGACACAGCAGTGGACGGCGGCTGAGGGTGGCCTGGGGATCCGTTGGAGCGGTCCTGTGATCTACAATCACACCGTCTTCTTCGCCGAGCAGGAAGGGGTCCTCAACGCCGTTGACGTCGGAACGGGCGATGTGAAGTGGCAGCGAACATTGGGCGCCACTGGCAACATAGCGGGAACCCCGGCGGCAGCCGACGGGAGGGTCTACGCCGCTTTCGTCACGTCAGGGGGTTCCGCCATTTCCCTGTTCTCGCTCGATGCAGGCACAGGGTCCACCCATTGGCAGGTCGACTCGTTCGCTGGTTGTTGCGCCGCTTTCACGACACCGGCGGTGGCCGTCGGCAACGTCTTCTGGTCCGATTACAGCGGCAACATTCACGCAGTTGACGCCGTGACCGGGGCCTCGGTGTGGTCATACAGAATAGGGTCCACGACGCTCCAGGGCCCCACCTACGCAGCCGGCGTGGTCTACGCCGCAGATGTCTCAGGAACAATCGTCGCCCTAGACGCCTTCACCGGCACGCCCATATGGAGCACATCGACAGGTGCGCCGATCACCTCGGCCCCGACCTTCGCGGACGCGGTCCTCTACGTGGGAGACTACAGCGGATCCCTCCGCGCCTTCGATGCGATGACGGGTGCCCCCATCTGGACCTCGAGTGGCCTGGGCCTCTTCATCGATGTCTCCTCTCCGGTGGTTGCTGACGGAATAGTGTTCGTTGGAGCCTTCCACACCAACGGGGCCGATGGCTGGATGTACGGGCTGGACGTGACAACGGGAGCCCCCCTCTGGTCCAACCTCATACCCGGAGGGCCCGTGGGAACCTCCGTCGGATACAACAACGGCTCCCTCTTCCTGTCCACCTGGGACGGCAATCTTTGGGTGTGGGACGCGCTCACGGGAACCCTGCTCGATACCTTGCTGCTTTCCGGGTCTGGCAGCACCTCCTCCGTTGCCCTAGGTGACGGGTACCTCGTGGTGGGTGACGAGTCTGGCAAGGTCACCGGATTCAGTTTCGTTGGAGCGGGCGTCCCGAGCCGCGTCGATACCGATCCCGACACCGCGAATATCACCGTGGGCAGTGCGATTCAGTTCGACGCGACGGCCTTCGATGTGTACGACAACACCGTGGGCGGTGTATTCACTTGGACCTCGGTTAACGGCCTGGGCACGGTCTTCCCGTTGACCCCGTCTCGGGACGAGGTCGTGTACTTCGCTGGCCCCACGGCTGGAGTCGACAACCTCGAGGTGCGCCTCTCCACGTTTACGGACAGCGTAACGGTGACCGTCCAGCCAGGGGCGTTGGAGCAGGTATCCATCTCACCGACGGTGGTTGACGTGGCGGCGGGCGACAGCCTGCAGTTCGCGGCCGCGGCCCAGGACCGGTTCGGGAACCCCATCCCCGGGTCGACTTTTGGCTGGTCCGTTACGGGGGGTATCGGGACCATCGACTCCACGGGCCTCTTCACCGCGTCCACCACCGCAGGAACCGGGACAGTCCAGGCGACCTCGGACAGCAGGAACGCCACCGCGGTGGTCCGTGTCGTCCCAGGCCCTATGGACGAAATCCTTGTGAGCCCGAGCACGCTCGAGGTCATGGTGGGAGAGACCGCAGGCCTGATCGCCGTCGCCGTGGATCAG
>CAYFZX010000034.1:0-14829 GCA_964347795.1 uncultured Methanomassiliicoccales archaeon
TGGGAGGGGTCCCCGGTCTGGCCAACCAGTGGAACAGGGAGACGATTTTCGACTATTACTACCACACGGGGCCTACGGTCGAGGAAGGAGATGGCCACGAGCCCCTTGTGCAGCTCGAGACCCCAGAGGGGACTCTGGAACTCCCAGAGTTCTGGGACCAGGTGAAGGCCTTGGACGAGGTCATCAAAGTGGACTACTACGTTCCGGGTTGCGCCCCGACACCCAACGTTGTTGCGGACGCCCTGAGCGCGCTCTTGAGTGGCGAGCTGCCGGCCGAGGGAACGGTCCTCGCCGGTGATCGCGCCCTATGCTTTGAATGCCCGCTGAACGAGTCGAAGCCGGAGAAGCTACTCGTCTCTGAGATTAAGCGAGTGCATGAGGTGGAGATCGACCCCGAGACTTGCCTGCTCGCCCAGGGCCTGCTCTGTCTCGGTCCCGTGACACGCGGAGGCTGTGATGTTCTCTGTGTGAAGGGCCACATGCCATGTACGGGGTGTTTCGGACCACTGGACGAGGTCATGGACCAGGGCGCGAAGGGTATCTCCTTCCTCTCCTCGATCATCGCGAGCGACGACGAAACGGAGTTGCTGCAGATCTTCGAGAAGCTGCCGGACCCCCTGGGAGCCTTCTACCGGTACTCCCTGGCCCGCCTTCCCTTGACCTCGAGAAAGGAGGTGAAGCTAGGTGGCTGAACGGGTTACGGTGAACCCCATCACCCGCCTGGAAGGTCACGGCAAGATCTCGATCTTCTTGGATGACCACGGCGACGTCTCCCGAGCGTACTTTCAAATCCCCGAGTTGCGAGGGTTTGAGAATTTCCTCGTAGGCCGACCCGCCGAAGACGCCCCACAGATAACCTCGCGAATCTGTGGTGTGTGCCCGACGGCTCACCACACGGCCGCCACCAAGGCGCTAGACGACCTGTTCCAGGTAGATCCGCCGGAGACGGCGAAGAAGATTCGCGAGCTGATCTACAGCATCTTCATGCTGGAGGATCATGCGCTCCACCTCTTCTTTCTGGGTGGTCCAGACTTCGTCGTGGGGCCCAACGCGCCCAAGTCGGAGCGGAACGTCCTCGGCGTGATTCAGAAGGCCGGGTTGGAGATCGGGAAGAAGGTCATCGCCATGCGGAGAGACCTGCGCAGCATCATCACGGAACTCGGCGGCAAGGTCATCCATCCTGTCCACGGACTACCCGGCGGCGTCGCCAAGGGCGTAACCGAGGTGGCTCACGATCGCTACCGTGCTATCGCCGATCGAGGGGTGGAGTTCGCGCTCTTTTGTCACACGCTCCTGGAAGACGTCGTTTTGGGCAACGAGGACTACGTGAAGACCATCACTTCTGACGCCTACACCCACCGGACCCACTACATGGGATTGACGGATGCACGCAATCAAGTCAACTTCTACGACGGACGGATTCGAGTGGTCGATCCCAACGGGAAGGAGCTGGAGAAGTTCCCCGTTCAGAAGTACGCCGACTACATCGCGGAGCACACCGAACCCTGGACCTACGTGAAGTTCCCCTATCTGAAGAGGGTAGGCTGGAAGGGTTTTGTGGAGGGAGAAGACAGCGGTATCTACAGCGTGGCACCCCTCGCCCGGTTGAACGCGTCAGAGGGCATGGCGACACCGCAGGCCCAAGAGCTCTATGAGAACTTCTACGAGGTCCTCGGAGGCAAACCGGTCCATCACACGCTGGCCAATCACTGGGCGCGGGTCGTGGAGATCGTCTACGCGGCGGAGAGATTCCAGGAGCTGATCAACGACCCGGACATCCTCGGCGAGAAGATTCGCATCATTCCAACGGAGACGCTCAAAGAGGGGGTGGGCGTCGTGGAAGCTCCCCGAGGGATCTTGATTCATCACTACACGAGCGATGAGAGGGGCATTCTAACTGGTGCGAATCTCATCGTGGCGACACAAAACAACTCGGCCCGCATTGCCATGTCGGTGGAGAAGGCGGCAAAGTCCGTCATCAAGGGCGGAGTGGTGGACGACGGCATCCTGAACCAGGTGGAGATGGCCTTTAGGGCCTACGACCCGTGTCATGCCTGTGCCACCCATTCCCTGCCTGGGCATATGCCGCTGGAAGTGAGGATTATGGACTCCGAGGGCAGCCTTGTCAAGGAGATACGGCGAGATGGCTAGCCGCGGTAAGCTCCTGATACTGTGCCTCGGGAACGATCTGTTGGGAGACGACGGCATCGGACTCAAAGCGGCGCAGTTGCTGCGTGGCACAGTGGGGGAGGGGGCAACCGTCCAGTCGTCGGGCCAGTCTGGCCTCTACTTGATTGAGCTGCTCGAGGGCTTTGACCAGGCCATCGTCATCGACTCGATACCAGGGGACCAACCAGGAGCCATCCGGGAGTTGAGCTCAGGGGAGCTGAGGCCAGTCCAAGTTCCATCCGCTCACTTCGTCGGCCTTCCTGAAGCGATCTCTACTGCACGGACCGCTGGGCTGCGAGTCCCAGGCCGTCTCAGAATCTTCGCCGTGGAAATCCCCCCAGAACAGACGATTGGGGCTTCCCTTCGGCCGGAGGTGAGGAGGGCTCTTCCCGAGCTGGTGAGGAGGGTAAGGGATGCGGTCAGGGAGTGGGGATATCATTAGGCCGACCTCCTAGACCCTTGCCACTCAGCAAAGGACAGGGAAGCATCCCCGAATTGCTCCGATTCTCCCGAGAACCGCCCCCGGGAGCTGTCGCGGGAGGACGTAGTTTTCGTGAGCCGCGTGCTGGACGACCAGCGGCAGGTTCATACGCGCTCTCGCCGTTGACCATCGACCCATGTCGAATGAGGGATTCGCCGTCGTCGAGGCGACGGAGAATGACGCGGAGGCCATCACCGCGTTTCTCTGGCAGGCGTGGGAGGAAGCGGGACCCGACGCGCCTGGGTTCGCGGGAGCGACCGAAGAGACCATCCGGACAATCAGCACGAAAGAGAGCATCGTGGAACGCGTCGGAGGACCGCGACGGCGGATGTTCATCGCCAAAGAGGGCGAGCAAGTCGTGGGGTTCTCTGCCAATCGAGCGGTAGACGACGACCTCGTTGAACTCGCAGGCATCGTGGTCCTGGAAAGCATGACGGGGAAGCGCATCGGCACCCACCTGTGCCGAATCGCCATCGAGAGGGCTCGCCGCGAGGATTACCGCCGGATGCGAGTGCGGACAGAGGTTGATAACGAGAGAGCCCTCGGATTCTATGAGTCCCAGGGGTTCCAACCTATCCGTACCCTGACCGAAACCGTCGGGGACACGGAGGTTGTGGTTACGGAACTCGTCCTCGACCTCACTCGCCCTCGAAGATGACCGCTCGCTGTCTGTTCATCCGATCCATCAGATCTCCCGAATCGCCGAGCACGCTGCGACAAACTTCTTGTACGTCAGAGGGAAAGCTACCTGGTGGCCTACGCGCCTGGCACGGACAAGCCGCGGTTTCACTAGACGCCCAAGTTCTGCCCACCACACCCTATTCTACCGTTTCTTCTTCACGGTGAACTCGGTGTAATCATTTCGTTCCGCAAGTGCGAGCAACTCGTGTCCAGCCTTCTCCACCCAGAGCGGGATATCCGTGCGGGAACCAGTGTCACTGGAGTAAACGGAAATTACGTCACCCACTTTCTGCTCCCGGACGGCCCCGATCAGGGCCATGAGGGGGCCTGGGCAGACGCTTCCACGCGCGTCCACTACACGATCGACCTTGGTTTCGTTCGAGGTCATCTGTATCACCTTGAGCGGACCTCAGATGAAGAGAGTAATGTCGGCGTGCTTCGCCATTTCGACGTACTGCCCGACGCCAATTGCGTCGTCCACCAAGTCGATGAAGTCCTCCTTGGTTTGTCCGAGGAGATCCATGGTCACTGTGCACGCGTGAATCTTCACGTTCCCGAGCTTATTGATCTGCCTCAGGCTGTCGAAGAGGCTGGGCACGCTCTTCTCTTTCATCACCTGGGCCATCATTGACGCTAGGTCGGCGTAGTCGCCGCTGAACTTCGGTTCCATCCCCTGAGCTTCTTTGGCGAATGCCTGTAGTCCCCAAAAGGTCAGGTAGATGTTTAGGTCCATCCTCATTGCCACGGCCCCGCTGGAAATCATGCCTAGTGCCATCATCTTGTCAACCGTGCCGGAGAACAGGACGATGGCCATCTTCCCGCCATTCTGCATTTGAACTCCAGTGAAGGTTATTCGAATTTCGCAGTTATCATTTGAGCCTTTTCATTACCAAGTGTATATATCGGGGCAGGGGACAGCACAGGCCCCCCGGGGTCTAGCCAATGGCGTTGGGCTCTTCATAGAGGTTGAAGGCAAACCCGAAGGGGTCCCGGAGGTAGCAGCAACCATCTCTCCCTTCCCACTTGATGACCTCGCATCCCTGGTTTAGAAGCTCCTCTCTGGCGGTCTCGAGATCAGGCACCAAGAACTCGAGTATCGGCCCGAGATGCTCTCCCTTGTCCAGGAACAGTCGGTTCTGTTCCGCCTCGAGTTCCACGCTCTCTCCATCCTCTCCCGCTACGGGAAGGCCCATGACCTTCTCGTAAAACTCTCGAGCCTCCTCTATCTGAGGCAGCTGGAGACAGATACAGTTGCTGAACCGGTAGGGCATAGGTATCTCCACTCCAAACAACCACCTTCTACCGTATCAATGAATCGCGAATGGGGACGGCCGCCATCAGCGCTGCAATCGCTTCTGAACCTGCGGGTTTGTCAGTTCTCGAAGCGCGTCAGCGGCGATCCATCGCGCACTCTTCGAATCTATTTCGCTGATTTCCTCCGCCGTCACGACCGCCTGCCTGTTCAGGGCGAGGTTGCGTTTCCCGATTTGCCGAAGGGCCCAGTTGACGGCCTTTCGAACGAAGTTCCTCCCGTCTGTGGCTTCCCGCTTAATAACAGGCAGGAAGTCCGCGAAGACGGCGTCTGGCGCTTTCTTGTCGTGGACAGCAAGGCTCGCCATCAGGGCGAAGGCAGCCCGTTTGACGAACTCTTCTTCCCGAGTGCTCCACTCTTTGGCCTTCCGCCAGGCAAGGGGGGTTTTGTCAAAGAGATTCATGCAACACTGGTCGCAGACGTCCCAGGAGGCGAAGTCCCCGACCCACGATTCCATCTGACCCTCCGTCACCCTCTTTGGGTCGTCGACCATGCTGGCGAGGATGCGTGCTTCGTGTACTCCCGATTCCCAGAGGTCTTTGGCCAACTCATGGTCTGTACCCAGCTCCTTCGCGAGCTTCCGGAGCTTCGGGACCCGGACTCCGTAGGCGGTTTCTGTCGCGATTCCGAATCGGGCCATTCCATCGAGAGAATCTGGATCGCCCAGTGCCTTCAGCCGCTCAAGGACGTCGCCGACCTGCATTTTGCCCCCTCCTTCGATCCGCACATCCTCCGGCTCAACTAAGCCTTCCGGCCCACTTCAGCACCCTGAGAGCGTTCAGCGTGATCATGCGATTGGGCCCTCCTCGACCCCAGTCGACAACATCAACAGGGGAGCTCTTGCTTCCTGGCTTCCGCCAATAGTAGCCGCTGGGTCGCCATCTCCCGTCCGTCAGACGACTGCCCTCGAGGACGTCCAGGGCATCCACAGTTCTCGGGTCTCCAAGCTTGTCGAGGAGGTTGATCAACCTTAGACCTTGGAGTATGTCATAATGCCAGTATAGCGGGTAGTGGAGCTTCAGCCACTCCTGGTCAATGACCTCTCCCGTTCGCTCCGATCGGTACAGTCGGTGCCTGAGGAAGAGTTCCGCCGTCTTCTCCGCGGTCTCCACGCTCTCCCTGTCCCCCGTCGCGCGATGGTACTCCACAAGACCCCACATGGGTGAAAGGCTCTCGTAAAAGGATGAATGGCTCGCCTCTGGTCTCTTGTCGCAGTTCCAACCCCCGTCTGGCCACTGCCACTCGGTGAGCGATTCGGCCAAGAGTCTTACGCGCTCATCCTCTGCGAGTCCCAACTTGCTGCAAACACCGAGGGCGTTACCCTCCTGTGACGCGCACCTTCTAGTGAGGCCGTTGATTCGCATAATCCTCTCCCGGTGCCCTCTCCCAGATAGCCATTGAAGTACCTGGTTCATCGCGGCCTCAGCCTTCGGGTCCCCCGGGGGAAAGCCGAGGTCGACCAGAGAGACGAGCCTCCAATGGGCGCCATCCCACTTCTTGTAGGGATGCACCCCGAAACCACCATTTGCTTCCTGTCCCGCCAGGAGGGCCCGTACCCTCTGTCCTTTGGAAATCCCATTTCTCGCCTCCTGGACCTCGTAGGATTCGGAGGGCTCGTCAAGGAGGTCAATGAGTGTGAAATACCGAATTGAGGGGTCCCCCGAACCCAGAAGCCATTGGACTACCGGATCTTCTCGGTCCATCCATTGCACCCGTACGAGGCTCTTTGAAGCCGGGGGGCACCATAACAATTTCGTCAGCATCGATAGGCGGGACTCCGCAGCCGCGCCGCGCCAGGTTCTTGTCAGAAGTGAGTATCAAACACGATAATCACGCTGATACCCTTTAAGAGGCCTCCTTCCTCAATCTCTCCGAAGGTACGGATGGGACGTGACTTCTATGGCCCTCCCTGATGCTTCTCGGAAGCGGACTAGAGCTCTCGTTATGTGGATAGCGGCAGTATTGATGGCATCGGCCTTTCTCTTCTATGTAGCCCCCGCGCGGGCTCAGAGCAACGGTTTCTTCGATGGTCCCCACACGGATTTCGGTGTGGACGCTGATGCGAACAACCGATACGAGTTCCTCCAGGTGAATGTCACCGTCAATGTGACCGCGGGAGGGGACTTCACCGTTGAGGGCCTGCTGAACAAGACTGGTACGCCATTCATCACCAACACAACCGAGTCGTTGACGGGTGGGGTCGGGGAGCACATTGTGAGCTTGTTTTTCAACGGCACTGACATCTTCGAATCGGACGTCGATGGCCCCTATGAGGTCCACCTGACCTTGCTCAACGACACCAGTGTGGTTACGGACACTGATACCCACGTCACGGCGGCCTACAACCACCTGGACTTCGGTCCTGTCATCGCCTTCACGCCTCCTCACAGCGATTGGGGAATCGACACGGACGCGAACTCCCTGTACAACTTCATCCAGGTGAACGTCTCGGCGAACACGTCCCTGCCGGGCATCTACATGATCTTCAGCATGATGGCCTCGAGTCAGGTCATAGACATGAAGATTAAGGTTTTCAACCTCACAGCGGGCGATCACATCATTCAACTCAACTTCAGCGGCGTGGGGGCTTTCGTCAGCGGAGACAATGGCCCATACACCGTCATGCTCATGGCGAGTGGGTTGATCTTCGGGGGCCCACCCAGTTTCGCAGACACGGACATGCACATGACAAAGGGCTACTTCTTCACCGATTTCGAAACTGCGATGAAGAGGACTCTCACCGGACAGGTTATCGACGAGACGACCTCCCAAGGCGTGAATAATGAGACGATTTGGCTCGCCAACAAGACCCATCAATGGTTGGTTCAGCTAGAGACCAACGAGACGGGATTCTTCAATTTCACAGCCTTCGAAGCCGATTTCGTGCTGACGGCGGACTCGGATGATCTCCAGGGCCGGACGGTCCCGATTACTGTGTCGGGTGACACCAACGTCAACATCAACCTCACCACCTCCCCCGCGGACGAGAACTTCCTCACCCTCGCGTTCCTGGATTGGGGCAACGTGAGCATGAACATGCAGGGCTTCATGCACAACGACAACCAGACCCAGCGCTTCATGATCGACCAGTTCGTGGGTGACGGCGATCTGGTCGTTGAACCAAACGAGGTTGACATCTGGCTCGAGATCTTCATGGGGGCGATGCCCTCCATGAATGACACAACCGGGATGTTCGAGGTGGACGGCATCGCCTTTCAGCTCAACGGCACCCTCCAGTTTGACGTTGACATGACGGGCGACGTGCTGGCCGCGGAACCCGTGTTGATGAACCAGAGTGGCAACTACACGTCCAAGGACCCGATTCCACAGAACTCCACTCACCAGGTGATGATGAACGTCTCGTACGAAGGCCCGAATGGGACCGAGGTCGACACCATCATCCTGCCCACGGCTTGGATCCTCGAGAGCTATCAGGCCGCCGTCAACATCACGGTCAGCGGACTGAACAACAATACCGTGATCATCGATCCGCTGCCACGCCCGGTCGGTGAACCGGAGATGGTCGACGTGTTTCTCAACGCCACTATGGACAGCACGCCGCCCCAGATCTCTGACGCCTGGGCAACACCTGACCCCCAGGAGGTTCCCCAAGACGTGACCATTGGGGCGGACATAACCGAAAACTCGGGAGTCGCCTCGGTGAAGGTTAACGTCACGGACCCGACGGGCGCCACGATTGGCAACTTCACCATGGCGGGAGGCAGCACCTATACCCACACGCGGTCGTACACGCAGCTGGGCCTCCACAACTTCACCGTCTGGGTTGAGGATGATGCAGGTCTGTTCGACTCATTCGACGGTAGCTTCAGCGTGCAGGACACGACAGCTCCATCCCTCGGCGACCCTGAGGCGGTCCCGAGTCTCCAAGAGGCCGGTCAGACCGTCGACTTCTCCGTCACGGTGACTGACAACCACCAACTGGACGAGGTCAAGATTTCGATCAAGGATCCGGATGACGCGTTGGTCGGCAACTTCACCATGACACTGAGTGCCGGGAACTACACCTACTCCAGAGTCTTCACGAAGTTGGGAACCTACGACTTCACGGTGTGGGCTTCCGACATCACCGGCAACCTTGGCTCCAAGTCGGGTCAATTCACCATACAGGACACGACTCCCCCACAGATCACCGACGCCGCCGGTTCGCCTGATCCCCAGGAGGTCTTCGGAAAGGTGAACATTACCGCTACCATTGCCGAGAACTCGGGGATAACCTCGGTTCATGTGAACATCACCGATCCCGACGGCGGGACAGTCGGCAACTTCACCATGGCTTCTGGAGGGGGTGGCATGTTCTACTATGAGGTCGCATACGACACCGTCGGCACGTTCAGCTTCACCATCTGGGTGGAGGATGACGCCGGTCAGATAGACTCGTGGGCGGACAGCTTCGCCATCCGGGATACAACTCTGCCGAGCCTCAGCAGCCCCTCCGTGGGCCCGACTCCGCAGGAGGTGGGCCAAAACGTGGACTTCTCCGTACAGGTCACGGACAACTACCAACTCGAGGGGGTCACCATAGAGATCCGTGACGCGGATGATGTCCTCCTCGGTAGCTTCGCCATGACCTTGGTCGACAGCAACTACACCTACTCGGCAAGCTACGACGAACTCGGCACCTACTCCTACACCATCACCGCCGAGGACAGCTCAGGAAACACGGCCACGAGGTCGGGCGAGTTCACCATCCACGACACCGTCTCCCCCGAGGCGGCAACGTTGGAACCCTTCACGGTCCATGTCGGTGAGGACGCCACCTTCGATGGAGGTGAGTCCACCGACAACCATAGGATTGTGAATTACACCTGGGACCTCGGTGATGGGACGACGGCATACGGCGCGACTGCCATCCACACGTACGCAGAAGTCGGCTCCTACACCGTGACGCTGACGGTGCGCGACGAAGCCGGCAACGAGGCGACTCACTCGTTCACCGTAACGGTCACGCCAGCACCGCCAGCCGGTCCATCGATCTCGGATGTCGCTCTCTATGGAGGCATCGGAGCTGTGATAGCAGGTGTAGCTGCTGCCGCAGCCCTCCTCTGGCGTCGATCGAAACGTCCGCCAGGGGCGCCTCCGAGAGAGCCCACTCAGCCGAAGGAACAGTCACCACCGCCACCGGAAGAGGAGCCCGCAGAGACCGACGAGGCCATAGACGAGCTCCTCAACTGGGAAGAGCTCTGACAGTCGGTGTCAACGGGCGTCGGGGCTTCACCCTCTCTGTCACGAAGGCGAAGAAGCTGAAGGGACTCCTCCAGAGTATCTTGACCAGGCCCTGAACGGACAGGTCCCGCAAGACTCTCACGATCTCCGCTAGGGAGTGGTTTTTGGCTTCGGCCAACAGCTCTTCCCGAGACAGGACACCAGCAGTGGCCCTCCTCAATGCATCCAGTATCGCTTCGTGGAGGGGCGTAGGGTTGCCCCCGTGAAGAGCGGCCTCGCTGAGGTCGACGACCCTGATCCCTGGAAGGGAGGCCACCGAGGCGTCATCCCGTTCGGCTTGCTTACCAATCCTCATGGCACCGTACACTGTGTCATTCTGGGTCTTAAGGCGTGCAGAAAGAATCTTCCTGAAATGTGGGGGCTACGAGCGCACCGTGGCTGGATGCTGACAGTAGGTGTGGAACGCTTAAGTAGGGGAGTCGATTGGACATCACTATGGGCGGCTATGACGAAGTTCTGACACAGGTTTCGGCTACCGTCAAAGGCCTTGAAGACCTGCCGAACGTCGTATCCCTCGATCCCAAGGAGGTGCAGCGACGGGCTGAACTACACGCAACGAAAACGGTGTTCGGTAACTACAACTACGCTTCGGTGGTGAAGAATCGGAGCGCTGGGTTGACGGTCTACGTGGGCAGTGAACGGGTGCTCCAAGAGAAGCTTAACCCAAAGCAGGAGAAGATCCTAGAATCGGTTCCTGAGACGGTCCGATCTGTTGATGCCTACGTCAAGAGAGCCCCGCTAATCAAGTGCGTTAGGAGGCTTGGACAGAATCCTGTGTTCTCCCCCCTGTGCACCCTCTATCTCTCGTCTCACCGACCTGAGGTGGTCCGTCTCGCCCACTTTTTCAACCTCGCCCTCTTCGATCCGGTTCCTGAGGATCTAGAACCGCGATTCTTCCTCCTGGACCTGCCCGAGTGGCAGGAGAAGGATAGACAGATCTTGGCGTTCCCTGAGGTCGGCGTAACCTACGTCCTCGGGTCTGACTACTATGGAGAGGTAAAGAAAGGCTTTCTACGAATGGCCATGTGGCACTCAAAGCAGAGGGGGATGATAGGCGTCCACGCCGGGTCCAAGATGCTTACCGCGAAGGGGGCGGACGACCGTCTCCGCAAGTTCAGCATGCTCATCCTTGGGTTGACCGCTACGGGCAAGACCACGCACACATGCCACTCCCACGACCTCAAAGAGGAGGGGGAGGCCATTGAGATCGCCCAGGATGACGTGGTCATCCTGCAGAGGGACTGGTCCGCGTTGGGCACCGAGAAGGGCTTCTTCCTGAAGACCGAGGAGGTGGGTCCTGTCACCCAGCCCCTCATCTATCAGGCCGTTACCCAAGAGGATGCCGTCTTCGAGAACGTCCTCGTGGACCATGAAGGAAAGGTCGATTTCGACGACCTCACGCTGACTGGGAACGGCAGGGGAATCATGCAGCGGACGGCCTTCGGCGATTCGATGGGCCCCGTCGACATCCCGGCGGCAGAAGAGCTGGATGGGTCTATCCTTGCCTTCATCACACGGCGGAACACGATCATGCCAATCGCGGCGAAGCTGACAACTGAACAGGCCGCCGCGGCCTTCATGCTGGGAGAGTCTGTGGAGTCTTCAGGCGGGGACCCGGCCAAGGCGGGGTTGTCGGTGAGAGAGGTCGGCACCAACCCCTTCATAATCGGATCCAAGGTCGAAGAGGGGAACCTGTTCTACGACATGCTCAAGGCGAATGAGGGCAAGGTCCAGGGATACCTGCTGAACACAGGTGGCGTCGGAGAGGTCATGGAAGTGGGCCCGGACGGCCGCCGAACTGTGAAGCAAAAGGTTCTGAGGGTGGAGATTCCAGAGATGGCTTCCATCATCCGATCCATTGCCAGGGGAACAGCCGTTTGGGAGAAGGATCGGTACTGGAACGTTCTCGTCCCGCACCAAGTTGAGGGCGTGGACATGAGCAAGTTTGATCCAACCAGATTCTATCCAGAGGAAGAGATCCAGCCCATGGTGGACGCCCTCCGTGAGGAAAGGCGCAGATACCTGGAGTCTTTCAAAGGTCTCAAGCCGGAAATAGCGGCTGCGGGGATATTCTAGCCAGAGCCGCGGACTCTCTGGACCTGCCAGATGGCCTCAAGACGATTCATAGACGTCTCCCAGTCTTCAAAGAAGGCGTCCAAGCCCTCGATGGCCTTCCGTCCTTCTTCGGTAATGGCATAGGGCTTTCTCGCCCTCTCGCCTCCTTCCTGAACCTCGACATGTCCTCCCTCTTCGAGTTCCAGCAGCGCTGGGTATACAGCTCCGGGTCCTGGTCGCCACATCCCTCCAGTACGAGCGGAGATCTCCTCCATCAGCTCGAAGCCGTGCCTGGGTCTCTCTGAGAGCAGGGAGAGGATGACCGGCTTGAGGAGCCCCCTCGGTATGAGGCTAATGCGAAAGGGTCCGCAGACAACCCATCGACGGGGTGACGTCACTCAGACGCCTGCTCCTTTAATCTTTGAATCTTCGTCTCGAGCCTTCTGATTTCGAGTTCCAGCCGCTCCTTGTAGTCCTCCAGCTCATCGACGAACTCATCCGTCGTTCGGGGTCCCCTATGCGGACCGTGCGAGGGAAGACAGATGCATACGCGATGCGAACCAACCCCCATGTGGGGCCCTCGAATCGGACCGCAGTAACAGCCTTCGTCTCCACCGTACATCTCGTGCCATTCCATCCCGTTCACCTATCGATAGCTATATCGGTATCGATATATAGCCTTTCCCACCAGCCGGTACCTCAACGGGCTCTCCCTACTCCCCCAGTGCCTTCTCGATCCATTCGAGGGAGAGCATCTCCTCTTCCTTGGCGGCCTTTATCACCCTTCTGTATGAGGCCCTCAGCCGGGGGTCCGCTAGTTCCTGGGCGGCCTTGGAGGCGGCTTGTTCGGGGACGTCCGCCGGGAAGTAGAGGAAGTTTCTCGCTTGGGCCAGGGCGGAGACCTGATGGCGATAGTGCTCGTAGGCCCGCGTGAGAGGCTTTCTCCACCCCTCGTTCATGGCGGCGATGATCTGGATGTACTCCCCTGCCGTGCGCCGCGCGTCAATTAGGGCGTTGAGGTTGAGGGCCATGTTGAACGCCTTGCCCTCAAGGTCGCCCTCCACCTCCTCCAGCGCGCCCGCCCAGGCGTCGTACGCGTCAAGGCCGAGGTGAAGACCCCGTTTCTGAGCCTCCCTCGCCAAGGGCCCCTCCCCTCTGGAGAAGCGCAGGACTCGTCGGAGGCACTCCCCTCCCAGTGGAGGCGGTCCGGTCTCCGCCACCTGCAAGAGCACGATGGGAAACTGTCCATACCCTCGGTAGTTCCAACCCATCCAAGGCTTGAAGGGGACCTCTGCCTCCTTCTGGAAGTAGCTCGTTACATGGAGGCTCCTGGATGCGTCATCATACCCGTAGATGACGCAGAATTCGGGAGCGCCGGCCAGACCGCAGCTAACGACAGGGATCGAGGCGTCGATGCTGGACTGAATGGACTCCCAGACCTCTCCCTGGTCGCCGTTCAGGAGGCTTGTACATTCGAGGCCACTCATCCTTCCTCCGTTGGCCACGAGATCCTCGGGGGCCGAATAGGTCATCTCGAGGCTCCAATGATCAGACCAGCTCGTGCGGAAGGCAGCGCCGCTGCATCCCATCAACCACGGGTAGGTCACGTCTATCCCGAGGTACTCCGCCGCTGCTCTCAGGGAGCCCATGGGAGTGAACCTCTCCCCGGAAGCATAGGAGAGCCGGGGAACGCCGTCCAGAACCGTCCTCGACATCCCTCGGCGCAAGGCAGTTGAGGTACATCAACCTAGGGGTGCCCCGGAGTGAAAAGCTCTTTCTAGGCCGGAGTCCAATGGGGTCGGGATGACGGAGGGGAGAGGCCTGGGGCGGACTGGTTATCTTGCCCTCTCCCTGCTCGCCACTTTGCTCTTCATCCAGGCCCTTAGAGAGTTCTTCGCCGGCGTCTACTACGTGAACCTCGTCACCTTGTCGATAAACTCCTCGGTTCTCTACACCCTGCTTCTCTTCTCCCCCGCAGTGTACCTCGTGTTCCTCCCGCGGAACGGATGGGCCGTCGTGTTGGGCTTCGCGCTACTGGTCGCTTTCAGGATTGGCATGAACCTGTCTTGGGGTACAGGACTCTACCTGCCGCTCTCTGGCCTGACAGTGGCAACGTACTTCGTACTTCTCCCCGCTCTGCTTCATCTGTCCAAATCTGGAGGTGGGTCGGGCTGGCTCCCAGTCGGTGTGGGCACCGCAGCAGGTCTTGCCGTTGACGCCGTCCTCCTCCTGCTCTTGGCTTCGAGGGACATCAGTGCGGTGGGCCTCACTGGCCTCTTGATTACCGTCCCCCTTGGTGCCCTAGCAGTCGCAACATCCCTCACTGTAGGGCGAGTGGTCATCCCTGAGGTGCCGAGAATCAGGCACTCCGGGTGGAAGATGAGGCTCGCTGGGCTGGCGCTCGGGGCCTGGATCTTCCTTGAATACGCAATACTTGCTGCCCCGTTCAACCTGGCGCGGTGGAACTCGATGCCTCTCCTTGCCGTCTCGGTGGGATCGGTCATCGGCCTCCTGGTACCCGTGGCGTGGGCCACGAGGCCTTTCTCCCCCCCTGGAAGGCCTCTCTTTCTGACCTTCCTGGGCGCACTCGCGCTCGTCGTCCTCTTGGACCATGCCCTATTCCACTCGCTCCTCCTGCCGGTTCTGTTACTCCCCGCGCAGGCGGCCATGGTCATGACTCTATTCCACGTGCTGTCGGTCCTCGAAGGCGGCAGCCTCAAGGGGACAGCGAAGGCCCTACTGTATTCCTCTCTGGTCCTGCTCCTCCTGGTCTTCATCTACGTTTTCACGCTGACCTTCGGCTACGTCCCGCTGAGGTCCCTGTGGGAGGGAACAGAGGTCTTTCTCATCCCCGTGGCGGCCCTCTTGGTCCTCATCGCCTTCGGAG
>CAYFZX010000035.1:0-1225 GCA_964347795.1 uncultured Methanomassiliicoccales archaeon
AAGGCATTTATTCACGGTGGGCCATCCGGCGCCTCATGCGGTTCTTGCCTCTCCTGATAGTCGCCCTTCTGCTGTTGGCGGCGGGCATCGCCGTGGCTCAAGATGGCGACGGTGACGGCATTGAAGACGACCAAGAGGACAACCTCATTCAGACCTATGCTCCCCACCTCTACTTCCACCCGGAGGAGGTGTACTTCCCCGTTTCCATTCAGTTCGCCCTGGACACGAGTGTCTTGGAGCGGTACAACGACAGCGGCCCACCGATACTGATCGACCCGAATCCCACGCCCGCCAGCCTGGCGGCCTTGGACATCCCCGCGGACCCCGAGACGAGCCCAGGGGATGTCTACTACCTCAACAGCACGCTCGGATCGATCATGGATGACTCCGGCATCCTGGCGGCGTACGAGGCTGGAGCCGATTCGGAGACCGTCTACGCCCACGTGACATCCGACGGCGGTCAGACCGTCGTCCAGTACTGGTTCTTCTACGCCTTCAATCCCGGCCGATGGAATAACCATGAGGGCGACTGGGAGATGATCCAGGTCGAACTGAGCGGAGGGTCGCCCACGGGTGTGGCCTTCTCCCAGCATCAACACGGTCAGCGCATGGCGTGGGCCGAGGCTCACAAGGAGGGAGACCATCCCAAAGTCTACGTCTCGAAGGGCTCCCACTCCAACTACCCGAGGCCGTATCAGGGTCAGTTGGGGATCGCCGGAGACCAAGTCTCCGACAAGGGTCCTATCTGGACCCCGGCGGACTATGCACTTGTGAATGTGGGTGAGTCGGACAACCCCCTCCCCGGGAACGAGTGGCTCCGCTTCGCCGGGCTCTGGGGCGAGTTCTATCCTCAGGCCTACGCCCGGGCTGAGGCCGGGCCGCAAGGGCCGAGTTATCGGGCGGGCGGGGCCATGTTCGATTCCCCAACGGCGTGGGGAAGTGACCTCCACGTGCCCTCCGTGTACGAGCTCTTCGTCGATTGGGTCCTGGCGAACCTCTGGCTCATCTTCATCGGCTTGATCGCCTTCTCCTTCGTGATCACCATCCTCCGTCTGTGGCGACTCCATCGGAAGACGGGGGCCGGGAGAAGGTTGTGGCCCTACGCTCACTTCCTTCCCTTTGATCGGAAGAGCGCGGCCATGGTCCTCGCGATCATCGGCCTCGCCGTGGGCCTCGCTGGCTTCTTCTACCCATGGTACGTCGTGACCCTCGACGTCGACGCGCC
>CAYFZX010000035.1:1325-14462 GCA_964347795.1 uncultured Methanomassiliicoccales archaeon
GTCCTGGAAGGCTGCCTCGAGATCCTCTCTCGTCTCTGGGCTCTCCGGCAAGGCTCCCGCGATGATCCTCCACAGATTGAAGCTCCCGAAATCTGCCGACGCAAAGGCATACTCAATGCTCACCACATAGGACCGGTTGGGCTCAACCTCAAAGCCCCTCGCTATCCAGATCTTCCCCGCATCGTTCCAGTTCTCGAGGTAGAACCTCAGGGACGTGTCGCCATCACTGGCCCTTTCCTGACTTCTCTCGATGGACCAGTTCAACGTGCCTTCGCCGAGCTCCAAATCTGTCCCCCGGGGAGCCCAGCCTTCCATGCCTTCCTCAAAGGAGTACGAATGCAATTCTGGAGAGGGCTGCAACCACAAGGCCAAAATTACCCCGGCAGATATCGCCCCGGCGCCTATCGCTATGACGACTACGACGGTCCAGGGCGACACCTTGGGTCTTTTCATCGTGATTTACACGACGGCCCACTAGTTGTCCTTTTCGGCGGTACTGTACCTGTTTCCTCCGTCATGGTCGGGGAAACGTTGCCGAGGCTCTCGGTTTAGTAGCCCACCCGATGCAGGAGTCTCTTGAAGAACGCGATCACACTCTTTTCCGCAAGCTCGGCAGGTCCGTCGAGCCGGGCCTTTGTTCCCCCATCTTTGGGAGCCCGTTCTTCGGCGAGGTGCTCCAAGAACCAAGCCGTCTCCGAGGTCCCGTACTCGAGTTGGAGGTATTGGCGGAGGGCCTTCTGATCCCGCGTCTCCACTCCCGGGTAGCTCCGTCCATTGGGTGTCGACCACACTTCTCATCACCTTGCGACTCCATTGCCGCCCTGAGGCAACTTACTTGAGCCGGTGGAGTGAGCCTGCGTGGGCCGGGTCAATTCTTATATGCCCTGCACGGAATGGCTGTCCTGCAATCGAGCCGGAGCTGGAAGGTGCATGGCTGAAGCAGCCCCACCAAACAGGAGCGAGACCATGTACGCGGCGTCCTTTGAGATCCGTCACGACTGCGTCGTCGGGAACGAGTCTCAGAAGTCTCCCGACCTGCGCATCCTCCACTGGTGCCTCGGCAATCGAGACATCTTCCAGGTCACGGGCCCGGCCGACCAGGTAGGTCCCTTTGAGCAATTCGTCGATCGTGTATACGGGGTGAAGCATCGATCTACATTCGACGCGAGCACCTTTCTGGTCACGCGGGACTGCAGCTGTGTCCGCCCCGCCTTCGCCAGCATCCTGACGTTGGTGGGTGAGGTGGGGGCCTGGGACATACCGCCCATCGTGTATCGGGAGGGCTGGGAGTCGTGGAGAGTGATCGCCTGGGACGAACCCACGGTTACGAGGCTGTTCAAAGGGCTTCGTTCGCTGGGGGAGTTGCGACTCACCTCCCTGCGCCCCATTGAGAACACTCGCATGGAGCGGTTGATGCTCATGCCCGCTTCGGACATCTTCGCCGACGTTACCGACCGCCAGCTGAGCGCCCTGGTCCTCGGGCTGGAAAGCGGCTACTACTCCATACCTAGCGAGACGAGGGTCGAGAGACTTGCCCACGCTGCTGGAGTATCGACTTCCACCCTCAGTGAGCATCTCCGGAAGGCGGAGACACGGATCCTGCGGAACCTGCTTCCCTACGTTCAGGCCTACGTGGGCAGGCTGCCTGGGGAGACGGCGATGGACGAGCTCCGAACCGACAGGTTCCAATGGCCCGATAGGTCCCGAGCCGCGTCGTGGGGCGATGCCTCGTTTCGTGTCTCACCCCCCTTAGTCTTAGGACGCCTCCCACAAACCGTTAAATAAGCTGCCAACTTGATTTCGCATGGGAGTGAAATGGTCAACGGAATCCTACTTCCCGTACTCATCGTCGTGGTCTTCATCGTCCTCATCATCCTCGCCGCCGCCATCAAGGTCGCTCGGGAGTACGAGCGTGCTGTCATCTTCCGGCTCGGCCGCCTGCGGGAGCCTCCGAAAGGGCCAGGCCTTTACATCATCATCCCGATTATCGATCGCCGTGTCGTCGTCGACCTCAGGATTCTCTCCATTGACGTGCCGCAACAGCGCGTCGTGACGGTAGACAACGTCTCAGTCGCCGTGGATGCGGTCGTCTACTACCGCGTGGACGATCCGATCAAAGCGGTCATCAAGGTCCGCGATTTCTTCATGGCCACCAACCTGCTGGCCCAGACCACCCTCCGAGACGTCCTCGGCCAGGTGGAGCTTGACGACCTCCTCTCCAAGAGGGACCAGCTCAACCGCAAGATCCAGGATCTTCTGGATGTGGCCACGGACCCGTGGGGCATCAAGGTCCAAGCCGTCACCATCCGGGATGTCTCGCTTCCGGAGTCCATGGTGCGCGCCATCGCCAAGCAGGCAGAGGCCGAGAGGGAGCGGAGGAGCCGCGTCATCATGGCGGAGGGTGAGTTCCAGGCCGCCCAGAAGATGCTGGACGCCGCGCAACTTTACACCCAGGCGGAGCCTGCGATGCGCCTCCGCGAACTGCAGACCCTGGCGGAGATTGCCCGAGAGAAGAACCTGATCGTCGTCACCCCGAGTGCTATGGGTGGCGGCATGGGCGAGATGGCGGGGATGGCCGCCGCCATGACGGAGGCGAAGAAGAAGGGCACCGGATGATGGCGGCCTTCTCTGGAGCTAGACGCCGGGGAATAATCCTCCTACTCGCAGTCGCCTCGCTCGCCTTCCTCATCCTCCCTCTGGGCTCTACTCAGGCCCAGGTCGGAGCCCAGCTCATCCTTCAGGCGGACATCGAGGGGACCATTACCTTCGCCACTCTGGAGCACTTCAAGGAAGTCCTGGACATCGCGAGGAGAGACGGGGCCGATGCCATCGTGCTCCGTTTGAACACCCCGGGCGGGGGCGTAGCCGAGACCCTGGAGATCACCGAGCTGATGCTCACCGAGGTGGACATTCCCATCATTGGTTACGTCCATCCTCAGGGTGCGAGTGCGGCCAGCGCGGGCACGATGATCCTCATGGCCACCGACTTGGCCGCCATGACCCCGTTGACCACCATCGGATCGGTCCAGCCGGTTATCATCACGGCTACGGGCAGCGAACCGGTCACCGACAACAAGACCATCAACTTCCTCGTGGAGAAGATCAAGACGCACCTGGTGGCTCACGGGAGGAATGAGAGTCTCGCCGACGCCTTCGTCCGAGACAACCTCAACCTCGACGCTGAGGGCGCCTTAGAGGCAGGGGCGGTCGAGGTCGTCGCCAACAACGTAGAGGACCTTCTCGCCCAAGCCGATGGATTCGAGACCTTCCTGAAGGGCATCGTCCTCGATGTCCCGAATCCGACCATTCGCGTCCAGGGCCCGAGCTTGCGCCTTCAGTTCTTGCTGATCATTACCGACCCCGTCCTCGCCTCGATCATCCTGCTTCTGGGGATCTATGGCATCATCTTCGGGATCTCGACGCCCGGCCACGGCGCGGAAATCTTCGGGACCATCGGCGTCGTTCTGGGACTCATCGGCCTCGGATTCAGCGTGAACCTCATCGCCATCTTCCTCATTGGCCTGGGTGTGGCTCTCCTGATCATCGAGATCGCGACGCCGAGCTTCGGCGTTATCGGGGCCGGCGGCATCATCTCCCTCATCTTGGGCACGATCTTCCTCGCCCCCATCAGCCCCCCCACCGTCCTCATCACGCCGGAGATGCAGCTGCAGATCCTCATCCTGCTCCTCGTGCCCACCGCCGTCATGGGCGTCTTCTTGCTCTTCGCCATCTACAAGGTGCTGCAGGCGAGACGAGAGAAGCCGTACCTCCAACGGGTCATCGGGGGAAAGGCCGAAGCGACGGAACCCATCGGTCCCGGCAAGAAGGGGCATGTCCGGTACGATGGAGAGCTCTGGCGGGCCGTCTCCGACGAGGAGATCGAGGCGGAGGAAGAGGTGTACATTCATGAGCGCGATGGGACGCTCCTGACGGTGAGCAAGGAACCCCCGAAGATGCCTGAGGAGGAGAAGTCCGAGGGGAATCTCTTTGGCCGGTTCCTCTCCTCGATTCGCCGATATCGGAAGCCAGGTGAGAAACCCAAGTAGCCCCTGGCGCCCCGCATGAAGCTCGACGCCCTCCTCCACCCAAGAACTCCGTCTGATGTGCCGGCGCTGGCCAGAGGAGCTGAGGAGTTGGGGTTTGATGGTTGCTGGCTCGGAGAGACCCAGCATGATGCCCTTTTGGCCGCCGCCTTCGCCGCCGAACATACGGAACGGTTGGAGGTGGGCACGGCCATTGCCCTGGCTTTCACGAAGAGTCCTATGGCCCTGGCCTACACGTGTTGGGACGTGCAGAGCCTGGCGCGAGGCCGCTTTGTCCTGGGCCTCGGAAGCCAGGTGAAGGGCCACGTCGAGCGACGCTTCAGCGTCCCGTGGACAGCCCCCATCCCGAAGATGAAAGAGGTGATTCAGTCTCTCCGCGCCATCTGGTCCACCTGGCAGACGGGAGAGCCGCTGGACTTCCAGGGGAAGCACTACTCCTTCTCCCTCATGACCCCCTTCTTCAACCCGGGCCCCATCGACCACCCTGAGATGCCCATCTACTTGGCGGCCGTGAACAAGGGGATGGCCCGCTTGGCGGGGGAGCTGTGTCAGGGGATCCACGTCCACCCCCTACACACTGTGCGATACTTGCAGGAAGTCGTCCGTCCCGCGGTCGAAGAGGGTGCTCAGCGAGCTGGACGTTCTCTCGATGACGTAACCTTTGCCGCCCCGTTCTTCGTCGCAACCGGGGAGGGGGAGGGTGAGCTGGCGAATGCCCGAGAAGTCATGCGGCAACAGGTCGCTTTCTACGCGTCCACCCGGACCTACCGCCCTGTCCTGGACCTCCATGGCTGGGGGGCGACGGGCGACCGACTCCACAAGCTCTCCGTGGCCAAAAGGTGGGACGAGATGCCGGCGGAAATCCCGGACGCCGTTCTTGAGGAGTTTGTGGTGGAGGCCACCTTGGATGACCTGCCTGGGGCCGTCAAGGCCCGGTACCGAGGCGTCCTCGACCGCGTGTCTCTCTACATCCCCTTCGAACCCCGAGAAGGGTGGTGGTCGACCCTGGTGAAGGCCTTTCACTGAGGGGTCCGCGAGTCGGAAGAATTTCCGTCTCCGAAGGCGGATTCTCGACGCCGGGTCACGATCCCCCGGGGTGTCGAGAGGGCCCACATCGTGACATCCTTTGAGACGGGGCTCAAACCTTTTTTATGCTCATCGCGACGATGGACGGTCCGTGAGACTGAAGGCCGCGCAGGAACGCGCCCTGATCCTCGGCATGCTTACCCGCGTGGGGGCTAGCGCCACCGAAGCCACCAGCGTCGCGGAGGTGACGACCGAGGCCGATCTGCGGGGCATCCCCTCTCAGGGCCTGGCCCGGTTTCCCATGCTGGTCAAGAGGACCCTGAGCGGGGCCATCCAGACCGGGACCGTCCCGGAGATCGTTCAGGAGACGGAGTCTATCGCCGTCGTCGACGGACGCGGTGGTTACGGTCAGCACGCAGGCATCCAGGCGATGCTCCTCGCCATCCTGAAGGCCAAAGAGACGGGCATCGGCGCCGTGGCGGTCCGGAACGCCAACCACGTCGGGATCTGCGGCTACTACGCCGAGAAGGCCTCCCGGAGGAACTGCATCGGGCTGGCGACCAGCACCGCGGAGGCCGTCGTCCACCCTTATGGCGGGACCGAGCGGTACGTCGGCACGAACCCCATCGCCATCTCCGCCCCAACCCTGGGAGATCCGCTCATCATCGACATGGCCACCAGCGCCACATCCTTCGGCAAAGTTCTCGAGGCGGCTCGCCAACGCCAGCCAATCCCTCCGGGGGTCGCGTTGGACGCCCAGGGGAGCCCCACCGTAGATGCCGTGGAGGCCATCAAGGGGGTGCTGAGTCCTTTGGCTGGGGCCAAGGGGTACGGGCTCGGGCTGGCGGTGGCCACGCTATCGGCGTTGAGTGGGGGGGCCGTTGGCAGGGAGGTCGTGGGAACCATCGCCGTGGACCCTCCTGCGAACAAAGGCGACTTCTACCTGGCCATCGACATCGAGAGCTTCGGCTCCCTTGACGAGTTCAAGGAGCGAGTGACCGTCTACTTTGGTGAGATGAAGGGGTCGGCCGCTATGCCCGGTTTCTCAGGAGTCCGGATTCCCGGTGAGGGGTCTCTGAGTCAACGGGCTCGTGGCCTGGACGTGGGCTACGAAGTGTACGACGACCTGTGGATGGACCTGATCCAACTCGGCCAGCAGATAGGCTTCGACACCCCCTCGGTTCTGAGATAGCCCTTGTCCAGCCTGGCACAAAACCTATCTATAGCTCGGGGCGATGGGGGCGCCGCATTCAACGGCCAAGTTGGGATTCCGCCCAGCCCCCCGGTGTCTCGATGTCTCTCGAAGCCCTAGGGTCGCCCGTGAGCTTCCTGAAGGAGATGCTCGGCCCGGTGCCGAATGAAGATGTTCTTCAGGAGTACGAGGTGTGGTGGGTCGAGGGGCAGGCCATCTCCGACGACATCGACCGGCGGGGGACACCGTGGCTCAAGATGTTCGATCGCTTCGGGAACCGGGTCGACGAGATCCTCTATCCCCCTGACTACTGGAGACTGCTGAAGAAGGGATACGAGGCTGGCATGGTCTGGCGGGTGTTCGACGAGAACTCCCTCATGCCCTTCCTCTTGCTTGGGTACGTCACTGCCTTCCACGATCCCGGCCTCAACTGCCCCTACACGGTCTCGCTCTCCACCGCCGTCCCCCTCGACAAGTACGGGGCGTCCGAACTGAAGACCCGCTTCATGCCCCCGATGCTGCGGAAGGAGGGACTGCCCTGGCAGGGGGCCACTTGGATGACGGAGGTCAAGGGAGGATCGGACCTTGGCGTCGCCGTCGAAACGGTGGCCCAGCCCGCCGGAGACCGATGGCTCCTGACGGGAGAGAAGTACTTCGCGAGCAACGTGGGCGCAGAGCTGGCGGTGGTCGCCGCGCGCCCCGAGGGCCTTCCCAGGACCGTCCGTGGCTTGGCCCTCTTTCTGCTGCCCAAGTACCGGGAGGATGGGTCCCTCAACTACACCGTGCGCCGCCTGAAGGACAAGACAGGGACTCGGTCCGTGCCCACGGGCGAGGTAGAGCTCCAGGCCAGCGAGGCCTTCCTGCTCGGCCCGCAGGAACATGGGATCTACCTGATTCTGGAGGTGCTGAACCTCTCCCGTGTGGCCAACAGCATCAGTGCCGTGGCCCTAGCCCAGCGAGCCATGGCGGATGCCCTCAGTTTTGCCGAACAGCGGGAGGCCTTCGGAAAGCCGATACTGGAACACCCGCTCTTGCGGACGCAGTTCGAAGAGCGACTCCGCGATCTCCGGAGGGCTTTCGCCCTGGCCTGGGAGGCGGGACGCCTCCTCGACGAGGTATGGCGCGAAGGTTACCCCTACTCGGACCGGTATCACCTCTTCCGACTGGTCGCGCACCTGTCCAAGTATTGGACGGCGGAGGTGGGGGCGATGACGGCCAAGTGGGCGATGGAGGTGCACGGGGGCCTGGGCGTGTTGAAGGAGTACGGTGTGGAGCGGTGGTTCCGGGAGGCCATGGTCGCGGCCATCTGGGAGGGGACGACCCACCGACACGTCTTGGATGGCCTGGAGGCTATGGAACGGAAAGGGGCCCATCGATTGCTGTTTGCCCATCTGTCGGAGGAGGCGGAGGACAAGGAGGTGAAGGAGCTGTCTTCTCGGGTCGAGGCGCACCTCGGCCTGTCCATCGAGGAGAAGGAGGGCACGGCAGAGCCCCTCTTCTGGAACCTCGCCAAGTTCACGGCCGAGAGGCTGCTGCGAAAGCTGGAGGCAGGCCAGCCGGGTTAGGGCCTATTTCCAGGAGACGAGAATCTTCTCCCGCTGGAAGAGCCTCAACGCCAGGTAGGCGACCGCGAGGTTGATGGCGAGGAACCCCCCGGCGAAGGCGAGGACGGCCACGACGCCGAGCACGAAGACCCCGAACAGCGGCAGCATGAAGAGGAAGAGGGCGGGCAGGATCACGAGGGCTCCGAGCTGCTGAGAGGCCCTCACGTCGCTCACCCGGCTAGAAATGATGACGTTCGCCGTGATGCTGAGGGTGCAGAACAGGGGCGCGATGACGGCGATGGCGATAATCCATTGGACGGTCGGGAGCGGCGCGTACCCGAGGACGGGCACGAGGAGCGCGTTGGAGATGAGGATGAAGAGGACCGCCGCTAGCCACGTGGCTCCCATGGTGGGCAGGAAGATGGAGAGGGACTTCCCCAGGAGCAGCTCCCCGTTCGTGGTCGGGGTCGCCAGCAGCGGTTCCAGACTCTTGTTCAACTTCTCGCCCACGAAGCTGTAACTGGCCAGCAAGGCCGGGAGCGCCGCGGGGATGATCACGAAGAACAACAGGAAGGAGTTGAGGACCAGGAGGATGATTTGGGTGAAGTCGTCCGGCGTGCCCAGGACGGGGCTGTCGATCAGGGCGGCGTCTCCAATCTCCTTTGGATCGATGACGTTGGAGCCACGGACCACGGAGTTGCGGATCGTGACGCCCTCGAGAATGCTGCCCTCGACGGTCACCCCGTCGAGGGTGGAGTTCACAATGCGAGAGTCCCGGATGATGGACTGGCGGATCACGGAGTCTTCGATGCTGTAATTCACCAGGATTCTGTCTTCAATCGTTTCGCCGCGGACAGACACACCAGGGGGAGGGTCCAGTGGAAGGGGCTCCCCGGAGGGAGCCTGCGAGGCGATGGGGAGGATCATGGCCATAGGCATGACCACGGCGATGCTGAGGGGAAGGAGCAGGAGGGTGATGATGACGTACTTGTTGCTCCTGAACTCCGCCAACTCCTTCCGGGTGACAATCCAGGCCTTCTCCAGCCTCAAGAGGCTTCCTCCAGCATCCGAAGGTAGACCTCCTCCAGGCCCATCTCCTTCTCGACGATGAATTCGATCTGGCCTCCCGCCTCGATGACGGTCCGGGCGACGATGGGATTGAACTTCTTCGGGTCCTCCAAGGAGATGTGGAGCTCACCGTCCTCGACCTTGAGCTCCTCGACGAAGTCCAACGCGTCTACGGCGGTGACGACAGGGTCGGTCACCTCCCTCAGGCGGAACACGGAAGCGGGTTTCATGTAGCGAGCGGCGAGCTCTCGAGGCGTCCCCTGGGCGAGGAGGTGGGTGTTGACGACGCCAATGCGATTGCAGACCCGCTCCGCCTCGTCGAGGTTGTGGGTGTTGAGAAAGATCGTCTTGCCCATCCCCCGGAGTTCGAGGAGGAAGTCCCGGACCGTCTTGGCGGCCGAGGGGTCGAGGCCGGCCGTGGGCTCGTCAAGGAAGAGAATGCGGGGGTCGTGGACCATGGCCCGGACGATGGCGATCTTCTGCTTCATGCCCTTCGAGAAGGTGGCTACGGGCTGGTCCCTTCGCTTCCAGAGGCCAAGCCACTTGAGGAGCTCCTCAATTCTGGAGCGCCGCTGGCGGTCGTCCACGCCGTACAACCGCCCATAGAAGTCGAGATTCCGGTACGCGGTCAGCTTGTCGTACAGACCGGGGGTCTCGGGTAGGAGCCCGACCATCCCGCGGATGTTCATGGAGTCGGGTTCCCGACCCACTTCGTTGCCGGCGATGAAGGCCCTTCCCTCGCTGGGGGCAATGAGGCAGCAGAGAATGCGGACGGTGGTCGTCTTCCCGGCTCCGTTGGGCCCGAGGAAGCCAAAGACCTCGCCCTCGCTGACCTGGAGATTGAGGTCCTCGATGGCCACCACGTTCTCGAAGGTCCGCTTCAGCCCCACCGTTTCGATGAACTGCACGGGATCCCCTCTCAACCTTAGGGAGTGGTCGGGGCTATATATGCCACCCCGTCAGGCTCACTCTCGCGTGGACACCTCCTTGCTGAGCAGAAGGAGGTAGGTGAGGATCACCGCGACCAGTCCGATGAGGAGGGGGATGAGGATCGACCACAGCAAGTCGATTCGGGTCAGGTATTGGCCCAGCACGCCGATGTCCACGAGGTTGGCCCCCACGGACCGGAGATAGTGGGACACGCTGATCAGGGGCACGTCGCCGGGAAGCTGCAGCGCGATGGATTCCCAAAGGAAGCCGTAGAGCAGCCCCACCATCAGCGGTCGCTTCAACAGGAAGCCCATCATGAAGAACAGACCGCCGTAGCCCGCCGATCCGACGGCGACCATCGTCAGGAGGGCCCAGAGCACCGAGGCGTCTTCGCCCGCGGAGGTTCCGACGCTGGACACCGCCAGGAAGTAGCTCACCACAAGCGGGGGGATGAGAATCAGGAGGCTGCTCGCATAGTAGCCGATGAACTTGTACGCCACGAGGCTCGCCTTGGAGATTTTCCGCGTGGTGAGGTAGACCAGCGTGTTGTCATCGACCTCATCCTTCAACAGACGAGAGCCGTGGACCAGGGCCGTCACGATGAGGACGACATTGAGGAAGAGCGGGACGACGATGTCTTGATACTGGAGGATGTCCACGGTTCGGCCCGAGGCCAGCAGGCCGCCAATCACGTACAGAGGGAGCAGGGCGACGATCCACGTCACCGCCCCCTTTCGGGAGCTTAAGGTGGTTCGGGCGGTGATCCCGGCCAGCGTGGTGAAACGGCCTGCTTCGGCGAACACGTTCATCCCACCAAGTACCGAAAGACGGCCTCGAGGTTGTCGTCCGGGCTTTCCATCGAGTGGACCGACAACCCCGCCTCGATGACGATTCGGGGCAGCTCGGCGTAAAACGTCTCGGGGTCCCGGGTTCGGACCACCAGGCTGCCGTCGGAGTTGAAACTGATTTCGGCCACGTGGTTCTCGGGGGCTAAGAGCTGCGCGAGCTCCCTGGGCTTGGACGTCCGGATGAGAACGGTGTGGGGGTGCTCGTCAATGAGTCCCCGGATTTCCTGCACCTGCCCCGAGGCGATGGCCTTTCCGTTGTTGATCAACACGACGCGGTCCGTCAGCCGTTCTACCTCGAAGAGGATGTGGCTGCTCACCACCGCGCTGATCCCCACGTCGGGCAGGCCTCGGATCACCTCGATCATGCGGGCGCGACCCACGGGGTCCGTGCCGTTGAGCGGTTCGTCGAGGATGAGGAGGTCAGGTTCATGGGCCAAGGACTGGGCCAGCTTCGCCCGCTGCCTCATTCCCTTGCTGTACCCTGCCAGGGGCCTGTTCATGTCCTCCTCCAAGTCCACGACTTCGAGCGCGTCCCGGGCCCGTCGGTTCGCCTCCTCCCGAGAGTAGCCACTGAGTCGGAGCAGGGAGGTGACGAACTTGAGTCCAGTCATGTAACCATACACGTTATTGTGCTCCGGGCAGTACCCGATGCGGGCCATGAGCTCCCGGTTGTTCCAGGGTTCCTCTCCCAGGACCTCCAGGGTCCCCTCATCGGGGAACAGTTGACCTATGGCTAGCTTGAAGAAGGTGCTCTTCCCGGCCCCGTTGGGCCCCACGAGGCCGGTTATCCCCTTCTCGAAGGAGGCGTCGAAGCGGTTCAGCCCCAACACCTCCCCGTACCACTTCGTGAGGCCCTCGCCGCGAATGATGGTCATGAGGGAGCCACCACCTCCATGGACCTGACCCTGAGGTAGGCGACGGTGCCGCTTGTCAGGATGACCCCGACGAGAATCGCGAGTGACGCCTCCCAGGCGAGGGCTCCCGCCTCCACGCCGTAGAATAGACCGCCGACGGCCAGCAGGTTCTGATACAGGGAGAGGTAGAAGACCTGGTTCGTGTCAAAGACCTGGCTGAGGGGAAAGATGATGCCTTCGAGGGCAAGGGCTGCGGCGAAGGTCCCCGCCGCTGCGATACCCTTCCTGGACGTAAGGCTCGAGAAGAGGAGGACCAACATGGAGAAGAGGACCGTGGCCAGCAGGCCGAAGGCGGTTCCTGCCAGAAGAGCCTGGATGGCGACTTCCCAGGTGACGTACACGAGGACCGCCGAAACTATGGGTCCCAGGATTGCCGGAAAGGCCACCGCCAGGATAAGGGCGAAGGCAACGATGGAGGCCTTGGATAGCAGGTAGTCCGCCGTCGAGATGGGGCGGCTGAGGTAGAGGGTTAGGGACATGTGGCGGATGTCGTCGGCGATGAGTCCAGACCCGACGGCCGCGGCAACGATCAGTGTGAAGAACAGAATCGCTGGGTTGGCCAAAGTTCCGAAGAAGTAGGCGGCGTCAATCTCGACCCCTGGTAAGATGAGAGGGGCCACGAAGATGTTGAAGATGGTGGCGATGACGCCGAAGGCGATGGCCAGAAAGAGGGCGATGATGTTGGACACTCGCTTCAATTCTCTCCGCAATCCGGAGCCGAAGATCGTGAGGAACCGTCGGGAGCGGCCCCGGAGCGGTTCCTCCCGCCTGACGTACGTGGGAAGCTTGAGCGTGACCACCTTAGCCCCCTCCCTCCACGATCTGCAGGAAGACCTCCTCCAGGCTCCGGGCGTGGGTGCCCAAGTAGCGAACCTGTGCCTCGGTCTCCATCGCGGCGCGGAAGATGAGGTCCTCCACTCCCTCCTTCCTGCCGACGAGCACGTAGGACGGATCCAGCTCCGCGTGCGCGCCCTTCTCCCGGAGGGCAGTAACGAAAGCCTCCAGGTCTCCCCGGACCCGGACCCTCAGCGTGTTCGCGTCCCCCGCGAGAAGCTCCTCCAGCTCGCCTTGGCCGACTACCCGGCCATCGTTGATGATGGTGATCTGCTTGCAGATGTCCTCGACGTCCGGGAGGAGGTGGCTGGAGATGAGCATGCTCTTGCCCTCCATCTTCGAGATGGCCTTGAGGAGGTCGAGCATCTCCGAGCGTCCCTCGGGATCCAGCCCAGCCGTCGGCTCGTCGAACAGGAAGAGGTCGGGATCATGGACCAGGGCCTGAGCAAGTTTTGCCCGCTGCCTCATTCCGGTGGAGTACTCTTCGATCTTCCGGTATCGCTCCTCGCCCACACCCACGAAGTCCAGCATGTCGTGAGCTCGGCTGAGGGAGGTGTTGGCGTCCAGGCCGCTGATTCTCCCCATGTAGGCGACCAGCCCGATCCCGGTCATCTCCGGAATCAAGCAGTCGTGTTCCGGCATGTACCCTATTCGTTCCCGAATGGCGATGGGACGGGAACGACAGTCGAAGCCCAGGATGTTTGCCCGACCCGCTGTGGGCTTCAGCAACCCGAGGAG
>CAYFZX010000036.1:0-11281 GCA_964347795.1 uncultured Methanomassiliicoccales archaeon
AACTCTCTGTCCTCTTCCTCCTCAACCACGGCGTCACCTGCCTGTCGGCGGGAGACAGCGATACGATACAGACTCTCTTCGTATTTAAGGATGATTTTGGGAGTGAGAACCAGCGGACACTGGGGGGGCCGAGATTCGGGAGCGGGGGGCGACGGTCCCCAAAGCGAAAGCGTTAAACCAAGGAGCCGTTGGGGGCTCTAGGATTGTCGGGAGGGAATGCCCTTGGAATACTACTCGGCGACGGAGGAGGAACAGCGCCGTGCTTGGGAGATCCTCGAATCCACGGGTGCCCTCATGAAGGGGCACTTCCTTCTGCCGAGGACGGGTTTGCACTACGAGCACTTCTTCCAGATACCCCTGGCCCTGCAGCACTCGAAGTACGCCAAGATCCTGTGTGTCGCCCTCGGCAGAGTTCTGCGACGATCGGGAATCCTTCACAGGCTCGACAAGGCCAAGAGATTCACAATGCTAGCGCCGGTGGATGCCGGGATCCCCATAGCCTTCTGGACAGGCGAGCATCTCGACGCAGACAGGATCCTCTGGGCGAACCGCACAAACGATGGCTGGAAGTTTCGTCCATTCATCGAGATTGACGACAAGGACCAGGTCATGCTAGTCGATGATGCCATCCTAACCGGGGAGACCGTTTCTGCCGTGGTAGACTTCGTGAAGTCCCAGGGCTCGTCGATGGTGGCGATCGCTACCCTGATAGACCGACGAGACAAAATCGAGAGCTTCGGCGGCATTCCCGTCCACCACGTGCTTCACGAAGTCGGGAAGATGTACGAGCCGGCGGATTGCCCTCTGTGCGAGAAGGGCGTCAAGCTCGTGGAGATTTCCCCACCCGGGTGAAGCTAACCCTTTATTCTGCGGAGAGGGTTTGCCCTGCTGGTAATAGGATGGGCAGGGTCTGTCTGGTCACTGGAGCGTCTCGGGGAATAGGGAGAGCCGCGGCAGAACGTCTCGCGGCGGATGGGTTCGACATCGTCATCAACTATCTTCGCACTAGGGAGGGAGCCGAAGAGGTTGCGCGTAGAGTGCGGGAATTGGGGAGGAAGGCTCTGGTACTGCAGGCCGATGTCGCCTCGGCGGATCAGGTGGGATCCATGGTCTCGCAGGCCCTGGAACACTTCGGCAACATCGACGTCCTCGTCAACAATGCTGGCCAGTACTGGAGGGCGACCCTCGACCAACTGACGCTGGAACAGTGGAACCGGACGCTGGAGGTCAACCTTACGGGAGCCTACAACTGCATGATGGCCGTCATTCCTGCCATGAGGGAGTCCGGAGGGGGGCGGATAGTCAACGTCTCGAGCCAGCTAGCCACCAAGGGTACGAACCACGGGGCAGACTACGCGGCATCGAAAGCCGGTCTCTTGGGCCTCACCAAGGCCGCGGCCTTGGAACTGGCCAGATATGACATCACGGTGAACGCCGTCTCTCCAGGAACGATCGACACCGACATCATAGGCCACTACACACAGGAGGAGCGGGAGCGCAAAGCCGACGGAATCCCCATCGGGAGGATCGGCCTCCCCGAAGAGGTGGCCGCCGTGATCTCCTTCCTGGCCTCAGACGATGCGAGTTTCGTGACGGGGGCCACGATTCACGTCAACGGCGGCGGTCTCTTGGTCTGAGTCCCTCATGCCCGCGGTCGTGTTACGGCGAGGATGAGGACAAGCCCCACGGCCGATACCGCGCCAACGAGGCAAGGGCGATGGATGTCAACCGAACGAAGGGGTCAGGAGGAGTCGCACCAAGAGGAGGATGACCCTCTCGAGCTTAGCCTATCGGTTGGATCCCCCCGTTGACACCTTCCGGAAGACTACTCCTCGAAGGCCTGGAGGCCACTCCGACCTTCCTCCTCGAGATATTCCAGGCGCCATGTTTCGCGACGGTCGCGAAGGTCGGTCAGCACCGAAAGACTCATGTCCGCTGGCAACGCGATGAATACAGCGGCAACGTGCTTGCACAATGGCCCATCGGGGATGTTCTTCCTCCAGTCCTCACAGTTGTGACCTATCCGTCGGCTGTCCACATCGATCACCACCGCATAGTTGCCCACCCGTGACTGTATGATAGGCGTCGTCGAGTCTATCTGGACGCCTTCCACGACTACCCTCCGGGCCCGATCGATCCGAGGCCTGGTGGACAGCTTCCGCAAGACGGGGGTGATATCCCTCTCCCTCGGCGCGCCCCCGAAGTCCTCCAATGTCGTGGTCCGAACTCTTCCGTGAGCGGCCCTCACAATCCCCCTTCGGTAGTCCCTGATCCTCGCAATGGCCCGGCGTTGTTCAGAATCCAGAGCGCCGAGCATCTCGAGCACCTGAAGACAGTTCTCCGGGGCGTAGCCGTGGAAGTGGTTGTTGAAGTATCCGAAGACCGATTTCGCCTCCCCGGCGACCTCCTTCAACTTAGGAACCCATGGCTCCAGCTCCTCCTTGCTGTAGCGGTAGTTGTACCACGGGTCCTGGCCGTGGCCGTGCCAGCGGAAATAGGCTATGGGCGACGTGACATGAACGACAGGCGGAAGCAGAGGCTCGTCCACGACGGTGTACGCCACTCCGAATTCCCTCAATAGGTCGAACGCTTCAGGACGCATCCAGCTCTCATTCCGAAATTCAATGGCAAACTCATAGCCTTGGGGCAAGGTCTCGAAGAATGACCGGGTTCTCTCTTCGTGGAAGCGCAGCCTGGGAGGGAGCTGCAACAGGAGGACGCCAAGCTTGCCAGCCTCCAACAGAGGCCGCATGAGTTCGCAGAAGTCTTTCACCTCCTTGCCCGCGCCACCCTCTACCTTGAGAAGTCGATCATGGGTCACCGTCTGAGGCACCTTCGCGGCAAACACGAACTCGTCGGGCGTGTACTTCGCCCATCCCAGGACCATGCCGGAGGAAGGGGCCCGGTAGAAGGTTGAGTTGATCTCCGCCGTCCTGAAAACCCGGCTGTAGGCGGCCAGTTTGCTGCCCTTGCGCGACTCGTAGACTGGACCGATCCATTCATCGTAGTCCCAGCCAGAGCAGCCTAGCCAAAACCCGGCCATCTGAATTGCAAAGGAACTGGCCTACTTTATCATTGCCACTGTACGCGTTGGCGGGACGCCCTTAATATGCCCTCAGCGTTGTCGGGTGGGGAGAACTCTGATCGATGATCTGAGGGTGGGCACTGGCGGATGGGCCTACTTCAGCATTCCCGGGATGGATTCCCTGGAGGCCTATGCCAGGGCCTTCAACTACGTTGAGGTGAACACAACCTTCTACCAGATCCCACCGATGGACATGGTGAGAGGGTGGAGGACACGGGTCCCCCAAGACTTCGCCTTCACCGTCAGGTGTCATCGTACCGTCACTCATGCCCACTCCTTCGACCCCACGGACCCCGTCCTAGAGACTGCGGAGACCATGGCCGAAATCGTGAGGGTCCTCAAGGGCGATGTTCTGCACTTACAGACTCCTGCGACCCACGAGTACGGCCCCGAGGACCTGGAGAGGCTGTCCAACTTCGTGAACTCTGCCTCCCTACAGGGCATCCCTTTGGCCCTTGAGCCCAGGGCCTATGCTGAAACAGGGCTGCCCCCCAAGCTGAGGCGCCTCATGGAGGACAACGGCATCGTGCATTGTGTGGATCTCTCCAAGTCGGAACCTGAGGTTGAGTCCTCCATCCTCTACACGCGGCTGTTCGGTAGGGGATACCACACGGTCTATCAGTTCTCGGACGAAGAGCTGGGAGAGATGCACGATCGGGGAAGCTCCAGGGACTACCGGAGGGCCCTCTTCACCTTTCACGGAGTCCGAATGTACTCCGACGCGGGCCGATTCCTGTCGTACGCCAAGACGGGGAAGTTTCCGGCGGCCCAGATCCCGGGACAGAAGAAACTCTTCTAGCCCGCCTCGGGCAAAGGTATATGGACGAAGGGCCGCGTGCGGTTTTCGGGGGAGCAGGTTGAGGACAGGGGACGCCAATGGCCTTGATGTCATCTACGACGACGAGGCCCAGCTCATCCTTTCTGATCGGGAGAGGCTCTATGGGAGACGGGGGCTTCGCGTCGAAGCCTACGCGGTGGCCAGGTTGACGAAGAAACCCCTTGTGGAGGAGAGCCTGTGGATGGTCTACTTCACCAATCGGAGGGTGGTGGGTCTGCAGGACCTGACCCATGGCGAGGAGGACCGTCACCATGGCACCTTGCGCCCCGTCGATCGCGCGCGTTTCATGGGCCTTCCGGTCGAGGCCCACAAGGTGCTCCGCTATTTCGAACTCCCCTTCGAGGACATCCTGAGAGTGGGCACCCGTCGCAGGAGGTATCTTTGGATCCGCGTACAGACCCAGGATGAAGCCTACGAGTTCCGATTCCGACCGTGGGGAGGGGCGTCGCGCTTTTTCAGCAACCTGTTGACACAAACGCGGTCGTAGGCTTTTGTTGTAGCGGACATTGCTACATAATCTTTAAGTCGTGATTGCGATATTCAGACGTTCTGAGGAATGACCATAGTCGTGAGGTGACGCCATGTCCTACGACGTGAGGGAGATCAGCCTCGACCGAAGGGATCGCAAGGCGCGGAAGCGAGAGAGCTGGCTCTACGACTCCGACCCCCACGGGACCGGGCAGACCGTGGTGATGCGGTACAAGGAGTCCACCGAAGCTGGGGCGACGGTCACCATGCCCTCGAAGCTGCGCCGAGGGCTGCCGAGGCGGACGGGCTCCCTGTGCCCTGAATGTGTGAAGATTATCCCCGCCGTCCTCTACGAGGAGAACGGAGCCCTCGTCATGAAGAAGGAGTGTTCGGAACATGGCGAATTCAAGGAGGTTTGCTGGTCCGACGTGGACATGTACCTCAAGGCCGAGTCCTGGGCCTTCGATGGCGTCGGAATTCAGAACCCCGCCATCCCCGATGCCACCGTCTGCCCGTACGAGTGCGGTCTCTGCAACCTACACTACAGCAACACCGCCCTCTGCAACATCGACCTAACGAACCGGTGTAACCTCAAGTGCCCGATCTGTTTCGCCAACGCCAACGCGGCGGGCTACGTCTTCGAGCCAACCTATGAGCAGATTCTGTACGAGTTCGCGGTCCTGCGCGCCCAGAGGCCCATTCCCGTGAACGCCATCCAGCTCGCCGGAGGCGAGCCAACGATCTACCCCAAGTTCGTGGAGACGGTTCAGGCCGCCAGGGACATGGGCTTTGCCCAGATTCAGGTGGCGACCAACGGCATTCGGATGGCCACGGAGCCAGGGTTCATCGAGGATTGCGCGCGAGCTGGCCTGAACACGATCTACCTCCAGTTTGACGGCCTGAAGGAGGATAACTACATCCAGGCGCGTGGGAAGCCGCTGCTCCAGATCAAGATGAAGGCCATCCAAAGAGTCCGCGAGGCGGGTCCAGAAAGGCCGACCATCTGCCTCGTGCCGACCCTCGTGGGCTCCTTCAACGAGGATCAGGTGGGCCCCATCATGGACTTCGCCATTGAGAACAGCGACGTGGTGAAGGGCGTCAACTACCAGCCGGTGAGCCTCACGGGGAGGATTCCGGACGAGGAGAGGGAGACGCTCCGGTACACGCTGAGCGACTTGGCTCACGACTTCGAGGAGCAGACGGGCTATGCCGGAGTGGATGACTGGTACCCGGTACCGTTCGTGGCGCCCATCTCCGAGCTGGTCAGCATCCTCACCGACAGCCCGAAGACCGCCTTCACGTCCCATCCTGGATGCGGCCTGGCCACCTACCTCTTCCTCGAGAGGGGAAAGAAACCCGTCCCCATCACACGCTTCGTGGACGTCGAGGGCCTCATGGAGGACATGTGGGCGCTGGCCCAGAGGGCCAGGGACTCCAAGGTCAAGTTCGTCTCCAAGATCAAGGCCCTGAGCCTCCTGCGGAGGCACTTCGACGAGGAGAACGCGCCTTCAGGCATGGGCCTTCGAACCTTCCTGAAGACCCTTGGTAGCATGTTCAAAGAGGGCGGCAAGAAAGGCGCCGCCGACTTCTCCTGGAGGATGATGTACGTAGGCGGAATGCACTTCCAGGACAACTACAACTACGACATCGAGCGGGTGAAGCGTTGCGTCATCCACTATGCGAGTCCGGATGGCCGCATCATCCCCTTCTGTGCCTACAACACCGGCCCCGTATTCCGAAACGAGGTCGAGAAGAAGTTCGCGATTCCGCTCCGGGAGTGGGGAAGGCGGCATGCAGAGAGCGGTAGCAGTTAGCCCCGAGGCCATCATCGACAACGGCATCATGGCCATCGACACGGCCACCTGCATGCACTGCGGAGCTTGTGTCGGCGCGTGTCCAACGAATGCCATCTTCCTCTCGGAGGTCCTGATTACTTTCGACGAGAATTGCACCCAGTGCGGTCTCTGCGTGAAGGCCTGTCCCGTGGGGGCCATCGACTTTCCGCGGGGCCATCGACTTTCCGAGCTGCGGTGATGGCGTGGTCCAGTACAAGGACGAGTACGATGCCGTCGTGGTAGGGGCTGGCCCGGCCGGAAGCCTCACCGCGCGCTGGGCGGCCAAGACCGGGGCGCGTACCCTCCTTCTCGAGAAGCGGCAGGACATCGGATCCCCCGTCCGGTGCGGCGAGGGCCTGTCCAAGACTCACCTGGACGAGGTGGGGATCAGAATCGACAACCGGTGGCTCGCCAACGACGTCGAGGGCGCCCACATCATCTCTCCCGGAGGCCACCGGCTCACCATCTCTGAGAGGTACGCCGGCAACGAGGTCGGCATGGTCATCGAGAGGGACATCTTCGACAAGCTCCAGGCCCTCGAGGCCGCGAAGGCGGGGGCGGATATCAAGGTCAAGGCCACCGTGACCGACGTGATCAAGGACAACGGCAACGTGACAGGCGTTCGGATCGAGCACTTTGGAGAGCGGTTTAACGTCAAAGCCCGCTGCGTGGTGGCAGCCGACGGATTCGAGTCTCAGGTGGGACGCTGGGCTGGCATTGAGACCCGACTGAAGGGCGGGGACATCATGAGTGCTCTGCAATACCGGTTGACTGGGGTCGACGTGGACCCGAGGTATTGCGAGTTCTACCTCGGAAACGACGTCGCCCCCGGCGGGTATCTCTGGTACTTCCCGAAGTCGGGGGACACCTGCAACGTGGGCATCGGCATCATGGCCAAGAAGGTCAAGCAGAAGGCGGACGCCAAGACCTACCTAGACCGGTTTGTTGAGCAGGACACGCGGGTGAGAGACGGCAAACCATTGGACTGGGTGGCCGGGGGCGTGTCTACCTCCCCCCCGCTGGAGAAGACAGTCGCGCCGGGCATCATGCTCGTGGGCGACGCTGCCCGGCAGATTGATCCGATTACGGGAGGTGGGATTGCCAACGCCTGTCGAGCAGGAAGGATCGCGGGCGAGGTTCTCGGGGAGGCAGCCCAAACGGGAGACTTCTCCTTGGAGCAGCTGATGAAGTATGAGAAGGGTTGGCGCGCGAAGATGGAAGACAACCTCTATCGAAACTGGCTGGCCAAGGAGAAGCTGGCGAGGCTCAGTGACGACACGCTGGACAAGCTTGTGGAAAGCCTCTCGGATGCCGGAGTCGAGAAGCTCTCGGTGTTGGCGATCCTCCAAGCCGTCCAGAGGAAGTACCCGGAGCTCGTCAAGGACTTTGAGGAGTTCCTGTAACCTCGCCTCTCCCACCTTTCATTTCCTCTGGCGATAACACGAAGGGAAGCTATAAGTGGGCCAGAACGGGCTCGACTTCTTGATGGCTGACCGCGTGAGGGCGGCCTTCATCATCGCCTCGTTCACCACCGTAGTGGCCCTCATCATCCTCATGGGGGTTTACCAGTTCCCAGCTCCGCTGCCAACCCTCCCGATACAGGCCTACATGACCTACATCACCATCCTCCTCGTCATTTTAGCCACAAAGCTCGTCCTCGAGCTGCTGAAGCCGATCTTCCGCCGTCTGATGGCCCCGAAGATCACACACGAGGCGGACATCTACGCGCTCTTCCAGTTGATCAGCTACCTCGTCTGGGCCTCGGTTCTCCTGGCCATTCTCTTCACCGTTCTTGGCGGCGAGGTGGTGGATGCCATCAGCGTGGGTTTGCCCCTGGCTGCCCTGATTGTCGTCCTCCAGAAACCCCTTCTGAACCTGGTAGGGTGGGGCGTCCTGGTCGCCCGGCGACTCTACAAGCTCGGCGACCGGGTCGAGATCAACAACGTCCGCGGATACGTGACCCAGATCACCCTCATGACGACCCTGCTCCGCGAGTTCGGAGGATGGATGGCCGGGGACACGTTTACGGGTCGTCACGTTTCCATCCCGAACAGCTACATCCTGGAGGGAAATGTCTTCAACTACACCCGTGACACGGAGTTCATCTGGGACGAGATCACGGTGGCCGTGACGTATGAGAGCGACCACAAGGTCGCGGAGAAGTACATCCGGGACGCCGGGGAAGCCGTTGTGGGGGACCTGATGAGGAACAACCGGAGCGTCGTCCGAAGCAGGTATGAGTTCGCGGACCTCGCCACCTACATGGTGGAGGAGCCGACGATTACCCTGTCCTTCGGCCCGTCCTCGGTTGACATGCACCTGATCTACTTCTGTCCCTCCTACCGCCGGCGGTACTACCGGAGCGAAATCATCAAGCGGATCATGGAGCGGTTCTCCTCCGATCCCCGGGTGGCCGTCGCCTATCCACACATGGAGGTCGTGCCCTACAAGACGGCGGACATGGAGGTAGAGCCGCAGGACCTGCTTCAGCAGATGAAGGGCTGACCCATGGGTTTTATACTTACGCCGCCTTCGGACGACAGGTCGCATGCTAGAGGACTGGCCACCCTTTAGGAGCCTCAAGGACATTGGGGAGGAGGACTTCGGTACGGAGGTGGCCGTGGTCGGCTGGGTCGAGGACACGAGAAACCTCGGCGGCATTGCCTTCCTCATCGTCAGGCAGCGGGAGGGAACGCTCCAGGTCTCGACGCGGCGGGCGGAGAATGAGGGACTGTTCCAGGATCTCACACAGATTCCTCGGGAAAGTGTGGTGGGATTCCGAGGGATTGTCCGTAGAAACCCGGACGTGAGGAATGGCTTCGAGATTTTCCCCAAGGACTATGAGATCCTTGGACTGGCAGAGAAGCCGCTGCCTCTGGGTGTCGTAGACAAGGTCCGCGCGGAGATGGACACACGGCTCGACAACCGCTGTATGGACCTGAGAAAGCCAGAGGTCCGGGCCATCTTCGCCCTTCGGTCATACATCAACGCAGGCCTCCGGGAATACCTGAGGGAGCGAGGATTCATCGAGACCCATACGCCCAAGGTAATCAGCGCAGGAGCCGAGGGAGGGGCCACCCTCTTCCGAGTGGACTACTTCGGGAAGAGCGCCTACCTCGCCCAGAGCCCGCAGCTGTACAAGCAGATCCTCATGGCCACCGGGTTGGACCGCGTTTTCGAGATAGCGCCCGCCTTCCGGGCGGAGGTCTCGGACACGGTGAGGCACACGTCGGAGTTCATTTCCTACGACGCGGAGATGGCCTTCATCAGGTCTCAGGAGGAGGTGCTGAAGGTGCTCGAGGGCTCCGTCGTCCACGCCTTGGAGTACGTGAGGACAAACGCTCAGGAGGAGCTGGAGGTGCTTGAGGCGGAGCCTGTCGTGCCGAAGCTTCCCGTCCCGCGGCTGCACTATAATGAGGCCCGAAGAATGCTTGGCGAGGAAGGTCGGGACATCCCGGACGGAGAGGACATCGATACGGAGTCGGAGAGGGTCCTCGGGGAGGCGATGAGGCGTGAGGGGCACCCGATGTACTACATCGTTGAGTATCCGTCGGAGATCAAGCCCTTCTACATCATGGTCAACGACGAGGAGCCCGAGTACTCCCTTTCCTTCGACCTGGACTACCTTGGAGACGAGATGGCCTCGGGGGGTCAACGGGAGCACCGACCCGACCGGCTGATCCAGCGACTGAGGGAAAAGGGCCTGGACCCGGAAGACTTCGAATTCTACGTGAAGGCGTTCAGATACGGCATGCCACCCCATGGCGGTTGGGGATTTGGATTGGATCGGCTCGTGGCGAAGGTGGCTGGACTCAGCAACATCAGGGAGGGGATCCTCTTCCCCCGAGACCGCCAGCGCCTGACTCCCTAGCTAGCGGAAGGTTTATTCGGCCTCGACCGGATGTGCGGTAGGGGAACTTGTCTGCTCGAATTCAAGGTTTTTGTGCACAATCGGCCTGGGGAACTGGCGCTCCTGACGGAGGCGCTGGCGGCAAAGGCCGTGAACATCGTGGCCATCGCCGGTGAAATCGGCGACGTCAAGCCTTTCTATCGAGTGGTCACGAACGACGTAAACTCGACCCGTCGGGCCCTGGAGATGGCGGGGCTCAGATACGAGGAGAATGAGGTTCTCGTGACCGAGCTCATCGATCGGCCGGGGGAGCTGGCCAAGGTGGCTCGGCGGCTGAACAGGGCAAATGTCGAGACCTCGTCGATCTACATCCTTGGGTCCCGGGATGGGAAGACCCGAATCGCCATGGCGGTGGACGACCTCGATCGGGCCAAGCGCGTCCTCAAGGTCTAGCGGCTCACTGGGCCGAGCTGCTGCAGGTTCCAGATCCGTGGGGGCTCGATCTCCTCTGCCACCTCAAAATCGAAGACCCTCGAGAAGAAGTAGTACTCACACTCCAAGGCGCGCTTGATGTTCTCTGCCCGCCGGAATCCGTGCTGCTCCCCTTCGAAGGTGACGTAGGCGACGGGCAGGCCCTTCGCCTTCAAGGCCTCCGCCATCAATGCCGCCTGAGAAGGCGGAACGACCTTATCCTCCAGGCCTTGAAAGAGGATGACGGGACAGGACAGCCGATCCGCGAAGTGAATGGGAGACCGTGTATGATAGGTCGCGCGCGTCTCCGGAAGCGAGCCGATGAGGCTGTCTAGGTAGCGGGATTCGAACTTGTGGGTCTCTTTCGCCAGAGCTTCCAGGTCGCTCACACCGAAGTAGCTAGCCCCTGCCTTGAAGAAGTCGTGGAAGGTGAGGGCACAAAGGGTGGTGTATCCTCCTGCACTGCCCCCGCGGATGGCTAGCCTCTCACCGTCCACCTTGCCGTGGTCAACCAGGTACTTCGCGCCGTTCGTGCAGTCATCCACGTCGACGACGCCCCAGCGACCCTTCAACCGCTCGCGGTACTCACGGCCATATCCGGTGCTGCCCCCATAGTCAACGTCCAGGACGGCGAAACCACGGCTGGTCCAATACTGTTTGAGCAGATCGAGACAGCTGTAGGTCGCGGACGTAGGACCTCCGTGACTCATCACAATCAGCGGCGGTCTCTCCCC
>CAYFZX010000036.1:11381-13764 GCA_964347795.1 uncultured Methanomassiliicoccales archaeon
CCATCCCAAGGCATGTTCGGGTGATTCCAGGTGAGCCAGGCCAACCGATCGCCGTCCCGACTGAGCCTTGGCGAGGAATAGAAGTCGTTGCCGCCCACGAGAATCTCGAGCCCGTCGTTGCCTCGCACGTCGATGCACGCCAAGCTGTTGGTTGCTTCCCGACCTTCCCGGGTGTGATCCTCAACGACACACAACAGGTTTTGTCGATGGCGGTCGATGGTCAGGTCTGCATAGCGCAGCTCGGTCTCTGGGGTAATCGGGACGGGGTCGCTTCCGGCAACGGCTCGATAGACCCGTTGGTCACTGAAGTTCGAGAAGTAGACTGATCCCTCCGTCACGGTGAAGGCCCCCCCGCCATACTCATGCACGCGTGTCCTCGCATTGTATGCCAGAGGGATGACGTCCCTGCGTGTTCCATCAGGGGGGAGGTGGACCAACGCGTAACGTCCACCCTCCCGCGGCCTTAACTCGGACCAGTAGATGTCCTTTCCATCAGTCACGATCTGGCCGAGAGTGACGGTCTCTTGGACGATCAGGTCTGACGATATGGGGGACTTCCATGATCCAAAGCGTGCGACGACCATTCTCTCACCGAGGACATGGGGAAATCCCGGAGGGGGGTTGCCCCACTGATTCGCGGCTTATAGCTGTATCTCATGATGAGATGCGCGCGAGAGGGGTCAGACGCGCCCGAGCGCTACCTATCCTCATAAAATTCCTTGAACTGAACGGGTCGTTGACACTCGGGACAGAAGGCATTCATGTGAGCGTCAAAGGTAGCCTGGGTTCCTTCCCAACCGCAATACGGACAGATCAGTTCGAACATCAGTCCCTGGCCAGTCACTCACCCTATAAAGGTGTGCGGAGGAGCGGTACTTTCGCTCCACCCCCGCAGATTCATATATATAGACTATGGGGAATCCCTGCACGATGTCAGGAGGGATGTTCGAGAGGGAGCTAAAGGGAATCCTCCGGGGAGACGAAGCCGCTCTCGAAGCGGCTATCAAGTCGTGCCCACCGGAAGAGCAAGCGGCCTATCGCAAGATCACAACGTGGCCCTTCACCGTCCTCCGGGCCGCTGGCTCCCTGGGAGTAGACTTGGTCGCCATCCGCGGGGATGTCTCCTTCCCTATCGAGGTCAAAGCCTCGAAGGGAGAAACCCTCTGGCTCTCCAACACCCGGAGGACGAAACTTCAGGCCCAGAGCCTGCGGGAGGAATGCTCTCGCTCCCACACACTTCCACTCTACGCCTATAGACTGAAGCATCACCGTGGAGACAGCTGGCGTATCTTCACCATCGATGACATCCCCATTGACGGCCACCTCAAAGAGATCCAACACGACCTTCCGAAGGTCAACACCAGCAAGGACGGGCACTACATTCTCAGGTGGTCGGCTGGTATGCCCCTCCACCAGTTCATCAGCTACATGGCCGAGGCTGGGGAAGGCTGACCCCAAACAGATGACGTGCTCCATAGATTTGTTGACGGGGATTGCATGGACCTTATCAGGCCCCCGGAACCGCTCGACTGCAAGATGAGCGAGGGCCCCCGCCCTGGGTAAGCCTCAAGGTCCTAGTGCCCTCCCCCGGGCACCCAGGACGCGTTCTCGACGATATTTCGGGCCCCTCCAGGCCCTGAAGGACTGCCCTCTCTGCCCCCGGTCCTCCGTGGCTCGCGGCCTGCTCGTCCGCCCCACGAGATAAGTCTGCGGTTTTTCAGCTTATTAGCAACCCCCGGCCGTCTCAACCGAGCCCCACCGATAACCTGAAAGACCTGAATACCTGTAGAATGGCTGGTGCGCGAGTTGAAAGCCGCCCTCACAGATGACACCGTGAGCACATGAACTACGGCCTGTATCTGCCGAACTTCGGTGCGTTCGGAGACCCCGCCACCATGGTATCCCTCGCGGAGGACGCCGAGGCGAACGGCTGGGATGGTTTCTTCATCTGGGACCACATCGCCGGGTTCGACAACACGATGTGCGATCCGTGGGTGGCGCTCGGCGCGATCGCACAAGCCACGCAGCGTATCCGCATCGGCACCACCGTCACGCCGGTGCCACGGCGCCGCCCGCACAAGCTCGCGCGCGAGACGGTCACGATCGACCGCCTGTCCCGCGGGCGTCTCGTTCTCGGTGTCGGCAGCGGCGAGGGTCCACCGGAGTACGATCGGCTGGGCGAGCCCGCCGAGCATCGCGTCCGCGGCGAGATGCTGGACGAGGCGCTCGACGTGATCACGCAGCTGTGGAGTGGTGAGCCCGTCGACCACGTCGGGACCCACTACCGCGTCGAGGGGGCGAGATTCAGGCCGACGCCGCTCCAGCAGCCGCGTATTCCCGTCTGGGTCGGCGGCATCTGGCCCCATCGCAGACCCATGCGCCG
>CAYFZX010000037.1:0-8892 GCA_964347795.1 uncultured Methanomassiliicoccales archaeon
GGTTCAAATCCTGGCCCACGCACTCTCTTCACAGGCGGGCTCAGAGCTGGCGATAGACCATCGACACTGATCGCTAGACTAAGAGTAACCACGTGGCCTCGATACCATGACTTGCGCTGGACCCGATCAGATCATACCTTTTCTTGGTGTCAATTACAGCAAGGGTTGGATCACCCTGGGGCCTGTGATGCCAAAGGCTGAATGAAATACCCGGGGGGCATGGACTCCCCTCACCCATCAATGCTACGTCTTCGGTTGGGTCTGAAATATGATAGGGGAGGGCACGTCCACCAACCGCATGGTCGGGGTAGAGGTGGCTGCCCTCCAAAGCTGGTCGTGGCTGTCGTCAGGTTTCGTGTCTGTGTTCACTTGCGCCGCAGAAGCGCAACGACGGCGATGATCAGGGCAAGGATTCCGATTCCCAACCCGGCATAGCCTGATGTCATGGCCACGAGGTCCGCTGACCCTGGAGGTCCCGCAGGTCCCTCGTCTCCATCTGCGCCATCTGCTCCGTCTGCGCCATCAGCACCATCAGCACCATCAGCACCATCAGCACCATCCGCACCTGCTGGTCCGGCCGGGCCCGGTGGCCCCTGAGGTAGAGCTACTGGCGCAAGTTCCACGTTGATCCAGGAGAAGTCCAACGTAACGGGGTCTCTGCAGCTGGCGTAATGGCCAGCGTCGGTCCAACCGAGCCCCTCCCCGAGTTCGTCTGCATCCCAGTAGGCAAAGGACATCCCTACGGTCGTGTCGGCGGCGAACTGGCGGTCTTCATTGAGGGTGTCGCTGGTTGTGAGGGTCCGACGCATCTCGAAGATCCAAGTGCCGGTCGCGCTCTGCGCCGACATGTTGGTGTGGGACCAGGCGCCGTAGAGCTCGTTCGCGAGCGTGTCATCGAATCGATTAGTTGTACTGTTGGACCATTCATCGTCGAGGTTCCCCTCAGGGTCGTTGCCTGTTCCCCATGTTGGCCCTCCGGCGGGCTCAAACGGTCCGGAGTCAAGCTCCCAGTGCCATATGTCAACGTTCCCGAGGCCACCGCCCATTTCGGGCGTCGCCGCGGGATCGATCTGCCACAGCACTGCAATCGCTCCTGACCTGTGGTTGTCCGTGGCGTTGTAGTTGAAGTCGTCATCCACGAGAGCCAAGACGTAGATGTTGGCATCGTCGTAGGCCACTTTCAGGGTCAGTCCGTCCACCAATCGCTCCGAGGTCGCAAGCGGCCTTATCAGAGTAATTGAGGTGCCTGTGATCCCTGACCAATCGTCTGCAAATCCATCAACCACGATACCGTGGTACTTCTCGGCGGTCACGTCCACGTCTGCCGCCACTGGAGGGGCAAACGAGAGCATGAGGGCAAGGACGGCCCCGATGGCTAGGAAGCCGACAAAAAGACCCCTGCCGGAATAGCCGGTTTTCTTCGCAATTCCATTCTGCTTTCTAGTGGGCATAATACAACCCTCTGGGGCGGGTAGAGAAGTGGCCATGAAAAGCGTGTGGTATATATAGTTTATAATGTAGATATGATAACTATCTAATTAATCATAGGAATCCGCTATGTCAATTGAAATCAGGTCGGGCCAGAGAGACCAGAAGAGAAACCTACCTGGACTCGTGAACACGTCAGAAGGGGACGATATGACAGCAAGAGAGGCTATTCGCGCGGAGGCAGAGGATCAGGAAGCGAGACGGACGTCAGCCACGGAGTCCTTTCAAGCGCTGGGAAGCGAGCCGCGGCTAGGGATCTTGCAAGAACTCCAGCACGGAGAACGAGGTGTCTCCGACCTGGCAAAGGCCGTTGGCTTGCACCCCGTCACAGTTCGCTATCATCTCGGTATCCTCCTCCGGGACGGTCTCATCGAGCAGGTACGTTATCGCCGCGAGGGAGGAATAGGGAGGCCTGCAGCCCTGTATAGAGTCCGTACTGACGCAGGGGTAGAGGGCTACCCCCCTCGTCGCTACGAGATGCTCTCGGAGATCCTCCTTAGGCTCATCTCTCAAAGCCTCGATCGCAAAGCCCTCGAGAAAGCGCTGCGAGGAGCAGGTCAGACGACGGGCCAGCAGTTGCTTGAGGCGATCGATGCCGAGGCGCAGGTCCCCGTCTGGAATCCTGGGAACTTCGTGGAGTTCTTCCTGAAACGGGCCATGAGCAGGATGGGGATAGACGTCGAAATCTTGGCCGTCGGGGAAGACCTAGTACATTACCGCGTATACGGATGCCCCTTCCGGGAGCTTGCGGAGAGGTATACCGAGGAGATTTGCGATAACCTTGACCTCGGACTCTACGAAGGCATCACGCAAAGCATGGGAAGTGGAGTGGCCTTCGAGAGATTGGCGTGCATCGGGCACGGGGACCCCAATTGTGAGTACCGTCTTCGATGGGAGTAGCTTCGGGGGATTTTGAGTGAGCGACGGTACGGGAATGGAAACAGAGCGGAGGGATGCCGAACACGCCGACAACGTCAGCCGGCGTCGGTTCCTCCGGGTCGTATCTGGGGGCGTGGCAGCGGGAGCTATCGGAGTGCTGTTCTCCGACAAGATCCTCGAGATCGTGGGTGTTACGACCGAGGACGTACGAGCAATCGCCTCAGAGGGTCAGCAGTGGGTCATGCTCATCGACCTCGCGAAGTGTGATGGATGCGGTGAGTGCACCGTGGGCTGTACTGTTATGCACTTTGTGCCGGAGGGTCAGGAGTGGATCAAGGTCTACAGAGTCGAGGACGAGTATGGCCACAAGTACTTCCTTCCCCGACCATGCATGAACTGTCAGAACCCTCCTTGTCTCCATGTTTGCCCAGTGGGGGCGACGTTCAGAACCAACGAAGGTGTTGTCCTCATTGACCACGAGCGATGCATCGGGTGTCGCTATTGCATGGCCGCCTGTCCCTACGACGCTCGCTATTTCAACTGGGGGGAACCAGCCCACACGCCCGAAGAACTCGCACATCCCTACAGCCCCGACGAGCCATGGCCTCACCGCGTGGGTACAGTGGAGAAATGCGACTTCTGCGCGCACGACGCCCGGAAAGGAGTGCTACCGGCCTGCGTTCGGGCCTGTACCGCAGAGATGGGGGACGGGGCCATCTACTATGGGGATCTGCGGGAGGATGCGATCTCCAATGGGGTCGAGACCTTGTCCCTGTCGAAAACCCTTCGTGAAAGGGGGGCCTTCCGCTTCAAGGAAGAGCTGGGCACACTTCCGAGGGTCTGGTACCTCCCTGCTCGAGACAGAATCCCGCCTACTAATGAGGGATGATTCATGGGGGTGTCCAGTCCTGGTATGACGGTCCACGGGGGGAAGAGCCTGGAATCCGTCCAAGCGGACCTAGTTCGACCGATCCAACAGACCACCTGGCGCTTCAAGATCTTCATCCTGATCCTCGGGGGTATCGTTGGCTGGGGGATCTTTGCCTATGCCATGCAGCTGCGCCACGGCCTCATTGAGACACACATGCGGGACCAGGTCCTCTGGGGGATCTACATCTCGAACTTCGTCTTCTTCATCGGAATCAGCCATGTTGGCGCTCTCATGTCCGCCATCCTCCGCCTATCGAATGCAGCCTGGCGGAAGCCGGTCACCCGGATGGCCGAAGCCATCACCGTCTGCTCACTGGCGGTCGGAGCGGCCATGCCAATCGTGGACCTCGGGCGTCCCGATCGTCTCCTGGAGGTGATCATTCATGGGAGGATTGAGTCAGCCATTCTCTGGGACTTCGTCTCGATTGCCACCTATCTGACGGGCAGCCTCCTGTTCCTCTACCTCTTCCTGATTCCCGATCTGGGGCTCTTGCGAGACCAATCGAAGCGCTTCGGCTTCGGGCGCATCCGCCAATTCGTGTACAGAAAACTGGCCGCGGGTTGGACCGGCTCTCAAAACCAGAAGGTCGCCCTGAACAAGGCGATCTCCATCATGACCGTCCTGATCCTGCCCATCGCCATTTCCGTGCACACGGTGGTCTCCTGGATTTTCGCCATGACCCTCCGCGTTGGCTGGGACAGTACCATCTTCGGCCCCTACTTCGTTGCTGGAGCCCTCTTCTCGGGCGTCGCCTCTGTCCTCATGGCCATGGCCTTATTCACACATTTCTTCCACCTTGAGGATTACATCAAGCCCGTGCACTTTCGCAACCTGGCCATGATTCTCTTGGCTCTGGATATAGTGTACATCTACTTCACCCTCAACGAGTTCCTCGTGGCGGCCTACAAGATGGAGGGAAGCGAGGCGATACTCCTCCCCATCCTGGGGTCCGGCCAATTTGCCGCTGCATTTTGGGCCGTCCAGTTCCTAGGCCTCATCATTCCGGGCATCCTTATTGCTCACCCGAGGACCCGCACGACGCTAGGCATCGCCATCGCAGCCACACTAGTCAACGCCACTATGTGGCTCAAGCGATACATCATAGTCGTATCGACCCTGGTGACTCCCCAGATGCCCGATACGCCCATAGGGGCTTACTTCCCTTCCTGGGTCGAGTGGTCCATTACGGCGGCGGCCTTTTCAGGTTTCGTACTTCTCTATGCCATCTTCTCCAAGGTCTTCCCGATTGTCTCGATTTGGGAGGTGACTGAGGAGGAGCCACCTGAGGGCGAGCCCCAGATCGCGGAAAGGGAGGCCCTCGCATGAGGTCAATGGTAACGGTTCTGGTCCTGGCTTCTTTCCTGCTGCTGGTAGCCCTACTGACGCCAATGCCAAATAGTCCCATCCCAGCGGCGAGTGCCACTCACGGAGGTGACATACTGTGTCCCAGCCGCCCTGATCCGATCCACGATGGGACCATCTTGCCGGAGGAGTACGCGGAGAACTTCTTTGATCCCCGAACGAAGACACTGATCTATTTCAACTGCAAACAAGACGCCAACAGGACCATGCACCTAGCGCTGGTCAGCCCGCGCAATGAATGGACGGAGATCCGGTTTCAGGCGACCAACGAGTGGAATGGGAACTTCAACGCCATTCGAGTTAGCATGTCGGGGCCCTCTGCAGAAGGGCTGGATGGTTTCGTCGAAGGGACCGCTCCTGGATTCGTCGATGACCAGACCTTGGGCGGGACATACGACGTCGCGGGACTCGTGGGAGCTATGGGCCGTGACAGCTACATCTACGAGTTCGCCGTTCCTCTCCTCTCTTCGGACTCGTATGACAGCCAGCTCACTGTCAATGGGTCCTTTGCGTTCCAACTCGTTCTCGGAAATGGAGAAACCTCTGCGGAATCTGAGCCTCAATTCCTTCAGATAGGGCAACTCCCTGCCAGTGGTCTCTGGACGTCCGTGGAGCTCTCGCTTCCTGAGGGCAACCTCCCGGAAGATGCCGCGGAGATGCTCGTGAGTCTGCGGGACAACCGATCCCGACCACTTGCGTTCAGACCCGTGTCTGTCTTCGTGCGGACGACGTTTGGGTTCCTAGACGTCGAGACCGTCCTTACCAACGAACAGGGCGTCGCCTCGGTCCTGTACGCTCCTCGCGAAGCAGGTTCGTACTTAGTCGGGGCCGCCTTTGGGGGGGAATCCGGCCTCCTCGCGAGCGTCTCGTGGCTCCAGCTGGTGCTCTCCTCTCCCACATCAGACCTGACCATCCTCCCGAGCGGCGACCTCATGGTTCGGGCGGTTATCGTGCTGGTAGTCGGAGGGGTCTGGGGCGCCTATGCGTACTCCGTCCTCGTGGTCAGGCAAGCGCTGCGCTCGAAGGAGGGCCAGCCAGTCGGAAAGAAGGGCAGCCAGGAGTAGGTTTTCAAGATGATGCGACGAGTAGCGAACAGTCGGTCTCGTATTTTCAGAAGGTGGATACCCGCCGCAACGCTAGTGTCGATTCTGATGATCGGCGTGTGGATCAGTTTCGTATCCACAGCGGCGCCAGTATCTATCACGATCCCCCTCCTACCGACCTCCGTCTCCGATGTTGACCTGGACGGTGATCCGACCACAGGGGCATGGGCCGACGCTCTCTCGGTAACCATCCCTCTCGAGACTGGCGCGCCGACGCCCTACGGCACCGCCATCCTCTATGCGAAGCACGATGGTTCGAACCTCTATCTCCGCATCGATGGATCAATCGATGTTGCGTGGGTGAGCGCCGCTCAGGAGCACTTTTGGCTCGGCGTACAAATCTCCCCCGAGCATACTTCTCATCACTTCGGCGATGAATGGGATGGAACGTTCTTCGGCTTCTGGAATGGAGCGGAATATGCGCCGACCCCGGTGTATCCTCCGAGGGCAGTAGACACCCATGGCTTTGACAGACCGCCCGAACCCGACACCCTGCAGGACGTCTTCGGAATCCTCCGCTACTCCGGCTCCGTCGCCCCCTATAATTTCACCGCGGAATGGCGTCGCTCCCTCAACAGTCAGGACGGCGACGACATCGTCTATGAGGCGGATGGCGTCACGACATACAACTTCTTCGTGACCACAGACTCTGACGGCGGGGGGAGCCAGGGAGGCGGTATCTCTCATCGGCAGATGACCAACCTGAACTCCTTCAGGCTGGAGGCGACAGGATCGACGGACCTCCCACCGACCATCGTGCACACACCCCCCTTGGAGATTGTTGCGGGTGAGGCGACCACCCTGAGTTCGCGAGTGGTGGACCTCGAAGGCGTGGCTGAAGTCCGGGTGAACTACACGGACGTTCACGGGCTTGGCGCCAACGAAAGCATGACGCTAGAGGGCTCATTGTACATCTACACCTTGCCAGCGCAGAACGCATCTGGAACGCTTTCCTACCTCCTGTGGGCGCTGGACACAAATGGCAACGACGCGATGACCGGCGTATACGAGATTTCGGTCGTGAAATTGTTGCATACCCCAACTATCACCGAAGTCGTCCCGGACGGAAGTGAGTGCTTGCTTGTGAGATGGGATGAAGTTCCTGACCCTAGCTTGACCGGGTATCGTCTGTATCGTTGGAACACATCCTTGAGCATGATGATAGGGATAGCCACGCTGTCGGCGGATGATCGTGAATATCTGGACTGCAATCTGCTACCGGACACCACGTACACCTACTGGCTCGTTGCCTTTGACGCCGAGGACAATGAGTCACCGCCCTCAGTCCTTGGAAGCGGTCGGACCCTCGGACGATCGGAGCCCAATCCTCCGCCTTTGGCGGTGGAGGTCTCCATTATTGCCGCCCCATTGATAGCCATAATCGTAGGCGTGGTTCTACTGCGTCGCAGGTCGACTTGAAAACGGCCCTGAACGTGTTCTAGGCGCCATAGTCTCCTATCGCCAGTAGCCAAAGCAGCTCGAGCGCGGCCAGACTTCCAAGGATGCTTATGGCCGAGGGAAAGACGCCACTCAGAACCGCTGCAAGGGCCAACAGGGGTACGATGGCGGCTGCCTTCCGCCTCCGCAGATCCAGCGCGGTCACGAGGAGGGCGATGAAGGCAGCGGTCAGGAGGGCGATGGGGAGCAAGAGGGGTGGGAGGGCAGACGGAACAGCGAACAGCTGATAGCCTGAACCCCATGTCACGAGTGCCGAAAACACGAATCCGATTCCGGGATAGATCAACACTAGGAGCGCGATGGCTGTTGTCGTGAGCGAAACCACCGCGACGTTCCGAGCGGTGTCCCGAAAAGGCCGCCTCTCTTCAAACCACAGCCATCCCGCAAGACCTAGGCCTATGGCCACCAGAGTCGGGGCGTAGACGAGCACCCACGCAACGGACACTGGGACTTGTCCTTGGAAGGCCGTACTGAAGTCTATTCGCGCTAACGCAGCCGAGAAAAACATGAGAGGAAAGGCGATGACTAGCCAGGCCATGGGTGTCGCCCACCATTTGGAGCTATATCGATTCAGGGCCGGCCAGAGGGCCACCGCCCACAATGCAAGCGGGGATGCGAACCACAAGGCCCCTAGGAGTTCAGCGGCAAGCCCCGACCAAGTGGCTCCCAACTGCATTCGAAGGGCATTGGCGACAGCAAGGAGGAGCGCGAGAAAGAGGAGCGAAGACGTGATCCTATGGGATCTGCCGGGCCCCTGCTTGGTCAGCAGGCTAGACGAAACTGCGAGAGCCGTGAGCTGAAGGATGACGAGAACGACGGAAAGGCCGTCCACGACTCCTTGCGCGCTTTGCCGTAGATCATCCGTCACTCCGAGGACGATGACCGGGCCCGCGAAGACGGCCACCGTGACTAGGAAGAATCCACGGGCGATCGGGGAGAGGGCGGCCTCTGCCCTGGTGACAAGGCTCATGACAAGTTCCCCACAATAGGTATCCTCCTTGCCTCTATTTGCCTGTTTGGAGCATGGATGAGGTCGCGAGTTTCCGCCCTCCCACTCACTCTTCGAGGACATTCGGGCTCGGCGCGGAAGAAGTGGCGACGGTGAGGTTAGGTGACTTTCAAACACCCAGGGTCCCTTACCGAGGGCGCCTCTCCGGATGTCCTACATTTCGGAGGCTTTGAAGAGTTCGGAAGCCTTCTTCTTCATGAGCTGCAGCCGGTGGTCCAGGTCGTCCCGCTCTTTTTCGATCTCCAGTTTCAGAGCCAAGAGCTTGGCCTTGCTCTTTGCCTCCTCATCCTTCATATTCTGCAGGGCCTCAGCGACCTCCCGCTCCCGCTCCGTGATTGCCTCTTCACGTGGCTTCAGCGCTGACTCCCGTTGTGTCCAATCCTCCTCTGCGGCCTGCAATTCCTTCCAACGTTCCTCGACCTGCTCCCGCATGTCTGCGAGCCTCCGTTCCTCCTCCCCGAGTTCCAGCTCCGTCGCTCTGAGCTTCTCCTGGAGGTCCTCAAGCTCTTCTCCGACGGCCTTAAGTCTCTTTTCCCTGTCCGCCACCCGAGAAGTCTCCATCTGCAGGACCTGAGCTCTCTGGTCGAGGTTCTCCTTGGTTGCCCTGACTTCCTCCTGAAGATGGTCAACCTCCTCCCGATCCTTTGCCAAGGAATCCTCCA
>CAYFZX010000037.1:8992-13048 GCA_964347795.1 uncultured Methanomassiliicoccales archaeon
ACTTCCTCCTGAAGATGGTCAACCTCCTCCCGATCCTTTGCCAAGGAATCCTCCACGGACTTCATGGAGGCCTCTTTCTCCTCCAGTTTTGCCCGCCTCTCTCGGCTTTCCTCCTCGAAGGCCTCTTTCACTTCCTTCAACTTCGCCTCCCCTTCTCGGGTCACCCTCTCGCTCTCAACAACAGCCGCTTCTCGACCGTCCAAGGATTCGGACAATCGAAGGACTTCGCCTCCACGGACCTCGATGGCTGAGGCGATCTGGCGCAGGGCTCTGCCCTTTGCCTGAATGTCTTTGACGCGTTGACTAAGGCTTCCCTCAAGTTCCTCAAGGTCATCTTGAAGGATAGCAATCCCTTCGATCTGATTCTCAAGAGAACCGTCTCCTTGTGACATGCCTTCGCTCTCGATATAGGGGTCTTGATGCTGGCCCCAGCGCCTCTTCCTCTGGACCATGGCAACTCCCCTGGTCAGGTGTGCGAGTTGGGAAAGAGGGGCCCAGCGTGACTTAAGGGGTGTGATGCGATTATCGGGGCATATAACCACGAGGCCTATGAGCCTGACCTCCGAACGCGGCCATCGATCGGTACAATTTCAAGTCCTCCGCCGAGGAGAGGATCCAGGATTGCCCCCACTTAGGAAGATAACCACGGTGACGGAATACGAGAGGTTCGATGACTCCTAGCATGACCTTGATGGTCAAGCGTGATGCGTGGGTGATGAATCCCAGCCGCCTTGAGACGGGCCGGCTATTTTCAGCCCCTCGGCCAAGTCAGGATGGGCGTCACTGGATGGCGAGCGTGGCTGATCTGGCTCAATGGACGAGGTCCAGGGCCTGGTTCCCGTCTAACGCTTCAATATCCAGGTAGAGACGTATCCGATGCCGCCAATCAGGACGCCCAACGAGGCGACGCCCAGGGCGTAGCCAATGGGCACTGGAAAGGGAGCAGCAATCTCATGAACCTGCCCCGGGTTCAGGCCTCCGCCGCCCATCTGCACGTCGACGGCACCGATGCCTCCCACGTAGCCGACGTAGATCAACATCAGACTTGCCGCAATCGCTCCGACGACCATCAGGGTCAGGTGGAGCCATGCGAAGATGCTCCGATAGCCCTTGAAGGGCCTCCCCATTCTCACCTCGATATGCTGATAGAAGAGTGCTGTCGTCGCTGTCGCCACCGTGGCAATCAGCAGTCCTACCATGCCCACGAGGAGCCACACGGAGACGCCTCCCGCTGCGAGGGCTCGAGCGACGGGCGCCCCGGTCAGCTGGAAGACAAGCATCGTCGCGAAAACCACGAATGCGATTGCTCCCATCAAGATGGCTCCGATGATGAAGCGGCCGGCCCACATACTGGTGTTCGTACCTTCAGTAGCCACTGTACCACTGAGGCGAAACAGTCGGACGAGGATATATACGTCTTATGTATATTCGGGTGATGTAATAAAGAGTGTATATGCCTGTCCCTATGAAAGCGCCTGCGGAGAGCCCCGCCCTATTGCATGGCGAAACCGCCATCTACAACCAAGGCGGTTCCCGTCTGGAAGTCGGAGTCCGTGGAGGCTAGGTAGACTGCCTTTCTGGCCACCTCCTCTGCAGAACCCATGCGCCGCAGGACGCTTTCGGCCTCCAAATCCCTGCGTTCTTCTTCCGTGAGGCTAGCCATCGCCGGAGTGTCAATGCTTCCGGGGACAAGACAGTTCACGTGGACCCCCGAGGGCCCCAGAACCCGGGCTAAGGCCTTCGTGAGGGATAGAAGGGCCCCCTTTGCGAGAAGGTAGGAGATGCCGACCGTATCCCCGGTGAGCGCTGGCGTGGAACTCACCAGAATGAGTCGCCCGTTCGCGGAGGCCTGCAAATGCGGGGATGCGGCCTGCACACAGTAAACCGAGCCTAGAAGGTCTACCTGAAGGGGTTTCAGGAGGATCTCATACGAGAGGTCCTCAAAGGGCGCGAACCACTCCTCACGGATGAAGGGATGCCCCGCGTAGCACACCAGGACATCCAGTCCCCCAAACGCGTTGGCGACTTGCTCGACTAGATTGAAGGCCTGCTGCCTGTCTGAAACGTCCGCCTTGATGGGGCGGCAGTCACAGCCTTGGGAGCGAATGCGAGCGGCCAGGTCTTCGGCCCGTCTCCGGGAGGTGCTGTAGTGAATCCCGATTCCCGTGGCCCCCTCCCGGGCGAAGGCCACGGCGGTGGCGGCTCCGATGCCGCCACTCCCACCTGTAATCAGAGCGACCTTTTCCTGCAGCTTTCCAGACATCATGAGGGAAGGGCCACAGCTCGATAAATCCGTTGCCCTCCCGATTGCGGAGATGGCTACGCAAATCAGGCGCTGGATTGCACGCCCTTCAGGACATCGAGTATCCTACCAACCTCGGGGTATCCCTTCTCGGCGAACCTGACAACGTAGTCTCGGTCGAGAATGTAGGTAGTCGGCTCGATCGACTTATCCTTGGCAACGGCCTGGAAGTCTGCAGCGCAAGCCTTGTCCTCGTCGATCAGAAAGGGGAACGGCAAATTGTTCCTGTAGGCGAAGATGCTCTGAAACCTCTGATTGGCCGGGCTGACGCCGATGATCTCGGTATTGAGGTCCTTGATCTCTTGGGCTCGCTCACGAATCCTAGACAGGTACTCAGTGTTTTCCGAGGAGCTGTCCGAGGGCGGACAGAAAAGCATGAGGAGGTTCTTCTTGCGCTTGTAGTCGCTCGTGTCAAGGATGCGGGCGTAAGTTGCAGGAAGGTGGAACTTCGGGGCCTCCTCGCCTAGGGGAATGGGGTCCACTTCTCAGCCTCCGGCCGCGCGACAAGCGAAAGGGTCTCGGTCATGAAATACCTGTGGGATGTCTACTGTCAGTGTGGGAATCCAGTGCGGGCGCGAACGCACCCGCTGCTGAACCTTTTTGTACGCTCCGAGCCTAGGCGACGTGGGAAGATCCTTGTACCTAGGTGCTCACACGTCGATATCGGGCGGCCTTTACCTCGCGGCGGAACGGGGCCAGGCGATGGGCTGCGAGGCGATACAGATCTTCTCTAAGAATCAGCGACAGTGGCAGGCAAAGCCCCTGACCGATGAGGACGTTGATGCCTTCAAGGCGGCCGTGAAGAGGGCCGGCCTAGCCTCCGTTGTGATCCACGACTCCTATCTGATTAACCTCGCTGATCCCATGGAGGAGAACTTGGCGAAGTCCAGGGCAGCCTTCGTCGAGGAGATGGAAAGAGCACAACGACTGGCCGTGCCGTATCTGATCTTCCATCCTGGAGCCCACAAGGGTGAGGGAGAGGACTTTGGCATAGGGCGGATCGCTGAGAGTCTCGACTACTGTGTGGAGGCGGCAACGGCATCGGAGGTCACACTGCTCATAGAGACTACTGCGGGACAGGGAACGGCTCTCGGATATCGGTTCGAACACCTTCGCGACATTCGGGACTCAGTCTTAGACCCGTCACGCGTCGGATACTGCTTCGATACGTGTCATCTGTTCGCAGCGGGGTACGATATCAGTACAACAGACGGGTACGAGCTTGTGATGGCAGGAGCCTCGGAAATCCTGGGACTCGGGAACGTGAAGGCGTTCCATCTGAATGACTCCAAGCGGGAGTTCGGAAGCCGTATCGACAGGCATGAGCACATTGGCCGAGGTGAAATCGGTCTGACTGCCTTCCAGCTGGTGGTAAATGACGACCGTTTCGGCGACATCCCCATGGTCCTCGAGACCCCCGGGGAAGAGAGCGAGTTCGAGAGAAATCTCAACCTCCTCAAGAACCTCAGGGAGTCCTAGAAGTCTCTGGAGTCGTCCTCGACGCCACGCCCCAATGACGTCCCCCCCGGCCGCGCGCACGCTTCAAGCAGCTCTCAAGAGCCGCCTAGCCGACACCGATGCTGAGTGGTGTCGTTGAACAGGCCGATGAGCGGCAGTAGGGACATGGTCTGCCGGAACGCCGCATCACTGGAACTTGTGTGCGTTGATAAACGCTACTCTGGCCCTCCGAGCGGTGAGCCGATCTCTCTCCCGATCCCCGATGAACACTGCTTCTGATACGTTGGCCTGGAGCA
>CAYFZX010000038.1:0-12358 GCA_964347795.1 uncultured Methanomassiliicoccales archaeon
ACCAAGCTACCCTACGGGCCCCGCGGGAAGAAGTGGAGCCAGATTTAAGACGTTTCCCCAAGTGATTCTGCGAGGGACCTAGCCGTAGATGATGACGTCGTCGATGAGGTCAACATGTGAGAGAATCATCCTTCGGCAGCAGTAGCGATCCAGACCCAGTTCGTCCAGAGCCTCCCGGGCGCCCTTCCCCGCGTTGAGCATCTGCAGATACCGTTCCCAAGTCGAACCAATTACCTTGCCGCAGGTGAAGCATCGAACCGGTATGATCACACAATCACCTGTATGACTTCTGCCTCATCTTCCTCGCGCCACGACCGAGAGGTTTCTTTGGAAGCTTCCTTCGGGTATCCGGCACGATGAGAGTTCTATCATAGGACCTCAGAAGTTCCTCCAGCTCGTCGTCCTTGTAGTAGGCCACCAGGCCTCGGGAGACCGCGGTGCGGATGGCATCTGCCTGTCCCATGACACCGCCGCCATGGACGTTGACGTCGATATCCACTTTCGACACCTTGTCGCCGACCACAGCCAGGGCCTCCGAGATCTTTAGTCGTGCCATCTCGGGCTCATGGATTTCCAGGGGCACCTTGTTTATCCTGACCCTACCCCGACCTGCGCGCAGGACTGCTCGGGCCACGGCCGTCTTCCTTTTGCCGCTGGCCACGACCGAGCCCTTCCTACCTTTCATACCCTCGCTCCAAGCAGTTTTGACAGCTCCTCGAGGGTGATATAGGTTGTGGTCTTCCCCGCCGCGGACGTGTCCAGTGACACGATCTCCGCAGAGTCCACTTCCTCCGGAGTTCCCACAAACACCCGCAGGCGTTTGAGCGCCTCCCGTCCTCTCGGCTTCTGATAGGGAAGCATCCCCCTGATCGTTCTCTTAAGGATGCGGTCTGGCCTCTTGGGATAGTATGGTCCCTTCCGCTGGCTCCCTATCCTTCGCCTCTCCCTGTACTCCTTCAGGATGGAGTCCCGGGCCCCCGTTATCACCGCTCTCTCGGCATTGAGGATCACCACCTCCTCCCCCTCCAGAAGTCGGCCTGCCACGAGACTGGCAAGCCGACCGAGTATCTGTCCGGAGGCGTCGATGGTGACCATGTTATCCGACTATCCTAACCCCACTCCCGGTGGGATTCTCCTGCACAAGCTCCCTCAGCCCAAGGAAGGTCCCGCCGGCTGCCTCTACCTTCTCTTGGGCCCCCCTAGAGGCCTGGAGGGCGGCGACCTTAACCGCCTTTGACAGCTCCCCCGCGCCCAGCAGCTTCCCTGGCACTACCACGGTATCTCCCTTGGTAGTGTGCCTTTCGACTCTGGATAGGTTGACCTCGGCCCAGTTCGCCCGCGGCCTGGATAGCCGCTTGGCTATGTCCCTCCAGATCGGTGCATTGTTTTCCCTAGCAGTCTGTTTCAGGTCATGGATGAGGGCTACCAAGCCGGGATTCGACTTCTTCAGAACCTTGGCCATGTGGGAGTGCCACCTACGAACGAGGTCGACTTAAAGTTTTGTGGCAACGCCGTGGGACGGCGAACTGGGGAGTTAAGGCAACGCTAATAGTCACCTGACGCAATGGTTGCGGACGGTCCGGCAATGAGTATGGATCCCGTCCTCCGGAACAAGGCGGTGGAGGCCATCAAGCTGGCAGCGCTGCAGGCTTTCGAAGGTCGGGTTCGCGCTGTCCTGCTTAAGGGTTCCGCATTGCGGGACGACTTCATCCCGGAGTACTCTGACCTCGACGTACACATCTACATCCCATCGGACCTTATGCAGAGCAGTCGGGCACCGCGACTCGAGTATGCAGTTCGATTTCAGGAGGCAGTCGGAAGCCTTGACCCGGCCGACTACGGCGTCGACAGCTTTCAGATATACTTCATCGATGCCGAGCACTATCCAGAGGATTGGTCCAAGCCTCTAGAGGGGACCTATGAATTGATCTATGGCGCCCCCGTGGAGGACGCGTCCACTCCTGAAGAACGTCTCCGGAGGAGCCGGGAGCATCTGGAGGCATGTCCGAGCCATATCGCGAGTCTCCTCGGGAGGTTTGTGGACAAGCCTGACACCTCCTTGCCCAACGTGGTTCGCCTGGCCGGGGCCACGCTGAAGGGATTCGTCTACTCGGCTGTCATGGTGACTGCTAGCGCCCCCGAGATCGTAGCCAGAAAATCAGTTCAGGACCTCCTTAAGATACTTGGCGACGGAGGCGTACACACGTCCCCATCGGAAATCTTCTTCTCACGTATGCAGGATTGGAGTGAGTTGAAGCAAGACCCAGGGCGATGCCGCGAAGCCTTCCGCCTAGCCATCCGGGGCATGCAGAACATCAGCGAGTGGTACTCCAGTCGACAGCAGGGAGATTCCTAGGCGCTGAATGATTGGCCGCAGGAGCAGGAGTTCTTGGCGTTGGGATTGTCGACAACGAACCCAGTCCCCACGAGGTTCTCTTGGTAGTCCACGGTGACTCCCTGAAGGTACGGCGCGCTGAACTCATCCACGAGAACGTTGACCCCGCTGGCCTCGACAACACTGTCCCCCGCCTCCTCCTTCTCCTCGAAAGTCATGCCGTAACTGAGGCCGGAGCAGCCACCGCTCCCCACGAAGACCCTGAGGTAGGAGTAGCCCTTTCCATCCTTCTCGAGCAAGGACTTGACCTTCTCGGCCGCCGCTTCCGTCAAGGAGATCTCGAGCATGCCCACACCTAGTGCGTTTCTAGATTCCGTTTGTATATAAGCGTTCTTGACTCCTTTGGCACCAGCGAATTGCGGCTCGCGAGAGGGTCCTGAAGGCTTTCAGGCCCCTGGGACCCGAAATTATTAATAGACTCTATATCTGGATAGAATGGCAAAGGCGCGGTTGTCCCATGATCCGTTTTGGCCCTGCCGGTATTCCTCTCTCCTGTAAGGGTCGCACTCTGGAAGACGGGATTGAGGATGTCCACAACCTCGGGCTAACGGCGCTCGAAGTCCAGTTAGTCCGTGTCAACCTCATCGAGAGGTATCCCAACGAAGATGAGGTCGGCCTCACTCCTCGGACGGTGCCCGGAGAGCTCGTGGTCTCGTTGAAGCGGGGGGGCGAGGCTGAGGAGTTGGTCTACAGCCCACACGCGACCATAGAAAGGAGCGACGTCCTGCAGATCCTCCTAGGGAGCATTGCCCAGGACTTCGAGCACCTCGAGTACCTCGGCCATTTGGCCAGAGAGCTGGACGTTGAGATGTCCCTTCACACTCCCTATTATATGGACCTGGCCGGAGTCGGCGACCTGAGCAAGAAGAGCATCGATAGCATCCGTTGGGGCGCTACCATTGCGCACCATCTGGGCGCAACCGTCGTGGCCACCCACATGGGGCTCTACGGCGAACTCACCCCGGAGGAGGCCCTCAAGAGGATCACGAGACGGGTCCAGGACCTCTCAGAATGGTTTCAGAAGCAGGGGTTGGCCCCGCGTTTGGGGCTGGAGACCAGTGGCCGCCAGGAGGTCTTCGGGGACGTCGATGAAGTGATGAGGATATGTGAGGCGGCCCCGGGCGTTTTGCCAGTGATAAACTACCCTCACGCGCACGCACGTGGCGGGGGGAGCCTGAGGGAGCCCGAGGACTTTGAGAAGCTCATGGCTGGTCTCGAGAAGTACACTCACGGACACTTCCATACACATTTCTCCGGCGTCGAGCACGAGGGAGGGAACGAGCTTCGGTACACGCCCATCAAACGGGGCGATTTGCGTTTCGAGCCCTTGGTTGAGTACCTCTTGGAGTCAGACTATACCATCACGGTCATCTCCTCCTCGCCCCTGCTAGAGCATGACGCCATGTACATGAAGGTCATCTTGGAGAGGCTTCTGGCAAGGAAGATAGCGAAACGTGTCAGAGGCAGGAAGGAGGAGACAGCTTGAAGATTAGCGAGCCGGCCCAGTACCTGGTGGATCAGGTCTCGAAGGTGATCAACGAGGACCATGAGGATCTCGTCCAGAAGGCCTTGGAAGTCATCGTGAAAGCGCCAAAGATTTTCATCTATGGCGTGGGCCGCTCAGGTCTGGTCGGCAAGGCTTTCGCCATGAGGATGGTGCAGCTCGGGCTGCGGGTGTTCTTCATCGGGGAGACCATAACGCCCATTGTCGAGCCCGACGACGTCGTCATCATCGTCTCGAAAACTGGAGGGACCATGTCGGCCATCCAGACGGCCAATATCGCCCGTCGGGTCGGGGCCTGCGTCATTTCCATAACCGCGGAGCGGAGGAGCAAACTCTCCCACGCTTCCACCTTCGTCCTTCCCTTGGAGACTGGCAAGGGGAAAAAAGCCTCAAGATATGCTCCGCTGGGGACCCTCTTCGAGAACGCCGCCTTCCTCTTCCTGGATTCGTTCATCCCGTTGCTGATGGAGAAGCTGGGCCAGACCGAGGATGACATGAGGAACCGCCACGCCATCATGGTCTGAGGCCAGGCGAACCTTGATTACACCAGGGCTCTTGTAGGCGGTAGATGGCCGAGGAATTTGTGGTCACTCCCTGGGACGTCAAAGGGGAGATTGACTACGAGAAGCTCATCGATCGCTTCGGGACGGAACGGATAGATGAGAAGCTACTGAAGAGAATCGAGAAAGTCGCGGGTGGAGTCCATCCCCTGTTGACTCGAGGCGTGTTCTACTCTCACCGAGATCTCAACTGGATCCTCGACGAATACGAGAAGGGGAACGAGTTCTTCCTCTATACGGGCAGGGGGCCCTCCAGCGAGGTTCACGTCGGCCATATGCTTCCATGGGTGTTCACGAAGTGGCTCCAGGATCATCTTGGCGTAAGGCTATACTTCCAGATTACGGACGACGAGAAGTTCCTATTCCGGGATTTCGAGAACCTCCAGGAGTCCACCAGAGTTGGCTACGACAACGCGCTAGACATCATCGCCCTCGGCTTCGATCCCAAGAAGACTCGCATATTCATGGACTCTGAGATGATTCGGACCCTGTACCCCATCGCTTTGAGGGTGGCCCGAAGGATTACTTTCTCCACCGTGAAGGCCGTCTTCGGATTCACCCCCTCCAACAACGTCGGCGAGGTCTTCTACACCAGCGTCCAAGCTGTCCCCTGCTTCCTGGAGAGTGTGCGTCAGGGAGAGAACGTGCCTTGTTTGATTCCCTGCGGCATCGACCAAGATCCCCACTTCCGGATTGCGCGGGACGTGGCGCCGCAGCTTGGCTACTACAAACCGGCCTTGATCCACAACAAGCTGGTCCCGAGCCTGCAGGGAATGCACGCCAAGATGTCGGCGTCAATCCCCGCGTCGGCCATCTTCGTTACGGACGAGCCAGATGCGGCCCGCGTGAACGTAATGGACGCCGTGACAGGGGGAGGCGCGACGGTTGAGGAGCACAGGAAATACGGGGGCAAGCCGGACATCTGCCCTGTCTACCACTACTACGCGTACTTCTTCGACTGGGACGAGGATCATCTCGAGGAGGTCGACAGGACTTGCCGCACCGGCGAGAGGCTCTGCGGAGACTGCAAAGCCGAGCTGGCAGAACGGGTTGCGTCATTCTTGGAAGGCCATCAGGAAAAGCGGGAAGAGGCGAAGGACAAGATCCACGACTTCATGCTCACGGAGGAGGAGCTGTCAGCGCCTGAGCCAGTTTGAACCCGTTATCCCAGTAGAGGAAGTATAGGGAGGTTGAGTGCTTCCGGTCGCGCATCTTGGCGACTCGCAACGCTCTCTGGAGGTCTCCTTCACTTCTCTTCCACCAGCTGAGTTCTAGGACGCCGTCCGACAGGTACTCAGGGACGTCGTAGGTCTTGATGAGCCTCCCGTCGTAGTCCAGCTCATATCTCTCCGCGGTGATGAAAGAGGTGATTTCGAGGGACCGGAGGAAGTCGAAGAGACGGTGGAGTTCCTTCCGACGATTCTCGAAGCCTGCCAAGGCTTCAAGCGCCTCCAAGGAGTCTAACGCAAGGGCCTGGACGCCGGTGTTGTGGATCTCCCCTATTCTCTCCTTGAGGATGTCCAGCCAGTCCAGTCGTGACCCCTCGGGGCCCAACTGTCGGCGGATTCGGGCAAGATCCATGACACGGAGGTCACCCGCTGCCTTGGTGGGGTCAAGACCCAGCGTCGTGATGTGCCTCAGGAGGCTCTCCTTGGACTGTTCAACCGTAATGAAGAGCCCTTTCGTTTTCTTTCTCAAGCACTGCTGGAAGAGGATCCAGAAACAGAGGCTCGTCTTGAAGGTACCAGGCATTCCGGTGATGAGCACCACGGATCCAGGAGTCACACCCCCGTCCATGTTCAGGTCAAGGAGGTCGATGTTAGTGGCGAATGGAGGGACCTCGGAAAGTTGAGCTTTCTTGGTGACATCGGCCTGGGCCGGGATCTCCTTCCTAGTCTGGACCTTGATTTCCGTGGAGACCTCCTTTGACTCCACGCGGGCCTCGACGTTGTCCGGATCCAGCTTCAGCGCCTTCTGAAATGACGCTTTGGCCTCAGTCAACTGTCCGCTCTCTCGGAGAGCTTTCCCTCGGCGGAGCCACGTTGAGGAATCCAGAGGCCTTCTCCGTGCCGCCTTTTCGTAGCAGTCGGCTGCCTCTGAAAACCTGGAGAGGTTTGACAGGGCTCTGCCCTTGGCCTCCCAGACGTCGGGGTTCTTGTCATCTGCTTCCAGGGCTTCGTCGAACAGCCGAAGGGCTTCCTCGTAGTCGTTGTTGTAGAATGCGGTTTGGGCCATCGTGATTGTCTTGGCGAGTTTAGACTCAGCCTCAGCCGTCGCCACGGATGCGAGTTCTTCACCTTCAACTGTGTGAAACTCACGGCCTCCGGTGCCTTCTGGGGCGGCTCTTTTCCCCGACCCTCTACTCAGGGCATGTGCCCTTCCGTACAGCGCGTCCGTATGGTTCGGGTTGATATCCAAGGCCTCGTCATAGTAGGGAACCGCCTTGCTATAATTCTCAAGCTTTACGAGGGACTCCCCGCAATAGTACCAGTACTCTTCGTCTCGTGGGACCTTCTTGACAAGCTTCCTGAAGATGTCGTACGCATCGAGGTAGAGTTCCATCCGGAAGAGGGCCTTTCCCTTCGCCTCAAGAGCCTTCAGATGATTGGGGTCGAGCCAGAGGACTTTGTCCAAAGCCTCCAAGGCCTTCTCAAGGTCACCCACCCTGGCCAGGAGGATGCCCTTGCCATACCACAACCCTGCGTCCTTCGGCCTCTCCTCTATCTGGGCCTCAATCCATCGGAGAGCTTCAGCCTTGCGCATCCTCATGGAGGATTGGTCATGCATGTGGGCAACCTGCTAGAGGGGTCCACTCATGGCTTGAGTCACACTGAATGTTCCGTCCTCGAAAACGAGGGCGTAGAAACCGGTCTTGTGGTGGGCTGCCCGCATCTTCACGGCTCTAATCCTGCGCTGGATGTCAACGTCGCTGACCTGGTGCATCTTCAAGTGGACGATGCCGTCCGCCAAGTAGTCAGCCTCGTTTCCGTGGGCATGCAAGAGAACAGAGAGTGATGGTTCCGGCGGCGCCTCGGTGATGAGGAAGGATGTCGCCTCCTGTCCGCGGAACCAGTCGAAGAGCCTGAAGAGGTCCCTCCGACGATCCTGGAAAGAGGCCAGGACCTCGAGGGCCTCCAGGGAGTCGATGGCGATGAGGTCCACAACTCCCAGTTCCTTCCGAAACTCGATGGCTCTCTGGAGGAACTCGATCCATGGCGCGTCCTCGTCTTCCTGCGTTCGCTTCTGAAGGGTGGCGACATCCAGGACATGGAGCTTCCCGGCGACGTCTTTCACCCGGAACCCCATCCTGGCCATCTGATGCTCCAGGCTCTTCCGACCCTGCTCGAGCGTCATGTAGAGCGAGTTTCGCCCCTCCTTGAGGGAGTTGTGGTACAGGAAGCTGTACACCAAGGACGTCTTCATGGTCCCTGGCAGGCCGCTAACCAGCACGACGTGACCCCGGGGGATGCCGCCTCCGAGAATCTCGTCGAACCCCTCGACGTACGTCCTTATCATTTCTTCTCCTTCGACTCTTCCTCTGGCCACCTTGGGTCTCTCCTTAACCGCCCTCATGCCTTTCACGCTCCTTCGAGACTTCAACGATAGTAACAATGAGATCATCCAAGCCTTCCCGTGTCCTTGCCGATGTCCCCACCACCGGCTCATCGCCGAGCTTCAATAGCCGTCTGAGAAGGGCTGGTTCGACGGCACCGTCCAAATCCTGCTTGTTGGCGGCGACGATCAGGGAGACCTCATCTTCGCTGAGGCCTTCGTAGATTTCCCGAGCCTTCTCGATGCCGTCTGTGTCGTGGGAGTCCACCACCAGGATACAGACGTCAGCTCCGTGGCCGAGGATCCTCCGCATGAAGAGAAAGTCCTCCTTTCCGGGCGTGCCGAAGATGTTCACCTCGTGTCGCCCGAAGACCACGCAGCCGAAATCAAGGGACACGCTGGATCCAAACCTTTCGACGGAAATGGAGTCCTCTGCCAAGGCTCTGATCAGGCTGGATTTCCCTGTGCGGTGAGGACCCACAATGACGACCTTGATGGGCGCAAGGCCCTCGGTGCTATCCCCCTTGTCTGACTTCGCCTTCTCAGAGGGTTCCAAGGATGCCACCTACCTTGGAGGCCTGTTCCTCCATGGTCACGAGGGCCAGTCCCAGGTTCGCCTTGGGCTTGACCAGGGCCACCAGCAGAGCTTGCTCGCCGGCCCCGAGCGAGACTATCTTGCCTTTCTCCGACTCGATGATGGATTGCTGGAAGATCCCTTGGTTCAACTCCTGGACCACCATCTCGGCCGTGCCGACGATGGTTGCGGCCATAGCCCCCACCTTGCGGGCATCGACGGACCGGGGAAGCAGCTCGTCAATCACGATCCCATCCCTTCGAATGATGCCTACGGCCATGATTCCGGGGACCTTCCGAATCTCCGTCAACACACCATCCAGACCCTCGCGAAGACGCTGCATGTTGGTTACCTCATGAGGTCCTTAGTCCGTCCCTCCCCCTTCCAGGGTGAGTCATTGAGCCACCTCCGCCCGCGAGGGCAGACCGGAGGCGCTCCCCCGCCTTCTCCAGGGCCATCAGGATAAATCCGACGTTGGACTCGCGCAGCACGAGGGCCATGAGAATGGCCTCGTTCCCCGCCTCTGTCGCCAAGACCTTTCCCATGTCTGCGACGATAACGGAGCGCAAGAACTGTCCTTGCTCCAGGGCCTCGGCAGCCAGTTGTCCGGTTCCAACTATGGCAGCAGACATCGCCGCAATCTTCTTCGGGTCGGTGCCATCCGGAAGTTGATGAGCGATGATCAGACCGTCATTTCGAACGATGGCCACTCCCGCCACATCTTCGAGCTGCATCAGATCGTGGATGGTCCTCTGGAGCTCGACCTGCATCTGGCTAAGCATTCGGCCACCCCCAGATGATTATCCCAATGAGCTTCTCCAAAGCTTCCCGGAGGCCGCTTCCTGCCGTCGCGACCGTCCCCACGATGGGAGTCTCCCTTCCCAGTCCCAAGCCTTCCCGAATTTCCTCAATGGGCATGGCTTCGGGAAGGTCCCGTTTGTTCGCGAGGACCACCAGAGGGATCTGGTCCCCCGCCAGCTTTCTCATCTCTTTGGCCCGAGCGAGCTCCTCTGGTTGGGTGCTGTCAACGACCAGCAAGATGCCGTTTACTTCCCGGGCGAAGATCTTGAAAATAAACTCGAAACGCTCCTGCCCGGGTGTCCCCAGTAGGTCCACAGCCACGCCCGAAACGTCCAGGCTGCCATAGTCAAAGGCCACGGTAGTCCCCAATCGGTCGACGCTTACGGCTGTCTGAGACAGATGCTGAACTACGGTCGACTTCCCCGCGTGATACGGTCCCGTAACCAAGACTCGTGGGAAGTGGAGGACCAGCCCCAGGAGCTCCTTGAAGCTGAAGGGAATCCAGCTTGTGGGCCCGCCATCGGGATCGTGACCTGAGAGGCGCAGCTTGTTGAGGAGGATTCCACCCTTCATGGTGGTCTTGAACTCCATCATGTAGTCGGTGTGCTCCAGGATCTCCTCGAGCTCCTCCGGGCCGTAGCTCCAGTTGAGGAACAACAGGCCGATGACGCACGGTACCTTCTGGGCACACCGCATAAGCTCCTTCAGGAAGTCGATGACCGCAGCCTTGCTGAATCGCTCTGTCAGGAAGTCCAGGGAGTCCAGGACCACCCTCGTGGGATGTCTGTCCTCCATCACCCTCTTGATGACCTCAAGAATCTCGCTTGTATCGGAAAGATCTCGGACCTGGTATTCTTCCTTGGAGGGCAAGAGAATCTGGGCGGAGGTGGTATCGATGAGAACCAGGTTATCCTGAGACACCTCTCCGAACTTGGCGAGTTCCCTCCTAACGAACTGAGGTGCTCGGTAGAAGTCGAGATACAGACAGACCTCGCCGTCCTGCAATCCCGTGGCGATGAACTGCTCCGCGAAGATCCTCTTCTCGGCGATGACCTCGCTGAACAGCAGGATGCCTGAGGGACACGGAAACCCCCCCTGGAGGCCCTTGTCGATGACCTCGATCCCCGTAACTGCTTTCATCCGTTCCCCCCTCCTTCGCCGACGGTCCAGATGCCCCCTCCAGCGGCCGCTTTCTCCTGGCTCTCCTGCCCGTCCGTGACGGGAGACCATTCCGCCTTCACCCTGGCCCCCCGAAGATGATGGAGCCGGATCTCCCGGCCCATGGAGTCGTTAAACCTCATTTCCATCAGGCCGTCCACCAGGGACATCAGCAGTTTTTCCTGTCTCTCCTCGTTCACCCCTTCATGAGAGCCATACAAAATCAGGCCAATCTGGGTCCGGACACGGGACGAGATGATTTGATAGAACTTACTCAAGGCCTGTGGGGAGTTGTGCAAGAAGAGGGTCGAGATGGTGTAGAACAGGATTTTGGCCGGAAGCCCTAGTTGCTGGCACGCCTTGGTGAGGGCCATGCCGATGCCCTCCAGGTTGGAGAAGCTGCTCACAAGGATGACCCCCTTTCTCTCGTCCACCTCCTCTGAGATGGATGGTGAGAAGCAGTCGACGAAGAGCAGGCTTTTCCCGAGGTGTCTCTGGACGTCAGTTCCACCTTGGGCGGCGTAGTTCAGGACTTCCCGAGGACTCACATCTACGCACACGAAGAGCACCTTGTGACCCTCCTCAAGGTAGGTTCCCAGGGCTGCAAGCATGTAGTCCAACTTCCCGACACCCGGCGGTCCCGAGAGGAGGAGGGAGCAGTACTCCGGAAACGCCTCCAGGAACCTGGGCTTCATCGACGCCCCCCAGATTTCATGACTTTGGCAAACTTCGGACCTGAGTGATATAAAATCGTTGTTATCGTTATCAGGCCTGATTGTAGCCCTCGGCGGGGATCCGAGCGGGGTCAACCAGGGACGGTTCGGAGCCAGAACGTGACTCTCCTCCTGGGAAAAGGCTAAGAACACGCCCCTGTTTCTCACCCAGGATGGACCCCCAGGACCTGGCGGCGAAGCTCAGTCCAGGCGAGCGGAGGCTGTTGCTCGCCTTGGGAGACAGGGCCAGCGCCACACCGGAGGGGCTTGTGGACGAGGGCATCTTCCGTCAGCAGGTCGAGGTCATGAACGCAGCCTCTTGGCTCAGATCCAAAGGGCTGGTCAGAATCAAGGAGAGGCTCATACGCCTGTACTCGCTGCGCGACGGTTCCTGGGCAGAGCGAGAACTTCCGGAGCGGAAGGCCCTCCGTGTTCTCCTCAAGGAGGGTGAACTCGACGTCAACGATTTGCGCAAGAAAGGGTCCCTGACGGAGGAGGAACTGCCCCTCGTACTCGGCTGGTTGAAGAAGAAGTCATGGGCCGACATTCGCCAGGTAGACGGAGGGTCAAGGGTTTCGCTGAGGGAAGAGGGGAGGCTAGCAGCGGACATTCCAGGACCCGATGAGACCTTGATCGGCCAGCTGGCAGGGGGAGAGGTCCGGGAGGAAGAGGTGGACCCCCGAGTGCTGTCCATGCTCCGCCAACGTCAAGAGATCGTCAAGGAGAGGCGTCGGGTCGAGCGGACCATCGAACTCACCGCCAAGGGCAAGAAGGTCATCAGGGCGGGGGTGGAGGCCACGGGGGAGGCCGCCCAGTTGACCCCTGAGATGCTGCAAACGGGCGAGTGGCGTGGCCTCGGATTCCGCAAGTATGACGTCACGGCCTACGCCCCCTCATCGCACGGTGGGAAGAGGCATCCCCTCACGCAGTACATCGAGAAGATTCGACGGATATTCCTGGAGATGGGTTTCACAGAGATTGAGGGGGACTACCTTGGACCGGCCTTCTGGTCTTTCGACGCTCTGTTCCAGCCCCAGGACCACCCGGCTCGGGACATGCTCGACACGTTCTACGTCGAGGAGGGGATTTCCTTCGACCTCC
>CAYFZX010000039.1:0-12036 GCA_964347795.1 uncultured Methanomassiliicoccales archaeon
TGCGGCGAGCTCCGTCAGGGCCTTGTCCCACTCCTGGGGCAGTATGGTGGTGCCGACCGGACTGGACACCTCCACCAAGTTCTGCCTGATGGCGTCGGCGGTCGCCTCTCCTGCCTTCTCGATAGCGGCTGCGAGCAGATACATTGCATCATAGCCGTTGGGAGCAAAGACCTCTGAGGCCTCGCCGAACCTCTCAACAAACGCGGCCTCAAAGACGTCGAAGTTGGCTGCAGGCGGCAGCGGGGCTGTCCCCCGGATTCCGGAGACGTCGATGTTAGCGAGCGCCAATTCATCCAAGAAGATGCTGCTCTTCATACCCTCAGACCAGAACCAATCCCAGTCCCAGCCTGGCGAAGCCTTGTTCGCCTCCCAGTTCTGCATGAAGGTGATGCCGTCTCCTGGGTAGGCGATGGCGAATACGGCATCGGGATCTGCGTTGGCGATGAGCTGCAGGTTGGACGTGTAGGATGGTTCCTCCTCCGTGTAGTTCACCCAGGCGACGACCTGCTTCCCAGCGTCCACAACGACCTCGGTGAAGAGTTCGGAGAATCCCTTGCCGTAGGGATTGTTGACGGCTAGGATGCCGAAGGTCTGCCATCCCATCTCCTCGGCGAGAAGGCCCGCCACCTGCGACTGCAGCTTGTCCGAGGGTGCCGTCCTCCAGAACCAACCAGGTACGTCCTCGTCTGGGACGTTGGTGGTTATGCCGAGTTCCGCCGCCCTCTCTATCTCGAAGGTCGTAAACAGGGGGGACGTCGACGCAGGCGATATCAGAATGACCTCCTGCTCCAGCGTGATCGTGGACACGGCCTGGGAGACGCCTGAGGAGGCAGCACCGATTATGGCGATGACCCGGTCGGTGTAGACGAGCTTGGCCCCACAGTTGGCCCCACCTGCGGGTCGGGTCTGACTATCGCAGTGGATCAGCTCGATCTCCTTCCCAAGCACGCCACCTGCGGCGTTAATCTCCTCGGCCGCGAGAGTGACTCCATTCTGAATGGGCGGACCTAGCCACTCTAGAGTCCCCGTGAGGGGCATTATCGTTCCAATCCTGATGGTCTGCGGCTCCTCCTCCGCTGGAGCGAACAGTCCGAGAGCGAAAAGCGCCGCGATCACGACGACGATGACAACGACGATGGCTGCCACGACAATCCACATAGTCGTACTCGATTTAGGGGGTGGCCCTTCTCCTTCTGCCATGTACCTCCTCCCGATTTAGTGCGCCAGGATGACCGTTGGCCATTATAAACATTACGCAAGGCCGCCCGCCTAGTCTAGCGGGCCTTGGGAGGCTGAGGGCGTGCCGCCTGAGAACATTCGATATGGAATTCGGGCTCTACAGTGCACCTTCCCTCAAGAGCCAGTGGTAAGCATCCTCGAAGTCCCGGACCTCGTAGTCCACCCACTTCTTGAGCTTGCCGTTGGAATTCACGGCCAGAGCTAGCTTGGCCACCCCCAGCAGGTCGGCATCCATTGCACCATCAGCGAAGGCGACCAGGTTTTCACGAGCGATTCCCAACGACCGGGCCATCTCCACGGCGAACATGGCTTTTGTGGCAGGGGTGACGCGGATGACCACCTCTCCCGTCATCCGCTCCCCATCGTACAGGAAATCGTTCGCGACGCTCACGTCGGCGCCGAATAGGCGATGAGCCTCCCGAGCCAGCTCGGAGGGTCCTCCGGTGATGAGGCCAATCTTGTGCCCCCTTCCGCGGAGGGACCTGACGAAGCCCAGCGCCCCGGGGACGAGACGCAGTTCTCGACTCTTCCTCTCGACCTGTTGACGTGTGATTCCCTGAAGGAAACGGGCCCTTTGCCGGAATCCCTCTACCCAATCGATGCTGCCGTCGATGCCAAGTCGAGTGATGTGGTCCACCTCCGCCTCGTGACCTACGAGGGTCGCGAGTTCAGGCAAGAACTCGTTGAAGATCAGGGTGTTTTCTAGGTCGAAAACGAAGAGTTTCATGAGCCTTCCGAAGGGAAGAAACTGCGCCCTAAAAATGTTGGCCTGTGACACCGAAAGGTTCATCACCATCAGGAGGAAACAGGAATCCACTTGTTCCCGTTGGGGCATCTCGGCATAACGGCCGCCTTGGGCGAATTCCTCTCAAGGCGGGGGCACTACTTCCCCCACGTAGACTTCCGTCTCATTGCGCTAGGTGCCTTCCTGCCGGATCTCATCGACAAGCCCCTGTTCTTCTTCATCGGCCTCGGAGAGGGAAGGGGCGTGGGGCACAGCCTGATCTTCAATGCCCTCCTCACCATCGTGCTGCTGCTGTGGTCACGGCGTCCCGTGGCAAGCGCACCCATCCAGTCGGCTCGCAGTGTGCTGACCCTCGTGGCCATCGGAGCGTGGACGCACCTGTTGCTGGACAGAGTGTGGGAGCAGCCCTGGGTATTCCTGTTCCCTTTCCTGGGACTTGATCCGCCCGAGCTTGTGCCTGGCGAGGGCCTGATGTTGCCGCTCTTCTTGCATGACCCCTATATCGTGGCGGGGGAGCTTGTCGGCCTAATGGCCATCGCGGTCATGACCCTGCGCCACAAGCTCTACCGCAAGACGAATCTTCGTCGGGTCGCGACAACGGGAAGACTGAGGTAGGTACCCTAGACCCTCGCGGTCTTCATGATGACCGCGATGAGGATGGCGAGGGCCGCGCCTGTCCCGTAGCTGGCGAACCAGATCAGAGTGGTTCCCAGGAGCGGATAGCTGACTCGGAGGAAAGCCACCGAGGCGGGGATGGCCCACAGTGAGATTCCTGCCAGGGCAATGAAGGCGGCGACCGGCACGCCAAAGAGCCTGGTGGCATACTTTCTCATCCTGAGGAGGCCGCTCCGCTCCTCCAGGGCCTCCACCACGCCTACTTCCTCCGTGGTCTCCTCGTCCGCCGAGATCTCGACCTCCTTGTCCAAGAGGGCCTGCTCCACATCATCGCCCCACTCCCCGAGAATGAACCCTCCTTGGGCTTCAAGCCACCGCATGAGTCGGCTCTCCAGCTGCTCTCTCCTCAGCCTTATCGAGTGGGTTACCACAGCCATCCCCACGATGGCCGCCCCCAGGACGGCCGCAAGGCCCTTGCCAAGAGACGTATAGGTCTCGAATCCGACTCGCTGGCTATAGGTATATTCTGTGTAGTAGGCCATGAAGGCAGCGGCGAGAAGAGTGAGTATGAGGGCGGCTAGGGCGGGAGGAAAAGCGCTGCGGAGCCCCCTCTCATTCATGTGGGTAGAGGGGTATGAGCCATACCATAAGGGTTTCTGCATTTCTCGCAGACTTGATAACGTGATGTGGTCCATCGGACGAAGACAGGATGGGCAGGGAAGGTAGGGCCGCGGCACCTGGACCGGAGAACTACAGGACCTCCCAGACCTTCACGGCAACGATGACGGCGAAGACCAGCAGCAGGGGGATGATGGGCATCACGACGTAGCGGGAGAGGGTTTCCAACGTCTTGCTCGCCCTGCCCGACTCCACCTCCGCGCTACTCAGTTCCTTCATGACCAAGAGAAAGATGAGGGCTACAACGGCAATGCCACCGAGGGTTCCGCCGATGACTGAGGCCACAACGGCACTCGAAATGGTCGAGATGGCGAAGCTAATGATCATTGCATCCCGCGCGTGTATTCAGGCTCCCCTTACTTAAGCGTTTCCTAACGATTCTGCCCAAGCGCAAACTGCCTCGACCTTCGAAACTTGGGGGAGGGACTTGAGTTCCGAGACCCTCATCCGGTTGTGAGGACGACAAAAAGGGCGTTGGCAGAGTCACCGCTGTGGTAGATCAGGTCGTGTTCAGTCAGGAGGTACGCCAAGCGCTCTTCGCCGATGGGCAGGAAAGGCTGGGGATGGACCTGGGCCCCCCGGGTAGCCCAATTCGCTTCCATGAGCAAGATGGAACCGGGCTGTAGCGCTTGTCCCTGGACAATCCTGAACGGAAGTGTAGGGTCTCCCCCAACGCCGAAGGCCATGGCTAGGACCTCTCCCAACCGTTGATCCGTGTGCACCCCCCGTTCACCATCTACGCCCAATCGGGCCATGGCAGAGAGCTCGTACTCGTAAGTTGTGTTCTGGACTTGGAAGACGTTTTCTGTATCGTAGGCAAGAGGGAGGGTGGCCAGAAGGGCCGTGAAGGCGACGGCGGCGAGGACTGTCCGCTTGGCGGGACTCATCTTGCGGAGGAGCGCGGTCGCGATTCCGATGGCCAGTCCGTAGTCCAGGAAGTCAAATGAGCGGTAGGCCAAGGTATGGGACAGGGGGTCAAGCCCCCTGAGGAATGCGTAGAGGATGACGGTAAAGGGGACCAGGATTAGGGCCAGCACGCCGGCTTTCACGGTACCCCGCGAGAGGCGGTATACGTTGACGCCAGTCAGGGCGAGGACGGCCAAGGGGACATAGGCCAGGGCCACGCCCAGGAGGAGGGGGGAGGTGAGCACGGTGCCTGGGAAAAGGGCCCTTTGGGAGTTCGCCAGGACCAGCAGCAGGGCCCCAAGGATGGCGAGGGACTTCTGATCCAGCAGACTAGGGAGCAATCGAGTCTTGGAGAGGGCGAACCAGGGCCTGGCGCGCCGGCGGGACATCAGGAGGAGGCCCCCCGCCGCAACGAGGACAGCTGTTGAGACGAAGAGGGCAACCTCATTTGTCCTCCAGACGTCTGTGAAGAACTCCAGCTTGACGAAGGTGTAGTACCAGAAGCCGAAGGAGAAGAGGGCCGGCCCCAGGGCGAGGTCCAAAGCGAGGTTCCTCCAGGACCAGCGCCGTTGCCAGTAGGTCTGAGCGTGCTGCAGCAGGAGGGTCAGGCTGACGAAACCGTAGCCCATCAGCGTGGCAAGGTGATGAATGAGCGGGAGGATAAGGAGGATCAAGGCGGCCAGGGTCCGCATCCGCCAATCAAGTCTTCGCAGGAAGAGCAGAACGAGGAGGGGCAGAAGGGCGAGGGCGAGGGCCTCCTTCATGAGGGTGCTAGCCAGGAAAATGTAGGATCCAAGGAGGGCCAAGACCAGGGCCGAAGCGGTGGCCACTCCCCGTCTTCTGGAAACCACATAGGTGAGGGCGTACACGCCCACTATCCCGATGAGCGAGACGAGGATCGCCAGTGGGGTCGAGAGGGTCAGAGGGTCGATCCCCGTCACCGCAGACGTCGTGGCCAGGAAGAGGGGCAGAAACGGCATCTTCAGGTTGTAGGCATTCGCGGAGCCCTCGTTGAGGCCCCACTGGCCTGTATCCAGGATACCGGACGCGATGGAAATCTGGGCGTAGCTGTCGATGTTGAAGGGCAGGGAGGACTGGAGGAGCTGTAGGAGCCTTGCTGCCGTTGCCACGGAAAGAACCGCGGCCAGCGGGATGAGGTGACGTTTCACTCCGTCACCACCTGCCCTTCCCCTAGCGAACGCTCCGGAGCCTCCCTCAGGAGGTCCCGCGGCCTCTGGTGCTGGAGGAAGGCCAGGAACACCAGGACGATCAGGACAAGGGTTGTCGCGTAGATGGTGAATAGGTATAGTCCAGTCATCGGGTCGAAATCATAGCGCAGGACATGGCCGAGAAACGTGAAGACGGAAGAGGTCTCTAGCAGGACGCCAAGACCCGCCCCCAAAAGGACTCCTGACAGTCCCGCCCCAAGCCCGAGCGCGAGAATGCGCCCCCCGTAGATCGAGATCAAAGAGGGGAAGGTGCCGCCGATGGCCACTATGAGGCCGATGGCCCTGCGGTTCTCCATGAGGAAACGGACTAGGGAGGAGGCGAGGATGAGCAGGAACAGGACGAAGGTAAGGATTTGCATGCCGAGGACGACGACTTGAAGACTGTTCCCACTGTACTTGGCCAGGGAGTTGATGTAGCTCCTGCCGAACTCCCGCGCGAGGTCGGGGTTGGTGAGTAGGAGCGCTCCGATGCGGTCGTCCTTGACTGCGCCGTCCTCCACCTGCACGTTGTCCACGCCGTCGCCCACGAGGACGTTGGCCCCGGAGCTGGCAAGGAATTCAAGGAGTTTCTGGCCGTCCGTCGCCCGGACTCTCACCATGTGGTACTGTCCGGTTCTCATCCCCGTCAACGTCCTTGCCCTGGGCAGGTCCAGGATCATCTCGTCGCCTGGCGCCCCCTCCACGTCCAGGAGGTCGTCCACCCGGGCCTCAAGGATCACAGACCGAAAGGACCCGGGGATTAGCAGTGAGTCTCCTGGTCCCAAGCCCATCTCTGCGGCGAGCCTCATGCCCACAAGGAGGAATCTGTCGCCGAATTCCAATTCGGGTTCTGCCCCCTCCTCCACCCGGAGAAACGCCGTCACTTCCACCCCCCTAGCGACGACGGGGCGGGAGTTGATAGAGAGGAATGCATATATCTCCGGGCTCACCCCACTGACCCAGGGCTGCTCCCGCAGGTCCGCGACAAGATCCTCGGTCAAGGGATGTGCCGAGGATGCCTGGCTGAGCATGAAGACCCCCTCCCCAAAGAACACCTCCTCAGGTGCTTCTGCTAGGCTAGCGTAGTAGGGGACGGAGACCGAAAGCAGAGCGGCGCTCAGGAGGAGGATGAGAAAGAGTTCTCCCTTAAGCTCCACGAGAGAACCTCCGGAGGGCCACGAGAATCGCCGCCGTTCCACCAAGGGCCCCCGCGGCCAGGGATGAGAGGAGCGGGAGGAGGATGCCGGTGAAGGTGACCTGCGGCTGGACGATGGTAGGCAGGCCGAAGAAAGGCGCGAAGGACACGAGGCCGTTGGCCACGACGATTCCCAAGGCCACACCTAGCGTCGTCCCGACAGCAACGACGAAGGCCGTCTGAAGGCCGTACAACCCCATCATGCCCCGTCCATCCATCCCCAGCGCCCGGAGGGTGACCATCTCGTCGCGTCGATAGCGAGCCTCCAAGGAGAGCAGGCTGAAGACGAGGGCGGCGATGGCGACGGAGCTTACGACGACGATGTTCTGGACGATCCTCCTGGCCTCCGACAGCCCATTCAGAAAGAAATCCCCTGCCGAGGCCGTGGAGAGGACACTGAACCCCATCCGCTGTAGGTGGAGGGCATCGCTCCTCTCCTGTAGCAGCACGAAGTTGTAGACGTCCAGGGCAATCGGGTGCAGGACCTCATGGTCGGCCACCGGGACGAGAATCCATTGATCCGGCAGGAGGAGGGGGGCCCTTAGGAGGTCTCGGAAGGTGAACCCCACCTCTGCGTAGGAAGTTGCCAGGGTAATGTTTGCCCCTGGGTCAAGGTTGAGACTGGCGGCCAACGAGGGGGAGAGGTAAGCGTCTTGGGGATCCGGTTGAACCATCCCGACCTTCCGCGGATCCTCCAGGAAGAAGGTCCGAATGGGGAACGTCACGTTCCCCAGTAGCATGCTGGCAGCGTCGAGTGCCCCCACGCTGTAGTTTCCCGTCAACCCGTCCGGATGGTAGAAACGCTCGTCGCTGGGAAAGCCGCCCTTGAAGGCTAGGAAGGGACCAAGCCGAAGCCCCGCGACAACCGAACCGCTCCCTTCCTGCAATCCATCCGTGAGGACCATGGCCCCGGTGGCGTACATGGCGCACACTGCGATGCCCAGCACCGTGGCTCCTACCCTCCAGTTGAACCGGGTCGCCAGCCGGAACAGAATGCTCCCATCTCCTTCGAGGCTGGCCGTGTCAACTTTCTCAACCTAATTAGGCTTATCCCAGATTCCTGACGGTCCTGAAGTCCGAGGGATTGGGTCGGGCCGGAGGCGCACAAGAATTAAGGTAAACTGCCTCGATGGCTGTTCTCGTGGATGGGGTGGAGTCATGATCGAGGAGATTGTTTCTACAGCCGTTCTGGTGGAGGATGCCAAGAAGGCCGCAGAGTGGTACCGCCGGATGCTCGGATTCGAGGTGAATGTGCAGGGTCATTGGGTGACGGCGAAGCCCCCCGGTGCCGCATTCATGTTGCACCTCTGCGAACGGTGCAAGGAGTGGTATGGCGACGAGCCGGGGGGGAACACGGGCATTGCCTTCCGCTGCGACGACCAGGAAGGGACATACAAGGAGCTGAAGGCAAAGGGCGTGGAGTTCGCCCAAGACCTTACGACGGAGTGGTTTGGCACCTACGCGATCCTGAAGGACCTGGATGGCAACGAGTTTTGGATGTGAGCGCGCCAATGGAGAACGTTGGATTCCGAAGGCCTTACATGCTGAAGCAGACCTACAGGAGGCTCGATGGTTTCCCCTGTCCTTGAGGCCTATGACCTCTGGAAGAGCTATGACGGAGTCGTGCAGGTTCTCCAGGGGGCCCATATCGACCTCCCGACCGGAGGTGGAACCGTCGTCTGGGGGCGGAACGGCAGTGGGAAGACGACCCTCCTGAATCTTCTTGGCTGCCTCGACCTGCCCGACAAGGGGAGTATCAAGCTAAAGGGCCGTGAGGTCACCACCCTCTCACCGAGGCAGAGGACCAAGCTTCGTCTGAGGAAGATGGGATTCATCTTTCAGGATCACAACCTCCTGGAGGAGCTCACCGTCAGGCAGAACATCATGCTCCCCATGAAGCTCAACCACCGGTCGGATGCAGAGACGCGGACGGACCAGCTGATGGTGAGGTTTGGCCTGGAGGACCTGGCGGAGAGGAAGCCTGCGGAGATCAGCATGGGGGAGAGCCAGAAGGTTGCGGTGGCCCGGGCCTTGTCCAACGAACCCTCGCTGCTACTAGCTGACGAGCCCACGGCCTCCCTGGATGAGGAGGCCGCCGGCGACCTTCTCCGACTGTTAGAGGACCTGAGACGGGAAGGCTGGACCGTGGTCATGGCATCTCACGATTCTCTGGCGAGGGATCTCGACTGGAGGAAGCAGAGGATTCAGGACGGGAGGCTCGTACCCTTTTGAAGGGCCGGAACCCACTCGCGGACCACCCGCCCTGAGGGTCAGGCCTATACCGCAGTCTTCCTTACAGCCCCAATGACCTCGATTCCGTGGGAGGATTTCGAGAAGGTAGAGATGCGTGTGGGCAAGGTAGTGGACGTCCAGGATTTCCCGGAGGCCCGAAAACCCTCCTATAGGATGCGCATCGACTTCGGTCCGTTGGGCATCAGGAAATCCTCCGCTGCCGTCAAGGCCTGGTACTCAAAGGATGACCTCCTCGGTCGTCAGGTGGTGGCCGTGGTCAACTTCCTGCCGAAGCAGATCGCGAACTTCCTCTCGGAGGTCTTGGTTTTGGGCGCCGTCGAGTCCGACGGGACGGTCGTGCTACTTACCCCGGACAGGGAGAGTGTGTTGGGTGCCCGTGTGGCGTGAACCCTCTGGCCGGCAGCCTCGGCTACGGTAGGTGTAAGTATTCTACAGTCGAAGAGTCCATGTATGCACTGGGCCTTATGTCCAGCCCAACCACTGTGTGAATCGAACGCCGTTTCCAAGGTGGTGGTAAGAAATGGAAATCGCCAAGGGATTGGCTGGGATCATTGTCGATGAGTCGCGGAACTCGTTCGTCGACGGACAGAAGGGCTTGCTGGTCTACAAGGGCTATGACATCCACGAGCTGGCGCAGAAGTCCACCTTCGAGGAGACTGTCTTCCTGCTGTGGAACGGGTACCTGCCCACCAAACAGCAGCTAAAGGAGTTTAGCGAACGGCTGGCGAAGCACAGGCCCTTACCAGAGGACCTCATTGCCTGCATGGGTCACTGGCCGCGGAAAGCCCACCCGATGGATATCCTGCGGACCGCGGTGTCCGCCTTGGGCAACCTCGCAGGCCAGGCTGAAGCCCCCTCCCCAGAGGAACAGCTCAAGACCTCTCTGGAGCTCACAGCCAGATTCGCCTCCATCATCGCGGCCTGGGAAAGGCTCAGAAACGGGAAGGAGTACGTCGAACCAGATATGTCGCTCAGTCACGCGGCGAACTTCCTGTGGATGATGCGGGGGGAGAAGCCAAACCCGACGTCCGCTCGGGTGATGGACATGGCCCTGGTCATGCACGCCGATCACGGCTTCAACGCCTCCACGTTCTCCGGGAGGGTCACTGCCTCGACGCTCACCGATGTCTACTCCGCCGTCACGGCGGCCGTTGGCACCTTGAAGGGGCCTCTTCATGGTGGGGCGAACATGCGCGTCATGGAGATGCTCAAGGAGATCGGCAGCCCCGACAAGGCTGAGAAGTACATCCTGGACAAGCTCGCCAACCGCGAGCGCATCATGGGCTTTGGTCACCGCGTGTACAAAACCATGGACCCGAGGGCCGAAGAACTCGCCCGGGTTGTGAAGGATCTCGGTGAGGCAGCGGGCAATACGCTCTGGTACGACATCTCCAAAGTGATCGAGGATGTCATGATGCGGGAGAAGGGGCTCAACCCCAACGTTGACTTCTATTCTGCCTCGACGTACTACGTGCTCGGGATCCCTATCGACCTCTACACTCCCATCTTCGCCATCTCGAGGATTGCGGGGTGGTGCGCCCACATCATGGAGCAGCTGGCGGACAACAAGCTCATCCGGCCCCTGGCCCAGTACATGGGAGAAATGGGCCTGAAGTATGTTCCCATCGACGAGCGCGGCTGACCCGCTCAGGGTTGTACAGGCCCGACCCACGCACGCGGTCAAGCCTTCCGGGTCCTGGCGGATGATTCGGCTCGCCTAGGCAGAGCCGCTGCTCCAGGCACGGCCCTCCGCGTGACTACCGATCTCCAATTGGCACGAATGTCAAGCCTCCGAGGCCTGCTCCCCGTGGGAAGGGGAGGGAAGTTTTCTCAGGAGATTCCACGCCAGAGCCAAAACGAGGGCGGCGATGGCGGCGGGCATGAACCAAGCCAAGAGGGCAATGAAGCTGGCTGCGAAGGCAGTCCCGAGAAGGAAGACGAAGGTGGGCGTACAACACGCGAAACCAGTCAAGAAGGCCGGGATGCTGGCGAAAACGCCCGAGACGGACCTTAAGCCACACGCCTTTGCCTGGGCGTAACCGTACAGCAAGGTGGAGACGTTGAGTCCCAAGAGGAAGCCAAGGGCGATTCCGAGGAGGAGGTTCGGCACCGCCAAGAAGATGGCGAAGCCCTCAAAGGGCTGGAATACGCCGATGGGTTCGAAGTTGTAGGGCGCTCGCTCCCTCCAAAGATTCTCCAGCCCGGTGAAGAACAGGACACCTCTGTCGGGGAAGGGGGTCACCCCTGGGCTGATGACCAGGTGACCGATGGAGAAGAGGTAGAGGAGGACGTAGGCGATGCCAGACAGCCAGGCAAGGCGCCGCAATTTGGGGGATGCGAGGGTTTCTTTGAGCCTTCGAACTGCCTCCCGGCCTCGCCTGGTCATCTCTCCTCCTATCCGTACACCGCGGTATCGGGGTGGAAGGCATACCAAGCGAACCACATGGCATTGAAGGCGTTCACACGCTGCAAGGAGACCCCTTGGAAAGGTCCCTCGAGCCCGACTCCGTCGGATGACCACAGCGTTTCCGTCTGGATGTCCACAATCCCACCGCTCCGAAGCTCGAAAGAGAGGGTCTGTTCCTCCGCCGTCCTCCTGAAGGCCCCGATGGTGTCCAAGGATGGGTCGTAGAACAGGGCGAGCGGTTGGCCTCCGACGCCGACGTTGGCGACCGCTACGGGCCGGAACTCCTCCAACGGGACAGCCAGGTGCATTCCGTTCTGTCTGACGCCGATGATGACCTTCTTCAAGGGGAAGCGATCCGACCTGTTCAAGACGGGGAACCAGAGGCTGGAGTCGCTGTAGTAGCTCTGGGGATTTGGATCGTAGGACCCGTACGGGTCATGACTGTAATTTCTCAGGAAGCCCGTGTCCGTGCTCAGGACCACAGTGTCGGGGTGGCGTTGTTTCCACAAGGCCCACGTCGTCCACACCAAGGGGACCTCCTGGAGGGCCTTCCCCCTTCGTGTCCCGTTGATGGCCGTCGCCAGGATCTGGGGCCAGTTGCTGTCTGACTGCCTGTCGTACATGAGGAGGTTGCTGTTGACCAGGTTCCCCGTGGTCCCGAAGGTGACGGGGGTCGGGTTGCCTGCCTCTCCCTCGAAGGCCAGCTGGGAGCCCGTCAAAGGGCAGTACGTGACCGAGATCTTTCGCCCTCCGAAGGAATCGTTCACAATCTCATGCCAGACAAGCACCC
>CAYFZX010000040.1:0-5466 GCA_964347795.1 uncultured Methanomassiliicoccales archaeon
GACGGCCTTTGCGGGTTGAATGATCAAGATCTGCCCCTCCATCTTGGCCGCCGACTTCAGGAGGCTTGGAGACGAGATCAAGAGGATCGAGGTCGGTGGGGCAGACTATGCCCACGTTGACGTTATGGACGGGAACTTTGTCCCCAACCTGACCGTCGGTCCCCCTGTCATCTCCGCCCTTAGGCCACTGACGACGTTGCCCTTTGACGTGCACCTCATGATCCAGCGGCCGAGGCGCTACGTGGAGGACTTCGTGAGGGCGGGAGCCGACATCCTGACCATCCACCTGGAGGCGGAGGAAGAGGTGGAGGACACGCTGCATGCCATACGGGAGCTGGGAGTCAAACCTGGCATCTCAATCAAACCCAACACCACTTTCGAGGCCGTGAAGCCCTTTGTTCCGATGGTGGACCTTCTTCTCATTATGACTGTCGAGCCCGGATTTGGGGGCCAGAAGTTCATGATGGAGGTCATGCCGAAAGTGGAGGAGGCCCGTGAATTCATAGACCAGGCAGGTCTCAGCGTAGAGCTTGAGGTCGACGGAGGCATCGACGAGGTCACTGTCGGGCATGCAGCAAAGGCAGGGGCCAGAGTTTTCGTGGCGGGCACCGCGATATATGGGGGCCGTGTGAAGCGACGCATTGCCAGGATGAGAGAGAACGCTCTGCAGGCCATCCAGTGAGAGACAGGAGAAGCGACTTTGGAACCTTGGGTTGAGAAACTTATCTACGCCCTCGTCTCCGTCATCATCCCCGTGGGCATCATCCTTGCCAACGCGGTCCTCGGCTTCGGTGGGATACTGCTTATCATCGGCCTGACGGTCTGGATTGGGGCATCCCTCATCATCCTGTCCCCGCTACTTGAGTAGAAGCGGTCACCCCAGCCCCTTTATCAGGGTTCGGACACGGCTTTCCGTTTGGGCCACAATTCTTCGGAGTATATCGAGACTGATAACGATAAAGGCAGATTTATACACGCATCCAATCCTAAAATGCCACCTCCCCCCGTTGGAGTAGGTCAAGTGACTGCCTGCCCCCTCTGTGACTCAACCATTGAGAAGGAGTCCGAGTCGTGCCCTTTTTGCGGCTCCGGTCGACAGACTCGAGCCAAGAAATTGGGGCAGGCGGCTGCTGAGAAGCTGTTCAAAGAACTCGGCAGTGAGGTGGGGGGGAAGCCCGGGGGACTGGACCTTAAGCTGGCTCGCCAACTGCTGACAAAGGGCCAGGCCGCCCTGAAGGAGGGGGATCTGCCCGAGGCTTCCAGGGTGGGCCACGCATTGAAGAAGGCCCTGTCGCTGGCGAAACGCCGAAGGGGATGGCTGAAGAAGATCGCCGCCGTGAGAAAGGAAATGAAGGAGGCATCCAGGCTCGGTGTCCCCATCGAGAACGCGGACGCCATCATCAAGGACCTAGAAGCACGGGTGGAATCTGCCCAGTTTGCGAACCTTGCCCAGATCCTATCCTCAGCTAAGAAGGGCGTCTCCTTCTCAGGAAAGATCAAGCAATTGGAGAAGAGCATCAACGCCGCGAGGAAGAAGATCAACTATTCGAGGGAGAGAGGCGGCGACATCACCAAAGCCACAGAGATCCTTGAGTCGGCGGAAGAAGCCCTCAGAATGGGTGAAATTGGGCAGGGCCAGAACCTCCTCAAACGGGCGGTCGTAGCCGCGGACTACGCTCGGAAACGGGCTCACGCAGTCCAGCTCATCACAGGCGCTGAGAAGGAGATCGGGAAGGCAGCGAACCGCGGGGCCGACGTGACGGAGCCTGAGGACAACCTCAAGAGTGCCCGAAAGGCCCTCAAGTCGGGGATCTACGCCGATGTTCAGAAGTGGACCAAGCTGGCTCGAGAATTGGCAGACCAGGCGCGGCGGGCGAGAATCGCAGAGGACTCGATACACAGCGTTGAGAAGCTCCTAAAGGAGGAAGCCAAGGAGGGGTCGGAGGTCGAGGAGGCTAATCCGCACCTGGAAGCGGCTTGGAAGGCTCTTGAGAGAGGGAAATTCAGCGAGGTGCAGGCGAGCCTGAAGCGTTGTCGAAAGGCCGCTGACGAGGCTTCGCGCATTCGCAAGGCCAGGGAATCCTTGGACCTCCTCAAGGCAGACCTGCACGAACTCCGGTCTATGAAGGCTGATACTTCAAAGGTGGAGAAGGCCGCGGAAGGGGCGGGAAAGGCCTTCGAGCAGAAGAACTGGAGTGCCTTCCGACAGCGAGTCGTGGCCGCCAGGCGGTCAGCCCGGAGGGCTCGCCGGGATCGAGAGAAGGAGCTCATTACGGTAACGGTCGAGAAAATCGTAGAGCAAGCGGGGCATGGCGGGGTGAGCGCCCTGGGAGCCCGGGAGTTGCTGGCCGAGGTTGAGAAGGCCCTCGGGCGTGGACGTTACACTGACATCGACGCCCTTGTGGAGGCGAAGTTCGAGGCGGAAGCCACAAGGGAGGAGAACAAGGTGCTCCGAGGGATCGGGGACCTGAAGACCTTCGTGGCACAACTGAAGGTCGCCGGGATCGAGGTGAGTGCCGCCGTCGGTCTCGTGGAGCGGGCCGAGGAGGCCCTGGAATCCAGGGACTTCACCCAGGCTCAGAAACTCCTCTCCCGAGCGGGAGAGGTGGCTGAAGGCTTGGAGGAGGCCGTCAGGGATTCTGCTGAGCGGGCTATCGACGACCTCAAGGAGGAGCTTGAGAAACTGGAAGAGTCCGGCGTGAAAGTCCCTCAAGCCGCGGAGTTCCAGGTCAGGGCGAAGAAGGCCCTGGCCGATGAGAACTCATTCGAAGCCCTGGACTTGGCGAGACTAGCGCTGGAGGACTGCAAGAGCGCCCGGAAGAAACACTTCGATGAGATAGCAGCCGCCGAACTAGAGGAGATGCGGTCAGCGGCTGAACTTGAGGCCGCCGGGGAGAAGCTTGAGGAGGCCCGAGATCTCTGTGCCGTATTGGAGAGGGGAGGAATCGATCCCACCCCCCTTGTCGAGGCCGTATCCAAGACAGAAGATGCCCTCAAAGCAGATGATGCCACCAATCTAAGATTTCGACTTCAGGTCACGGCAGAGATTGTTGGCAGCATGCGGGACTCTCTGCGTAACCATTCGACCGTCAGACTTGGGAATCTTGAGGCCCTCCTGAAGGAGGCCGAAGGCGAGGAAGTGGCGAAAGACGACCTAACCAGGATTCGACAATCTCTGGACGAAGGACAACTTGAACTCGCCCTGGACCTCTTGCTGAACCTTGAAAGGAAGGTGGAGGCGGCCAAGACCGAGGTCATCCGGGAGGAGCTTGGGGCCCAGGCCCAGGCTCTCAAAACGGTTTCGAGCCAGTTCGTCAGAGTGAAGAGCCTCCTCGAGGAACTCTCTAAGGCAGGAATCGATGTCAGCGACTCCGGAGAAAAGCTGAGCGAGGCGGAGGCCGCAATCGAGGACCGCGACGCCGCAAGAGCCTCACCTCTGCTGACGGAGCTGGAGGAGATGGCCTCCGATGTCAAGGGCAGCTTGGTCACCGCAGCGAGAGACGTCATCGCCTCTGCCAGGCTGAGACTCGAGAAGGCGGCCAAACACTGGGAGAGGATTCCCGACGCTGAGGAACTTCTTAGCAACGCCCAGGATCTGTTCCGAAAAGGCAGCTACGACGAGGCCATCGAGGTGGCCAAGCTAGCCGAGCGGAAGGCCAAGAGTTCCATGGAGAGGTTCATAGAGGACGCTCACGCCGAGGTGGGAGTGAGGATGACGCAGCTTGAGGGTCGGTTGTCCCACCTTCGCAGGGTGATGAAGGACCTCTCGCGGGCTGACATTACGATCGAGGGCGGCGAGGAGGCGCTGGAGGAGATTGAAGAAGCACTGGAGGAGGGCAACTTCGAAGATGCCGAGACAAGCCTCGCCGCGGTTGAGGACATGGGCGAGGCTCTGGCATCTGGCCTGGAAACTGCCGCTCAGGAACTGCTCCAGAAGATGGGGGAGAACGTCGAGAAGGCGGCAGACGAGGGGTTGTCTGTAGAGAGGGGACAGCAGGTGTTCAACACCGCTCAGAACGCCTTCAAAGATGGTCGGTTTGTCGAGGCACTGGAATACTGCAAGGTGATGAGTGACATCGTAGACGACGCACGCCAGAAGTCGACTGGAGACGATGTCGCTTCCTACCTGGCCTCAATCAAGGAGGACCTGGAGGATCTGCAGACCAGAGGTGTAGTGTTATCGAAGACTGAGTCCGTCCTCGAAGAGATTGAGGAGACCGCGGGCAGGGGAGAGTTGAATGAGGCTAAGCGACTGGCAGACAGTCTGAGCAGCCTCCTCGAGGATGTCCGGTCTGCTCCTGCCTTGGAGGCTTCCGCCGAGACACAGGAGATGACCGACCGACTCGAAGGCGCGCTGGACCTGCTGCAGAGGGCCCAGGCGAAGGTTGACGGGGGAGAGACGGAGGAGGTCAAGGAAATCATAGCCAAGGTTATGATACAGCTCGGCCAAGAGGCCGGTGGTGCAGAGGCCCTGATGGAGGATGTCCGAGACGAGATGGAGATGGCCGTGCGTCTCGGGGCAGATGTGAAGGAGGCCGCGACCCTCATTTCGGAGGCTGAGGCAGCCATGGCGGACGAACCGGCCGTGGCCGTCGGGTCCTTAGACACGGCCAAGAAGCTCCTCGTGAAGTCCATCAAGGAACTTGTCCAGGAGGCCGAGCCAGAACTCGCCGTGGAAATCCCGGAGGAAGGACTTGAAGAGGGCGCTTGGAACCGCTATCGCATCCTCGTGGAGAACGTGGGGAAGGCTCCGGCACGTCACGTGGACGTCACCCTTCGGGGCGACCTGGAGGCCCGCGGATTGCAGCCCATCGAGAGGATCGCCCCTGGGGAGAGGCGAGCCGTCGAGCTGGAGGTCAAGCCCAAGGAATCGGGGGAGATTCCAATCGATGTCGACGTCACCTTCCTGAGGTACTTCGACAAGAAGAAGGTGTTGGCAGCGGAACGGGGACAGGTGAGGGTCTCCCCGCAGGGAACGTATGTGGTGGAGGACGTCTTCCTCGTCCACTCCGACGGACGCCTGGTCAACCACCAGTCACGGAAGCCCCTGGACGAAATCGATGAGGACATCTTCAGCGGGATGCTGACAGTTGTCCAAGACTTCGTCAGAGACTCCTTCCGTCAGAGGACTACGGTGGGCCTCAAGAGATTGGAGTTCGGGGAGAGCAAGATCATCATCGAACGGGGTGCCTTCGCCTACCTGGCCTGTGTCCTCCTCGGAGAAGAGCCAAAGCTCCTACCGCTGTATATGGCGGAAATCATCAATGAAATCGAGCGTGAGTATGGGGAGAAGCTCGAAAAATGGTCTGGCCTCCTCAGCGAGATCGAGGGCATCGACGCCATTATCCGGAAACTCATATTCTACACCTCGGAGGAGGTGATCCGAGGACCTGAGGACACGGAGACCGCGCTAAGCGCCGCCTTGAGCCTTATCTCCGGCGGGAAGGCCCTCGGCCTGGACCTCAC
>CAYFZX010000040.1:5566-11697 GCA_964347795.1 uncultured Methanomassiliicoccales archaeon
GCCCGGGACACCACGCTAGCCCAGATCGAAGGCACCCTAGAAGGGAAGGAGCCCAGGCTGCTGGTCAAGATACCGCCCACCGGCCTCCAGGCAGGCACTTGGAATAGGCTTGTCCTTGAGGTCATCAACAGGGGCAACTGGTCGGCCAAGGACGTGGAGGTCGGCTTGGGTGGCGACGTGAAGGTGAAAGGCGACACCACTATCGAGAAACTGGAGCCCGACGAGGCCAAACGTCTTGAGTTGGGTCTCTGGCCTCAGGTTGATCGGGAGGTTGCCATAGACCTGGAAGTCAGCTACAAAAGGTCCTTGGACGACGCGCCCTTCGTAATGCGAGACATCAGGGAAATGGCCGTCGCCCCGAAGAAGAGCTACCTCGTGCAGGATGCACTCCTTTTCCTGGCCTCAGGGGAGCTCCTCATCCATGAGAGTCGCACCTACCTGGAGGATCAAGATCAGGAGGCCCTTTCCAGCGTCACGCAGCTGGTCAGCGACTTCATCGCCCAAGGTTCCGGCGAGGGCAGGGCAGCAGCGATTCACAGAGCTGACCACGGGGAACGGAGGGTTCTTGCCGTCAGAGGGGAGAGGTCCTGCCTCGCCGCCATCTACCAGGGAAGTGAGCCCGTGCTCCTCCCCCTCTACATGATTCTGCTCCTGAAGGAGATGGAAGACCGGTTCGCGAAAGAGCTGGAGGAGTGGAAGGCAAACGCGAAAGTTGTGGACCAACTCCGACGCGTGCTTCGAAATGTCCTGCTGGTAACGGAGGCCGAGGGGGTGGACCTCGGTTCCTTGTCAACGAACCCCATCACAGCCAGCCTCCTGTATGGAGTGACTCCCGAGGAGCGTCGCGTCCGGGCGCAGGCCCTGATGAAGCAAGTCCAAGAGGGAATGCAACGAGGAGGCCTCTCAGCGGGAGCTGGCGTCCTTACTTCCGCCGTAGACAGAGGCATGTACAGCATCGAAACCGACGATTTCGCCCTGAAGGAGTATATCGAAATCGTGAAGAAGGTGGACAAGGCCATCAACAGGGCCCGAGGAAAGGCAGGGCTGGAGCTTCATTGGCCCGTACCCAGGCTTGCCATCCGGGCTGCGAATCCCACGGTGGCGGCCGCCGCCGGCAGCTTCAAGGCCATGATTATGAGTCATGCCAACGCGAAAGAGGCAGACATCCTCAAAGAGGGAGAGATCTGGAGGGGCGTGGACCTCAAGATGATCATCCACGAGGACGCCCTGTCGAAGGCGTACAAGGTCTGGGCGAAGAAGATCCAGTTGATCCTGAAGTCCCAGGACCCCTGGAAGATCAAGGCGGGCATTGACAAGGGCGGGTACAATATGGGAATCGAGGGTCAGGTCGTTCAGATCCTACCCGGGATGGTGACGTTTCAGGCCATCGTCCCGCCCAACGTCGTGGTGCAGGAGTTCCCCGGGGGGATGGTTTTCCTCGATACCCAGATGAATGAGGAGACCAAAGTCGAGGGCTTCGCCAACGAGATCATTCGGATCGTCCTAGAGGCCCGGAAGGAACTGGCATTGGAAGACACGAAGCCCATCGTGGTGAAGATTGCTGCCGGAGGGAGTCTGAAGGCCATCGTCTTGAGTCGCCGAGACTACATCATCGAGGAAGTCAACGCCAAGGAAATCAAGTTCGTTCAGGACACGGGGGACAGCGGCTACGTGGTGGACTGTGAGATCAGAGACGAGACATTCACAATGGCCGTGGACCCTGCCTGAAGGACAAATCTAATACTCATCGTAGCCGTAGGTCGTGAGGTCATGGGCGTCGACCTGACGAGCATCGTAACGTTTGAGACGAGACGATTGGCGGACTTCAAGGGCAGGAGTATCGCCATCGATGCCTACAACACCCTCTATCAGTTTCTTTCAATCATAAGGCAGCCTAACGGAACGCCCCTCATGGATCGTTATGGTAGAATCACCTCCCACCTGAGCGGCCTCGTCTACAGGACCTCTACGATGGTCCAGAAAGGAATCCTCCCGTCTTTCATATTCGATGGACCGCCCCATCCTTTGAAGAAGCGAGTCCTGGAAGGGAGGGCCTCAATCCGAGAGAGGGCGGAAGCGGAATGGAAGGAAGCGTTGGAGGCGGGCGATCTGGAGCGGGCCAGGATGAAGGCGCAGCAGGCCCTGCGCCTCACGGATGAGATGGTGAGCAGCTCCAAGAAGCTTCTAGCACTTATGGGAATACCGCACGTGGATGCACCCCAGGATGGGGAGGCACAGGCAAGCTACATGACCTCAAAGGGTGACGTGTGGGCCACGGGATCCCAGGACTTCGACTCCCTTCTGTACGGCTCTCCCCGACTCGTGAAGAACCTAGCGATCTCGGGCCGACGAAAGCTCCCGAGGCGCCAGGAATACGTTGAAGTCAATGTGGAGCTGTTACACCTAGATGACAACCTCAAACGAATGGGAGTCACCCGGGAACAGCTGGTGGACATGGCCATCCTCATTGGAACCGATTTCAACGAGGGAGTGCGTGGAATAGGTCCCAAACGGGCCCTGGAACTCATACACAGCCATATTGACTTGGAGTCCGTCGCCGCCGTCGCGGACTTCACCGTGGAGAACTTCGAGGAGGTGAGGGGAATCTTCTTGCAGCCCAAGGTCAACGACGAATATCAACTGAATTGGCGGGATCCGGACGAGGACGGCGTCCTTTCCCTGCTCTGCGACGAGTTCGACTTCTCTCCTGACAGGGTGAAGTCCGCACTTGCGAAGATCAGAGAAGGGCGCTCAGCGAGACTGCAAAAGAGCCTCGACAAGTGGGCGTAGTCACCCATTCTTTGCCAGGATCCGCTCAGCAAGAATTTTAAGAGGGAGTCCAAATAGGCTCCCAATGGTCGCCTGGGAAGCCGTTCTTGTCGTTACGCTCCTGTGTACGGCCCTCGCGGGCCTCGCGTACCTCAGGGGCGTTCTCACGTGGGACGGCTCCCTAGCTGCTTTTGCCGTTGGCTTTGTCATAGGCATCTTTGGCGACGTTCTGTGGCTGTTTCTCCTACTGGTTTTCCTGATAACCAGCTTCATCGCCACCAAGTACAAGTTCGAGCAGAAAAGGGCGATTGGCGCCCAAGAAGGCATCCGGGGGGAGAGGAGATTCAGCAATGTCCTGGCAAACGGTCTAGCCCCCGCCTCTCTGGCGGTGGCGGGTTTTGTGGGTTTCCCGGGATTCCCCAAACCTCTCGCGGGACTCCTCTTTGTCTCAGCTATCAGCGTTGCGGCCGCGGACACCCTCGCCAGCGAGGTCGGCGTCCTATCCTCTGAAACATACCTGATCACGACGTTGGAGAGGGTGAAACCGGGGACCAACGGCGGAATATCCTTGTTGGGCCAGGGCGCAGCCCTCCTCGCCGCCCTATACACGACCTTCATGTCGTGGCTCTTCTTGGCTGCCATCCCCTCTTCCCTGGGAGAGCCCATCACATTTCCACCCGACCCAGCCCTTCTGTTGATTCCAATTGCCGTGGGCTTCGTGGGATGTCAGCTCGACAGCTTCGTGGGAGCAACCCTGGAAACCAGGGGACTCATCTCGAAGAAGGCCAACAACCTACTCACTACCAGCCTGGGCGCGGTGCTGGCCTTGGTGCTATTCCTGCTTGTGCGGTAGAGCTGGCTCCTCAAGCGTCGCGGGCAAGCCGCCCAATGATTCCTTTGAGAACAGAAACGGCCTCAGCGTTGATCTTGGAAGCTTCCTCCTCCGTTCGCGCCTCGGAGAAGACGCGGAAGATCGCCTCAGTGCCTGAAGGCCTCACGAGCGCCCAACCGTTCTCGTAGTGGACCTTGACGCCGTCCAGGGTCTCGATGCGCTTGCCCTCGAAGGCCTCGATCAAGGCCTTCAGGGTTCTCCCCTTCAGTTCTGACGGGTAGGGAATACTGTTCTTCTTCAGGTAGTAAACGGGGATGTCTGCTAGGAGGTCGCTGAGACCCCTTTCCGTGGCGGCCAGAAGCTCCAAGACCACAGCCAGACCCATGGCGCCGTCTCGGCAGTGCTGATGTTGTGGGAAAATGAGGCCACCATTCTCTTCCCCCCCGAAGACAGCTCTCTTCTCCAATATCGTTCGAGCCACGATCGGGGCGCCAACCTTGGTGTACAGCACCTCGCCGCCCTTGACCTTGACCACGTCTGCCACGCAACTGGAAGAGCTGATGGGTGTGACAATCACGCCACCACCGCCTCGATCAACCATGTATCCTGCCACCAAGGCCAGCGATCGGTCTCCGTGGACGTACCTCCCGTTCTCGTCAATGAAGATAACCCGGTCAGCGTCGCCATCGTGGACGGCGCCCAGATCTGCCCCGGTGTCGACGACCATCTCCGTGAGTTCGCGGACGTTCTCCTCCCTCGGTTCAGGAGGATGTCCAGGAAACGTACCGTCTGGCTGGGCGTTGAGCGTCGCCACCTCACATCCAAGCTTCCTGAGCATGTACGGCGAGACGAAGGAGGCGGCACCGTTGGCACAATCCAGGGCGACCTTCAGGCCTGCCTTCTTGATCTGGTCAGCGTTGACACCATCCACCACGGCCCGCAAGTAGCTCTGGTTGCACTGGCCCACCTGACGCACCCGGCCGACGTTTTCCCACGAAACAGACTCAAACGAACGGTTGAAGAAAACGCCCTCTATCTCCTCCTCTGAACTCCTGGCAAGTTCCATGCCATGAGCGTCCAAGACCTTGATGCCGTTGTACTCCCTCGGGTTGTGTGAGGCCGTTATGATAATGCCACCCACTGGCTCGTGAGTCTTGATGTAGTACTGGATGGCGGGGGAGGGCGACGTGCCGACATCGTCCACAATGCATCCGGATGCTGTCAAACCGGAGATTGCCGCTGACTTCAGCATAGGGCTTGATGTCCTGGTGTCATTGCCGATGGCAAGGTTACCTCCTCGGAAGTAGGTCCCGACGGCCTTCCCCACATCGAGAGCAAGCGAGGCGGTCATATCTTGGCCCACGACTCCCCGGATGCCATTGGTGCCGAAGAGACGGGTCACCGCCCCACCTTCTCGCCGATGTATCTCGACCCCCTCTCAATCCGCGCCTTGTCGGCCACGACAGTCCCCTGAACCCGCGAGTCCCTGCCAACGGTCGTGCCTGCGCCTACTAGGCTGTCCTCTACGATAGCCCCCTCCTCTACCATGACGCCATCGAGGAGGACGGAGTTGGCCACCTTGGCACCCGCTATGTCGCATCCCTGTCCGAGGCTAACGTACGGCCCAACGATTCCGCTCCGAAGGATTGACTTGGGACCGACCGCCACCGGATCAAGGACCTCGGCCTCAGCGTGTACCACGCAACTTTTGGCGACGCGGCCTCCAGACTCGTCCATCAAGAGCCTCGTGGCAGCTAGGTAGTTCTTCAAGGTGCCGGCGTCCGTCCAATAACCAGTGAACACCATGCCGTAGAGACCCTCTTTGATTGCCTCGGGGAAGACCTCCCGCTCGAGGGAGACAGGCCTCCCCTCGTGGATTAGGTCGAGAATGTCCTCATGGAGGGCGTAAACACCGGCGTTCACGAGCCTTGAGAAGACCTGATCCGTTGATGGCTTCTCCAAGAACCTCGCGATTCTGCCGTCCTCCCTGAGGTCCACGATGCCAAAGGCTTCGGGGTTCTCCACCACCCACAGTGCGATGGTCCCTATTCCGCTATGCCCCTGATGGAACTCCAGCAGGCTCTGCATGTCGAGTGAACTGACTACGTCTCCATTCAGGGCGAGGAAGGTGCCGTCGATCAGGCCCTCCACGTTCTTCAGGGCACCGCCCGTACCCAGAGGGTCCTCCTCGTCGACTATGGTTACCTTGAGGTCGGAAGGATACGAGGAGAAGTAGTCCTCCAGGGCTTCTATCATGTAACTGGCGGCGATGATGACCTCATCAACCGCGCGAGGGAGGGCGTCGATGATATGCAGGACCATCGGCTTATCGAGGAGGGGCAGCAGGGCTTTGGGCCGAGTATAGGTGAGTGGCCGGAGCCTGGTGCCAAGGCCCCCAGCTAGAACGACGGCTTGCATCCCGCTGCCTAAACCGATTGCACCTTAATAACTTTCCACGCCTGGGATATCACTGGGGAACAATAGTGACGACGTTGTTGCCACGGAGGATGACGGTGCCAATCCGTCTGAC
>CAYFZX010000041.1:0-11540 GCA_964347795.1 uncultured Methanomassiliicoccales archaeon
CGCCTTACCAAGGCGTCGCTCTACCAGCTGAGCCACAACGGCCTGCTCCAGTCCCCTCCTATCAGACCTTCGCCTTATAGATTTGCCGAGGTGGTCTGGCCCCGCCTACAATTAAGTAATGCCTCCCTCCATTATGACGCCGTGAAGGAAGGCCTGACCAGCTTTGATCTCAGGGTCCTCACAAGGGAGCTTTCGGAGCTCCAGGGGGCCTACCTCGACAAGGTCTACCAGAGGGACTCCTCCTTCATCCTGAAGTTCAATCTGCCCAGAGCGGGTCACTATGAGGTCTTCGTCGAGCCCGGCAACTGGTTGTACCTAGGCAAGGACATGGAGAAGCCAAAGGAGCCGCCGGCTCTAGCCCAGAGCATTCGTAAGGCCCTGGGAAACGCCATCCTGAGAGAAGTCAGTCAGCGAGGGTTTGACAGGATTCTCCTTCTTCGGTTCGAAAAGGAGACTGAGTATACCTTGGTCCTTGAGATGTTTGGAAAGGGAAACCTGGTGCTCCTCCGAGGCCCGGAGGTGCTGCACGCCCTCCGTTACGGAAAGTGGAAAACTCGTGAGGTTCGCAGGAAAAGGCCCTACGTCCCTCCGCCTGCCTTCATCGACCCCACTGTCTTGGACCTGGAGGGCTTCAGGGAAGTGCTGGGCGACCGCCGGGGTCCCCTTGTGAGGGTACTTGCCTCGGGGCTGGGGATGGGAGGCCTTTACGCTGAGGAGACGTGCCTAAGAGCCGGTATTCCCAAGGACACGCCGGTACAGCGTCTCGGACCCGGTGAGACAGCGGCGGTTTTTGAGGCAGTGTCGGGACTCCTAGCTCAGTTGGAGAGACCTCAACCTCAGATAATCCTAGACGGCGTGCCAGTCGACGTTGTTCCCTTCCCTTTGAGATTCTATGAGGGCCATGAATCGAAGGGATTCGCAACCGTGAGTGAAGCTCTCCGGGAGTACGTACAATCCATTGGAGAAGCCAGACCTGAGGACAAAGACGTGGAGAGGTTCGAGAGAAGAATCGCGAGGCAGGAGAGGGCTCTCGGTGATTTGGAGATCGAGATCGGGCGGCTGGGAACCGCGGCGGAATATCTCTACGCTGACTACCAGAAAGTCGCTAAACTCCTCCAGTCCGCCAGGGAAGGGACTCTGCGGGATGGCGTGGACAGAGTAAGGCGTATCGTACACCTCAAGGCAAAGGGTATTGAGCTTGAACTTGACTATGAAAGGGACGTTGATGAGAACGCCAAGCTAATGTACGATAGGCGAAAGGCCTTGGCGAGCAAAATGGCAGGTGTCAAGAAGGCCTTGGAGAGAAGCCGAGAGGACCTAGACAAAGTTCGATCCCTTGGCCGCCTCGCCGAGGAGAAGACCGTGTTCAAGGCCCCGAAGAGGTTCTGGTTCGATGCGTATCGCTGGAGCCTCTCCAGTGGAGGATTTCTCATCCTCGGTGGCCGAGATGCCAGATCCAACGAGAAACTGGTGAGGAGGCACATGGAACCGGGGGACAGGTACTGTCATGCAGACATAACGGGGGCCCCCAGTGTCGTCCTCAAGGAAGGATCCATGGCACATGAACAGGACCTAAGAGAGGCGTGTCGTTTCGCCTTGGCGTTCTCGAAGGCTTGGAAGGCAGGCATAGGTTCCGGCAGCGCCTACTGGGTCACCCCCGAGCAGGTGAGCAAGACGGCCCAGAGTGGGGAGTATCTGCGGACCGGATCCTTCGTCATCCGCGGGAAGCGGAACTACTTTCATAATCTGTCCTTGGCGATGGGAATCGGCAAGATTGAACACGAGGGCGTTTCCAGGGTCATCGCTGCGGACCCTGAGGCGATGGAGAAGCTTGCCGATGCCTACGTCATTTTGGAGCCCGCGGGAACCCTTCAACGCAATCGGCTGGTAAGACAGCTATCGGAGTCCTTTCAGCTCCCGCCTGAGGAGGTGGATAAAGTCCTGCCCGTCGGGGCACTTCGGCTTCGTGAGGTCAAGGGACTAAGTCTGGACTCCGGAGGGGGAGGCCAAAGTTAGGACCGCCGAGGCCAGGGACGATACGGGAGGGGACCTTCACTCAGGTGGTCCTCAACAGGGTGAGGGACGGATGTGGGTCCTTCTCTAGGACTTCTTCTCTTCTTTCTCTTCATCCGGGAGGCGAGTATCAGGTGGTGGGATCTCCTCTGGGGTCACGCGGGTTTCCCTTTCCGCGGCTTCCAAGACCTTCTCCAGCTCCTCACGCTCGGGCAAAGGACCCAAGACATCGTCCGCCTTGCCTAGGATCTTCTCCAGATCCTTGAAGCTCGCAATTTCCCTTTCCGGGACCTCCTTCGTGATGCCCAGGTAGTCTGATATGCCATCGACCATTCGAGAGATCTCGAAGGGGAAAATGATCTTCGTGGACTGTCCGTCGCCGACGGTCTTGAGGGTGTCCATGGCCAACACGGCGATGGACTTGGTGTCCAGTGAGGAGGCTCCCAGGGAGAGGATACGAAGCTTCTGGGCCTCACCCTGCCACGCCAGGATGGTGGCCATCCTCTGACCCTCCGCCTCCAAGACCTTTGCTTGACGAACTCCCTCGGCCTCCAGGATCCTAGCCCTCTTCTGCCCCTCGGCCACGAGGATGGCGGACCGCTTTTCGCCATCTGCGCGCAGGATGGCCGCCCTGCGCTCCCTCTCGGCCGCCGTCTGCTCCTCCATGGCGGCCTTCACGGGACGTGCGGGGTCCACTTCCCTAATCTCCACAGCCTCCACGCGGACCCCCCAGGCGTCGGTGGCGGTGTCGAGGACATCCCTCAGGTTTAGGTTGATGGTGTGTCGGTTGTAGAGAACCTCGTCGAGTTCCATGTCACCGATGATAGACCTGAGGGTGGTCTGGGCCAGCGCCACGGTGGCCGTCCGATAGTTCGTGACTTCGAAGTAGGCCTTCGCAGGATCGACCACCTTGATGTAGATGATGGCGTCCACATTGGTCGGGGAGTTGTCCTTCGTGATGACTTCCTGCCGGGGGACGTCGAGAACCTGAGTCCTCAGGTCCAATTTGATGACCTGGGTGATCAGGGGGGGCACCAGGTTGAAGCCGGGGTTGATGGGTGGCGATCGGTACCTCCCCAAGATCACGACCAACCCCTGTTCGTAGGGCTGGATGATCTTGACAGCCAGCATAAACAAGACGATGACGACGAATAGAACCAGTAGCCCGAGTCCGATGATCAACTCACCAGGAATCTGAGCCGATACATCGATGAAAAGAACTGAGACGAGCGCCATAGTAATCCAGGCCTTAGATTCCTCTCCAAACATCTCTCTCACTCCCCTTCCTCTGAAGTAGTGGTTACACCCTCCTCGGGTTGCTCCTCAACAGTCTCGACTGTGACGTGAACACCTCGACTTCCTACCACTTTCACCTTGCTCCCTTCAGGTATCGGCGCCGACGCGGTGGCACTCCAGACCTGGTTCTCGATGTTCACCTTCCCCCGAATGGAATCGGGAACCACTTCCCTGACCACGACGCCGAATCTCCCGATGAGGGATCCTCCGGCGGTGGTGACGGGAGGGGAGGGCGGGGCCAGCCTCTGATAGAGGAGGATGGTCACATAGGTGAGTGGAGCTCCCACCGCGATAGCAATGACGGGAGCCAGCGGTTGGAAGAAGAAATTCGGTATGAAGAGACCCAGAATCCCAAGGACGATGAGGACCGTGGCCGGAATCCCGATGAAGAAGCCGGGGGCCGCCGCCTCAACAAGGAGAAGCACGATGCCCAACACGAGAAACGTGAGACCCAATCCAACGTCAAAGCTGACCATCAAGGGAACAACGAGGAGGGGGCTATAAGGATTGCTCGACCCTCACCCCAAATCCATGACGACGACGTCTCTTATGGCCTTCAGCCCCTGAAAAGGAAGGAGAATTCTTCCTTTGGAATCGAGACGAAAGGCCCGATGGTCGACATCCTCCGAGGGGGCCACCAGGACCTCCTGGACGTGCCCACTCCGGGTGTCCACGACGAAGTTATCGATGACACCCAGGATTCTGCCGTCGTTGGTCATGACGGTCTTGCCAGTAAGCTCAGTAGCGAACCTCTTCATCCCATCACCTTCTGAGGGGGGCAACATCTGTTACCCCCTATATTAGTCTGCCGGGCGCCCCTGAGATGCCCTTTCAATCCTCGGTCTCGGCGTACTCTTCGGCACCCAAAAAGTGCAGGGAGGTGTAGGGTTCTTCACCCACGACCCAGCTATCGTGACCTGGAGGTACCCAGAACAGGTCACCGGCCCCGACCTCCACCTCAGTGCCGTCATCCATGGCAATCATTGCCCGACCGGAAACCACCATGCCGACATGCTCAACCTGACAGCTCTTGCTGCCTGTGGCTGCACCCACATGCTCCGACCACTTCCAGCCCGGAGCGTAGCTAGCGCGACCCAAGGTCAACCCTCCGACGCGAAGGATCTCGAACTTCCCCATTTCGAACTCTCGAATCTCGTCTGGCTCTTCGAAACGTCTAATGTCTGGCTTCATCCACGACCTCCACATCTGCGTGAGACGACGTATCCCTTATGTAGATTCAGAGTTCCAGGCTGGGGCAGAACGATTGTCGGGTGGGATCGGTTCCCGGAATGGTGCTCGTCAGCGGTAGTAGCCGAGAACCTCTTCCCTCGGCTTCTGCGCAGCCCGCTTCTGTATCTCCTCACCGATCTGCTCGTACAGTTTCACGGTATCTTCATCGACGGATGGGAAGACAGACTCCCGCGCGCTCTTGAAATGCTTGCCCTGAACCAAGACAGCGTCACGGTTCTCTCTGAGAGCATGCATCGCCGCCTCTCGGCAGAGAGCGGCGATGTCAGCGCCAACGTATCCGTCCAGATCAGTGGCGAGCTGTTCGAGATTCACGTCGGTATCCAGGGGCATGTTTCTGGTGTGCACCCGGAGAATCTCCAGCCGTGCCTCCTCATTCGGGACCGGAATCATGACGAGTCTGTCGAAGCGGCCGGGTCTGAGAAGGGCTGGATCCAACATGTCCGGCCGGTTGGTGGCGCCAATCGTCACAACACCCTCCATGGTCTCAAGACCGTCCAGGGACGTGAGGAGCTGGTTCACGAGTCGCTCGCTTACGCCAGAGTCTCCCATCACCGCCCCTCGGCGAGGGGTCAAGGCATCGATCTCGTCAAGGAACACGACGCAAGGTGCCACCTGCTTGGCTTTCTTGAAGATCTGCCTAATGGCCTTTTCACTCTCCCCCACCCACTTGGACATGACCTCAGGGCCCTTGATGGAGATGAAGTTAGCCTCCGACTCCGTCGAAACGGCCTTCGCCAGTAAGGTCTTCCCCGTTCCAGGGGGCCCGTATAGGAGTATGCCTCTCGGGGGCGTTATGCCCATTCGTCGGAAGGATTCGGGATCTTTGATAGGCATCTCCACCGCCTCCACCAATTGGTTCTTGACGTCCTTCAGGCCGCCCACGTCTTCCCAGCCGACTCGGGGGATCTCTACGAGGACCTCCCTCAGGGCACTCGGCTCAACCTCTTTGAGGGCCTCCTTGAAGTCCACCTTGATGACTCGCATCTTCTCCAGGATGTCCGCCGGAATGGGTTGGTCCAAGTCAATTTCCGGCAGATAGCGTCGAAGGGCTTTCATGGCAGCCTCCCGGGCGAGGGCGGCGAGATCGGCGCCGACGAAGCCGTGAGTTATGTTGGCCAGCTCCTCCAGGAGCATGTCCCGGTCCTCATCCGTCCCCTCGAAAGGCATCCCTCGGGTGTGAATCTGAAGTATCTCCTTGCGGCCGTCTCGGTCAGGGACTCCGATTTCGATCTCCCTATCGAAGCGGCCGGGCCTCCTCAGGGCGGGATCGATGGCGTCCTCTCGGTTGGTGGCTCCAATGACGATGACCTGACCTCTTCCGCTGAGGCCATCCATGAGGGTCAGAAGCTGCGCCACGACGCGTCTCTCGACTTCGCCAGTGACCTCCTCCCGCCGGGGGGCGATAGAGTCAAGCTCGTCGATGAAGAGGACGGAGGGGGCGTTCTTCTGAGCCTCTTCGAACTTCTCCCTCAACCGTTCCTCCGACTGGCCATAATACTTGGACATGATCTCGGGACCCTGGATAGAGGCAAAATTGGCCCCGGCCTCGTTGGCCACTGCCTTGGCAATGAGGGTCTTCCCCGTTCCAGGGGGCCCGTAGAGCAGGACTCCCTTGGGGGGATCGATGCCGAGACGGTCGAAGAGTTCTGGGTGTTTCAGAGGGAGCTCGATCATCTCCCGGACCCGCATCAACTCCTCGTGCAGGCCACCGATGTCCTCATAGGTGATGGTTGGAGCGAGAATTTCGCCCTCCTTAATGGGCTCCTCCTTCATCTCAATGAGGGACTCCTCGGAGATCTGAACGATGCCGCGGGGAGTCGTCCGTATGACCATGAACGGGAGGGCGCCCCCCATGAGGGCAATGCCAGGGACGATTACGACGTCCCCTTTGACCACGGGCCGCTTGAGAAGCCCTCTCTTCACGAAGTTCTCTATCCCCTGGCCGAAGCTCACCTTGTGGCCCTCACTGATTATCGGCGCGATCGTCACCCGCTGGGCGCCCTGCACGTCGGCCTTCTTCACCTCCACCTTGTCTCCAATGGAAACGCCTAGGTTCCTCCGGACGAGGCCGTCAACCCTGATGATGCCCTTTCCCTCGTCTTCCTGCATGGTGCGGAAGAGCTTGGCGGCGGTGCTCTTCTTCCCCACGATCTCTATGATCTCCCCCACATCGACGCCCAGGGCCATTCGGGTCCGCGTATCCACGCGTCCCCTGCCGAGTCCGACGTCCGATTGCGGCGCTTCAGCTACCTTGAGAATGACCCTGTCTGGCATTGGACTGTACTAGCCGCCTGGCCCTATTTTATCGTTTGGGTATGCTCAGCGAAGGTGATAACCGTCAGTCTGTCTCCGAGCTCGAGGCCTGCTCATCCACCGCCTCGGAGAGGGTCATCTCCCCGCGGGCCACCTTCTCGGCGAGCTCCCGAGATATGGTCAGTTTCCCCCCAGAGCGGATTCGGCTCGTCTTCTGGATGTTCCTCAACTCCCCCTCAGTGGGGAAGATGTCATAGCTGCGTTCAGCGGTCACGCCCCTGCCCGTGGCGATGTCTGTCGCGGACTCAATATTGCGCGCATCATCCCTCCGCCTGTCCCTCCTGGTAGTCCCCCTCTCGTCCACGATCTCCGTCTTGACTCCAGTATCGGAGAGGGCGTTGATTATCCTATTGCGGTTGGTGGGGTCGCCGTGGCCTATGCGTACCCTGAAGGCCTTCCCGTCATAGTTTCTCAGAACGCTCAAGAGGACCCCATGAACGGCTTCCGGCGAGGGAGCGGTTCGCGTCTCTATGACCTCCCCGTCTCCGAGGATGGCGACTCCAGGCCTGGGACCGGGGTCGACGCCGACGACGACTTCTTCGAAAGTGGTCTTGCCGCTGAGAATCTGGAGAGCCTTGGTCACAGCATCCTCAACCTCCTCGCAGGCGATTCGAGGCTCAAAGTCGACCTGATCCGACTCATCGCGAGAGGTGAGGACCACAGCGACCTCAGGAGGTACAGGTTCGTTGAGAGAGAGACTGACGAAGGGGATGTCCCTCTCCTTAAGCTTGGAAACTAGGTCGTGGTACAGCCGGAAGTCAGTCGTCAGGAGTCCAAGCATACTCCCCATCGGCTCTGCTAGACACCGAACTCCCATAAGGACTGAACGGTCTCGGGGCTCTGTCACCGAGTCTCTTCGTCCGTTGCATAGTCTCCCAGAGACTCGTCGAGCTTCCGAAGGAGCTTCTTGCCTTCCGTCGACAGTTTCTCCGGTGTGACAACCGTTACCCTCACAAGTTCGTCTCCTCGACCACTCCCGTCCAGATCGGGAAGGCCCTTGTTGCGCAGACGGAAGACCGTGTGGCTTTGAGTTCCAGGAGGCACTCTCAGGGTGGTGTTGCCCGTCAGGGTGGGAACGGAGACCTCTGCGCCCAAGGAAGCTTGAGTGAAGGTAATGGGGACCTCCACCAACAGGTCCCGACCGTTCCGCCTGAAGATCTCGTGCTCCTCCAAGTGGAGGACTATGTAGAGGTCTCCCGCGGGTCCTCCACGCTCACCCGCTTCTCCTTTGCCAGGAATCCTGAGGCTGAGGCCGTCGTAGGCCCCTCTAGGGATCGCCACGGCCACCTTGGAGGTCTTCTGCAGCAAGCCGCTTCCACCGCAGGTCTCACATAAGGTCGAAGGCCACTGACCTCTTCCTCCACACTTCGTGCAGGGTGTAATGGTAATCATCTGGCTGAACCCTCTCCGTCGAACGTCCCGCTGCTCGCCTGTCCCGTTGCACTGAGGACAGGTGGTCATGTCCCCACCCTCGGCGCCAGAACCTTCACACGCGTCGCAGGTAACCTCCCTGGGGACCTCCACGACCCTCTTGTCGCCCTTCGCGACGTCTTCGAGGCTGACATCGACGTCCATCCTGAGGTCGCGCCCTCGGACCACGCGGCGGTATCCTCCACCGCCAGACCTACGAAAGAATTCCTCGAAGAGGCTGCCTCCGAAGGGCGTTCCGAAGTTGCTGAAGAGATCTCGAAACAGCGAACTCCCAAAGATGTCCTCGATGTCTCCGAAGTGGGTGAAGTCAGACCAGTTGAAGCCACCGCGACCGAAGGTGGGCTGGACGCCCTCGTGACCGAAGCGGTCGTAGAGGGACCGCTTTTCATCGTCCATCATGACCTCGTAGGCCTCGGAGAGCTCCTTGAACTTCTCCTCCGCCTCGTCGGGGTTGTCCTTGTTGAGGTCGGGATGGTACTTCTTCGCGAGGCGCCTGTAGGCGCGCTTGATCTCGTCCTTGGAGGATTTCCGCGGCACCCCAAGGACGTCGTAATAGTCCTTCTTCGCCATGGAGTATAAGTTGAATCTAGGCCAGGCTCAATAAAAGTTTCCTAGTCCTTCTCCTCGCTGACGTCCTCGTAGTCAGCATCCACGACGTCCTCCGTGGAGGGCTCCTCTTTACCCTCTTCCTTGGCCTTCTCCGCCTGGGCCTTCTGGTAGACTTCTACCCCTACCTTCTGGGCCTCCTCGTTGAGTTTCTCGATGGCCTTCTTCAGCACCTGTATGTCATCGGTCTCTAAGGCCTTCTTCAGGTCCTCGACCTTCTCTTCGACCGATTTCTTTGTGGCATCGCTGACCTTGTCTCCCATCTCCTTAAGCATCTTCTCAGTGCTGTAGACCATCGCGTCCGCCTGGTTCTTCGTGTCGGCTAGCTCCCGCCGCCTTCGGTCCTGCTCGGCGTACTTCTCGGCGTCCTTGATCATGCGCGCTTTCTCATCATCGTCGAGGCGCTGTGGTGCGGTGATGGTCAGCTTCTCTTCCTTTCCTGTCCCGAGGTCCTTGGCCGATACGTGGAGGATTCCACTGGCGTCGATGTCGTAGGTGACCTCTATCTGAGGGACTCCCCTGGGGGCAGGCGGTATGCCCGTCAGGTAGAACTTCCCCAGGGAGATGTTGTCAGGAGCCATCGGCCTCTCCCCCTGGAGAACGTGAATTTCCACCGTCGTCTGGCCGTCTTGGGCGGTGGTGAATACCTGGTTCTTCTTCGCGGGGATGGTGGTGTTCCTGTCGATGAGCCTAGTGAAGACGGCGCCAAGCGTCTCCACCCCGAGGCTCAACGGCGTGACGTCTAGGAGGAGAATGTCCTTCACCTCGCCGGACAGGACCCCACCCTGGATGGCCGCGCCCAGGGCAACGCACTGCATCGGATCCACCCCTCGCTCCGCCTTGGTGTTGATCAGCTTCTCGAAGTGCTCCCGGACAACCGGCATCCTTGTCGGCCCGCCAACGAGGATCACGTGCTGCACGTCTTCATACTTCCACTTGGCATCCTTGAAGGCCTGCTTGATGGGACCGACGGTTCTTTCGAGGACGGGTTCGACCAGTTGCTCCAGCTTGGAGCGATTGAGCTCCATCTCCAAGTGGACAGGCTTGTCACCCTTTTGCGCGATGAAGGGGAGATTGATGCTAGTCGTGTTCGTGCTGGAGAGTTCGATCTTGGCTTTCTCAGCGCCGTCCCTTACCCGTTGCATGGCGTTTCGGTCGTCGCGGAGCTTTACCCCCTCCTTCTTCTCGAAGTCCTTGAGGACGTGGTCGATGATAGTGTTGTCCATGTCGAGGCCGCCGAGGTGCGTGTCCCCATTGGTACTCATCACCTCGAAGACGCCCTCTCCAATCTCCATGAGCGTGACGTCGAAAGTGCCGCCTCCCAGGTCCAAGACGGCAACCTTGGCTTCCTCCGCTTCCTTGTCCAGCCCGTAGGCAAAGGCGGCAGCCGTGGGCTCGTTGATGAGGCGTAAGACTTCCAGTCCTGCGATGGAACCAGCATCCTTGGTTGCCTGCCGTTGATTGTCGTTGAAGTAGGCGGGAACAGTGATAACGGCCTGCGTCACTTCCTGCCCAAGGAAGGCTTCAGCATCTGCCTTGATTTTGCGGAGGATCATGGCGGAGATCTCTTGGGGTGTGTACTTCTTCCCATCAATCTCCACTGTGTGGTCGGTGCCCATCTTCCTCTTGATCTGCATGACGGTCCTGTCGGGATTCAGAACCGCTTGCCTCTTGGCAGGTTCCCCTGCCAGGATCTCATCCTCCTTGGTGAGGGCGACCACAGAGGGGAACATCTTCCCCCCGTAGGTACTTCCTTCAGCACTGGGGATTATGGTCGGCCGGTCACCGCGCATGACGGCGGCCTCGGAGTTCGTTGTCCCGAGGTCGATCCCGATGATCTTAGCCAGCTTCCTCACCTCCTTTCTTGACAACAATCACTTGTGAGGGTCGGAGGATTCTGTCACGCATCCGATAGCCCCTTTGCAGGACCTCAACTACAATCCCCTCCTCATTACCCTCCGCAAAACCCACGGCCTCGTGAAGGTAGGGATCGAAGGCTTCTCCTTCGGCCTTGATCTCCTCCAGGCCTTCGGCTTCCAGAACCTTGATCAAGTTGTCGTGAATGATTCGCATGCCGTTGGCGAACTCATCGTCTCTATCCTTCATAGACATTAGGGCGAGCTTGAATTCGTCGACCACGGGAAGGAGATCCACCAGGAGCGAGGCGGAGGCGAACCGCAGGAAATCCTGCTTCTCCTTCTCCGTCTCCTTCCGAAGGTTCTCCATCTCGGCTTGGAGATAGGCTAGCCTGTTGAGGAGTTCCTCCACCCTCTCCGACTTCTTGCCCAGCTCGTCCCGCAGACTTCCGAGCTCCGCTTCCAGCTCCTTCTTGGTGGGTCCTCTGGACCGCTTTGCCTTGACTGTCTTTTTGGGCAAGGCTACCGCCTCTCGAAGGGCGGCGGATGGGTGATGCGGGAACCTCAGAACTCCCCTTCGCCCATTCCGCCCATTCCGCCCATTCCGCCCATTCCGCCCGGACCGCCAGGACCGCCCGGTGGCATTTCAGGTCCCGTCGTCTTGGCGGCAATGACGTCGTCGATGCGCAGGATCATTACGGCTGCATCCGTGGCTGAGTCGATGGCCTGCGTGCCCACACGGATGGGCTCCAGGACCCGCTCCTTCTGCATGTC
>CAYFZX010000042.1:0-11431 GCA_964347795.1 uncultured Methanomassiliicoccales archaeon
GCCAGGCCTCTATTCGAAGCGCAGAGAAAAACCTTTCATCCCGCAGGGAGGCGGGCGCCCCCGATCCCCGGGAGAACCTCTTCTTCATGCTCATATAGTCGTGGCGCGCTCTGAGGTCGATGAGCCTGGCCCTCCTGCCTGAGGTGTACGTCTACGCCGATGGCGCCTCCCGGGGCAATCCTGGCCCCGCCGCCATCGGGATCGTCATCTGCGACGCCTATGAGAAGGTCCTCGCGGAACACCGAGAGACCATCGGAAGGGCGACCAACAATGAGGCGGAGTATCGGGCGCTGATCCGAGGCCTGGAGCTTGCCTCTCGTTACACGAGACAAGAGGTGAAGTGCCACGTGGACAGCCAGCTTGTCTATTCCCAACTGACCGGCGCCTTCAAGATCAAGGAGCCGCGGATGGCCAAGCTCGCCGCCGCCGTCCGGCAGAGCGCGGAAGAGTTCGCCCAAGTCTCCTTTCATCAGGTTCCTCGCGGTCACAGGAAGATCCGTCGGGCCGACCTTCTCGCGAACATTGCCTTGGACGAGAGGTATGGCCGTCGCTAGTTTTCGCGGATTGACGATATCCACTTCGACAAGTTTAAGTAAAATTGTGGTTCTTGCGCCCAGGAATGGAGACGTCCCTTCCGGAGAAGATCGCGGGGGAGATCACCCTCTCCGACAACCCCGGCGCGACCCTGAGGAAGTGGCGGGAGGAGCTGAGAATCTCACAGAAGGAGCTCGCGGGCTTCCTCAGACTGTCGCCATCCGTCATCAGCGATTATGAGTCGGGTCGTCGCAGGTCCCCCGGTATCCGCACGGTGCGCAGGATCGTGGAGGCCCTCCTTGAGATTGACCGGCAAACAGGTCGCGGAGTGACCAAGAAGTACGCGATCAACCTCCACGAGGCCATCCCCAGCATGGCGGAGTTCCTGGAGCCTGTTCCCGCGTCGGAGTTCATCGGCGTCATCGAGGGCAAGAGCCTCGCGCCGGCTGATCCGGGGCAACGGCCTATCCACGGCTACACGGTCATTGACAGCCTCAAGGCCATAGCCACCCTGGACGCGTCAGACTATCCGAGGGTCTACGGGTGGAGCAGTGAGAGGGCCCTGCTATTCACAGGAGTGAAGTATGGCAGATCCCCAATGGTGGCTGTCAGGACCCACTTCCTGAAGCCCGCCATGGTTGTGTACGTGCAACCGGCAAACGTAGACGAGCTTGCGCTGAAGCTGGCGCAGCTGGAGAACGTCGTGTTGGTTAGCACCGGGATGGACCCCCAAAGGCTAATAGCAAAGTTGGAGGAGTTTACGCGGAGGGTCAAGGCTTCCCGCGCGGGAAGGACATGAGGTGGTAGGCGTGACAGCAGGAATTGTGAGCTACGGGGGCTACGTGCCCCGCTATCGAATCGTGCCCGAGGAGATCGCCAAAGTCTGGGGAGCGGATGGCAAGGCCATCGCTCGCAACCTGGCCATCAACTCCAAGAGTGTGCCTGGTCCCGACGAGGACGTCATCACGATCAGCGTCGAGGCTGCGAGGGACGCCATGAGGAAGGTGAACGTCGACCCGCAGGACATCGGAGCGGTCTACGTCGGCTCCGAGAGTCATCCCTACGCCGTCAAGCCCACGGCCACCATCGTGGCCGAAGCCATCGGCGCCGCCCCCGATTTGACCGCAGCGGACTACGAGTTCGCCTGCAAGGCGGGGACCGCCGCCATCCAGACCTGCATGGGCCTTGTCTCCTCAGGGATGATGAAGTATGGCATGGCCATCGGTTCCGACACGTCCCAAGGTGCTCCGGGGGACGCCCTGGAGTACTCGGCCTCCGCCGGCGGAGCGGCCCTACTGATCGGAGAGAAAGACGTCATCGCCACCATAGACCACACCAACTCCTGCACCACCGACACCCCCGATTTCTGGCGCCGGGAGGGACAACAATATCCCAGCCACGGTGGCCGCTTCACGGGGGAGCCCGCCTACTTCAAGCACATCCTCCGCTGTGGCCAGACCATTTTCGATGAGATGGGAACCCAGGCCTCCGACTACGACTACGCCGTCTTCCACCAGCCCAACGGGAAGTTTCCGGCCAAAGTGGCGAAGATGCTGGGATTCCAACCAGAGGCGGTGAAGACCGGGATGCTGGTGACGGAGATCGGGAATACCTACTCCGGCGCCGTTCTCCTGGGCTTATGCGCCATCTTGGACGAGGCGAAGGCTGGGGAGCGGATATTCATGGTGGGCTACGGTTCCGGCGCTGGGTCCGACGGCTTCGACCTCACAGTGACGGATGCGATCGAAAGCCTGCCTCGTCAGGCGTCCACACATATCTGGAAGACCATCTCCGGCGGCATTCCCATCGACTACGGCACATACGCGAAGTACCGGGGGAAGATCCTCCTCAGGTCAGGCGGTTGAGATGCGAGAGGTGGCAGTCATCGGTATCGGCGAGACTCAGTTCGGCGAACTCTGGGACCGGTCATTCCGGGACCTGGGCATCGAGGCGGGCCTGAAGGCGGTGGAAGACGCTGGCTTGAGCGCAGAGGACATCGACGCGCTCTATGTCGGCAACATGTCCGCTGGCAAGTTCATCGATCAAGAGCACATCTCCGCCGTGGTCGCCGACTACGCAGGCCTGGCGGACATGCACCCGCCGACCTTCCGTGTGGAGGGCGGCGGGGCCTGTGGCGGCCTGGCACTCACTGCAGGATTCACCGCCGTCTCTTCCGGCCTGTATGACATCGTGGTCGTCGGTGGAGCGGAGAAGATGACCGATGTGGGCGATGAGGAGGCGAAGCGCATCCTCTCCTCCACCGCAGACCAGGAGTGGGAAACCGTCTTCGGGGCGTCCTTTGCCTCTCTCTACGCCATGATCGCTCGCCGCCACATGCACGAGTATGGCACGACTCGGGAGCAGTTAGCCGCGGTGGCCGTCAAGAACCATCAGAATGGGGCGAAGAACCCCAACGCCCAGTTTCGGCGCGAACTCAGCATGAAGGTCGTGTTGGGAGCCCCCTGGGTGGCAGAACCCCTGGGCATGCTGGACTGTGCGCCTCTCTCCGACGGCGCCGCTTCCCTAGTCCTCTGCCCACTCGCTAAAGCGCGAAAGTTCACCGACACACCTGTGCGGATTGATGGCGTGGGAATCGCCAGTGACACCATCGCACTTCACGACCGCCGAAGCTTGACGACCATGGACTCAACGGTGATTGCCGGCAAGCGGGCCATGCATATGGCCAAGGTCACGCCACCCGACATCAAGTTGGCCGAAGTCCACGACAACTACACCATTTCCGAGATCCTGGCGATCGAAGACCTGCGTCTCGTGAAGAAGGGAGAGGGGGGTCCCGCTACCGAGGACGGTGTGACGGCCCTCAACTCGAAGATCTCTGTGAATCCCTCCGGCGGTTTGAAGGCCCGGGGTCAGCCAGTGGGCGCTACGGGCATTGCCCAAGCGGTCGAAGTCACGCGCCAGCTGAGGGGCGAAGCGGGGGACCGCCAGGTGAAGGGCGCCGAGCTCGGGCTGACCCACGTGATAGGCGGTACCGGGGCCACGGCGGTGGTGCACATTCTTGGGAGGGTGAATTGAATGGCCATTCCCAGATACTGGCGAGAGATCGACAGCCGGTACAACCTCGTGGGCACCCAGTGTGGTAACTGCGGTGACATTGACTTCCCGCCCCGGGCTGTGTGCCCTAAGTGCGGACGGAAGAGCATAGGGAAGATGCAGAGGCTCCCCCTCGCGGGCCACGGGACGGTGGTGTCATACACCGTGGTTCACGACGCGCCCAAGGGCTTCGAGTCGGTCACACCGTACATCCTTGCCATCGTGGAACTGGAGGAGGGTGCCCGTTTGACGGCCCAAATCATCGATTGCGAGGCTGACGAAGTGGGCATCGGCATGCCCGTCGACGCCTCCTTCCGGAGGTTGGGACAAGAGGGCGAGTCAGGGATCATCTACTACGGCTACAAGTTCAAACCCACGACGGGATCTCTCCGAACGGATAGCCAAGGTTCTTAGGGCAGGCTTCGGTCCCCGCTTCGCTTCGGTCCGCCTGGCTGCAACCGGACTGACGTTGGGTTGAGGATGTCTATAGATAGGACCCTGTTCAGGCCCGTCGCGATCCAATTCCTGTCAGGAGCTGCCACCTTCTCCGCCATCGTCTTCATACCCAACTACGCGGGACACGTCCTGGGAGCGTCAGACTTCCAGGTGGGGATCATCTTCTTTGCCTTCGCCATGAGCGCTTTCTGGGCCTCATACCTGTTTGGCCGCCTTGCGGACATTCGAGGCCGTCGCGGGGTGCTCCGCGCGGGACTGGGTTTGGCCGCCATAGCCAGCCTCACTCAGATCGTGGCCCCAGACCCGTGGACCCTTGCGTTGAGCAGGGCCTTGGTGGGCGTCACCTTCGGCATGTTCCCTGCCGCCCTGCTCGCCTACGCCCACGAGAGGCAGTTGCCGATGGGTCGCTTCGTCTCCTTCGGGGCGCTTGGGTGGGGGATCGGCTCTCTCCTCGCTGGCATCGTCGCGACCCTTCCCGACACCGAAGCCCTGGGCGTTCGTCTGGTCTTCGCGATGTCGGCCGGGCTGTTCGCCATCGCCTTCCTCTTGGTCCTGCGAATGCCCTTTCCCAAACACGCCCCCCTCCGGGTGCCCCTCTTTCCCCTTGACGTGATCCGGCGGAACCTTCCGGTCTACGCATCGGTGTTGATCCGTCACACGGGAGCTAACATGATTTGGGTCATCTTCCCGCTCTACCTGGAGGACAGCCTCTTGATCCCCAAGGCCCTCATCGGCGTCCTCTACCTCACCAACACCTTCACCCAGTTTCTCTTCATGATGGTAATTGACCGTTTCCGCAGCGAGAGGCTCGTGGCGTCCGGCCTCATAGGTGCCTCGGTTACGTTCTTTCTCTTCACTCTGGCTCAAGACTTCTGGCAAATGCTGCCCGTTCAGGTGCTACTGGGCTTCTCCTGGGCGAGCCTCTACATCGGGGGCCTGAAATTCGTGATGGGGAGGAGTGTGGAGAGGGCGACCTCTGCGGGACTCTTGGGCTCGGCCATCAACCTCTCCCAGGCCGTCGGCCCTCTGTTGGGAGGCGCCCTAGCCATCGCCTTCGGCAGGTTGGGGGTCATGTATGCAGCATCTGCCATGGCTCTGATCGCGTTCACACTCTTCGCGACTACACTCCGAGGCTCCCTGACCAGGTCCCGAGCGGCGGCGGGCTCCTGATCCCTCCCTCCAATTGGACGCCCCGGATTGCGAAAAGGTTGTATACCTACTCGAGGTAGTGATGCGGGACACCCAATGGAGCTGCGCGTCCTGGAGCAGAAGAAGAAATCCCTCAAGCTGGAGGTAGTCAACCCCGACGACACGGTCATCTACCCCCTCATCAATCACCTCCTGACCGAGGACGCTGTGGTGGACGCACGGTATATCACGGGTCACCCATTGCTGGACAAGCCCTCTATCTTGGTGAGGGTCAAGGAAGGAGAGCCCAAGGAAGTGATGAAGAAGGTGGCTCGTGCCTTGGCGAGGAGTTACAAGGCAATAGAGAAGAAGGTCGAACAGGTGCCAAAGGCACAGGAGACCTCCAAGTAGCGGCTCAGGCCTACTGGTTCTCAATCCGCCAGGGCGCTCAAATCGCCCGTCGAGCCATCGTCTCTAAACTACCACCCCTCTGGGGAGATGCTCGAGTGACACTGGAACGTGAGTTTGGCATCGAAGGCTACCTGACCACGGTTCCTGGAATCGGCGGCCGGCTCAAGGCCCTGCCCGAGGACTTTGTGGTTGTGGAGGTCGGAATCGATCTGCCTCGTTCAGAAGATGGGCATTGCCTCTTGACGGAGGTGACATCCAGGAACTGGGAGACCAACAGGCTGATCAGAGAGCTGTCCCGTGCCCTGAGGATTAGTCGACGGCGCGTGAGCTTCGCAGGGACAAAGGACAAGAGGGCGGTTACGACACAGCGAATGACACTCCAGAACGTCCACACCGAGGATCTGGCGAGGGTCAGGCTGAAGGACGTCGAATTGAAGCCTCTGTACCGGACGAATCGAGGTTTGAAGCTCGGGGACCTCCACGGGAACCGTTTTCAGGTGCGGCTCACGGAAGTCCGGGTTGAGCAGCAGATGGCGTCTTCAAGGCTGAAGTCCCTTGTCCACGAGCTGACCGAAGCTGGTGGCTTCCCCAACTTCTTCGGCCCTCAGAGGTTTGGAGAAATCAGGCCCATTACCCACTTGGTGGGTCGCGCCCTGGTCAAAGGGGACCTCGCGGGCGCTGTCGAATTGTACCTAGGACATCCTCAACCGGGAGAGCAGGGGAATGCCTACGAGGCGAGGAAGGCCTTCCAGGAAACGGGTGACGTTCCCCGCGCCCTGAGGGAGTTCCCGGGGCGTCTAGGATTCGAACGTGCAATACTCAACCATCTGAGGAAGAGACCTGGTGACTTCAAGGGAGGCTTGTCCCAGTTGCCTCAGAACCTTCTCACGCTCTTCGTAAACGCCTACCAGGCCTTCCTGTTCAACAGAATCCTCAGCCTGAGGCTTCAGCGCTTCGGCCTGCGGGAGGCCCTGGTCGGAGATCTCGTACTGCCCCTGGGTAGAACTGGCCTTCCGAAGCGGGATTCGCCGGTAATGGTTAGCACCTCAAACATTGAGAAAGTGCAGAGCAATGTAGAGGCCGGCAAGACCTGGATTAGTGGTCTCATCGTGGGCTACGAGGCGCCTCTTGCCGAGGGCGAAATGGGCAGACTCGAAAGGGAGATCGTCGAGGAAGAGGAGGTGGACCCCAAGGACTTTGTACTGCCGGAGATGCCCCACCTCTCCTCCCGTGGACAGCGACGGGAACTCCTTTCTCCAATCCGAGAGCTGGCTTATCAGGTAGATGATGATGTTCACCTCTCCTTCGGACTCCATCCTGGGTGTTACGCCACGGCGCTGTTGAGGGAGATAATGAAGGGCGAGAGTGCTTAATAGGAACGGACAGTATGCCGCCTCCATGGCTCGGAGGCGCGGAAAGGAGCCGGCCGTTTGCACGGTCACGGATTGCGACAACCAATCGTCGAGGTCACTATCACGCCGCAAGGTTGAGAAAGCTCTCTCGGAACTGACACTGGAAGAAGGGCGCCGGGCCTACCTCTGCAAGGAGCATTACAAGAAGTACAAGAAGGCCACGAAGTCTGAGAGAACAATCGATCGATTGACCTGGTGATTCGCGCCATCACCGTCTGTGAATCGTCAGTTCTTTTAGATCGGTCTTGGGATTCGGTTCCCTCGCGAGGTGAAGACCGTCGAGGCGCAGGACGGCCACCTCGGCCAAGACTGCTACTGTCCCGGCGAAGAGATGTCCTCCCACAACCTCTTGATTCTCGTTTGCCAGGGAGGCATGGACGTGGATTGGAGGGTCCGACGACAGCGTGATTGTACCTTGCAGCGACAGCAGTTCATGGCTGCCCTCGTAGCGGTCGCGAATGTACTCGCGAGAGTCGGGGTCAAACCAACCGAGCTCGAAGTCCCTGAGAGCCCCGATTCCGCTCAGGACGATTCCTGAGGTCACGCCCAGGTCCCCGAGGCCTTTCACCACCATGGGAACGAAGTCCTCTCCCTGCTCAAGTTTGAGCACGGCCTTCGCGGCATCCAAACCGGTCTTCATATATCCACCTTCAAAACCACGCCGTTCCCAGGGTCTCCGCCCTCCTTCCGAGTCGACTCCGGATTGTGCGGGCTAGGTCCTGATCGTAGCCGTGACACGTGTAGACGACCTTGGGATTGCACGCGTCGACAAACCAGAGCAGATCGGCGAAGTCGCCGTGATCGCTAAGCGGGAATTGGGCGTCGAGCACATGGCTTCTGCTGAAGTCGAAGGTCGAGCACCAGCCTGAGGTGAAGGCCGTCTTCCCACCCTTCGCTACCGCCTCCTGGACTTCTGGGCTACCCGGCCTCCGAAGCTTCCGTGTTGGAACCACCAGAACGTAAGCCCCGGTCTTCTCCTCGGTGGCGTCACTGTGCCGTTTGTACCGCAGATCCAGGCCATAACGAGTGTACACATCGGCCAGGTCTGCGATCTTGTTATCCACCAAAACTGGGTAGTCCAACTGATTGCTGAGGGCCATCAGCTCTTGCGCCTTCCCGAATTCGTAGGCTCCAAAGACGACGGGCCCACTGTCGAGGGACACCTCGAGCCAGGTGAGGAGGTCATTGAGGACCTCGTTCTTTCGCGGGAAGGTGAATCTAGGTTTGCCATACGTGGACTCAAGGATCAGGACGTCGCACTCCTGCGGTTCACACGTCCCACAGGTGGGGCCACCGCTGGGGTTCACGTCCCCTGAGTAGAGGACATCCTCCACTCGTATCATTGCGGACCCGAAGACGTGACCGGCATCCAGAAGTGAGACGGTCAGGCCATTCACCTCCACCTCTTCTTTGTAGGCGACGCCGGTGCCCTCGCCTCTGCCGAGCCGAACCTTCATGACGTCCAGGGTTTCATGCGTCATCACCGCGCCGGCAGAGAGGTGATCTAGGTGACCATGACTGACCACAGACCCCGGGAGGCGTCTCTTGGGGTCCAAGACGACTTCGTTCCCACCGTCCTGGACCCGGATCCCCTCGCGGTAAAAGACCCTCATTTCGCTATCCTCGTGAATATGTACCTCGTTGGGACTCGGCGCTTCAGCCCCGTCCAGTAGGGACAGTGCTGGCACCGATAGCCAAGGTTCACCGTGCCGCCGAAGATCGTCATGTTCTTGACCAGCTTCAGGCGGTGTCCGCAGACAGGACAATTGAAGAGGCTCTTAAGCTCGTGGGTCTCGCGGCACTCTATCTCCATATCCACCAAGCCGGAGTCGAGGGCGATCCGACGCGCCCGGGGGCCACTGACTCGATAGTCACCTTCCTTCGCCATGCCCCTGTCAAGCAGCTCCTTTAGCTGTCGCTGGGAAGAGACAACGCGCCGCCTGCCGAGGATATCCCTCAAGGTCCTCAGAACCCTCTGCCTCGAGGGAATGTGGTACCCCGGCATCGGAAACCAAATGCCTGGACTTGGTTAAAGATTTCGCAGACCTGGCCTCGGGGCGACTCTTTAACTAGATGCTGTGGCTAGGGGTTGCCAACTACCACGATTGGTGGAGGTGAGTGTCCATCCCGCGAAGGAGGCTTATCATCATGGGTGCCGCCGGACGGGACAGCGTCGAAGGCCCTCCTTCGAGGCCCCGCTTTCCACAACTTCAACGTCTGCTATCGGGATAGGGAGGAGTTCGATGTGGTGGCCTTCACGGCCACTCAGATCCCGAACATTGAAGACAGGCGGTACCCGTCGAATCTAGCCGGCGCGCTCTACCCGGAAGGGATCCCCATCCACCCGGAGGAGGATCTGGAGGGACTCATCCACGACCTCGCGGTTGACGAGGTCGTCTTCTCCTACAGCGATGTGTCCTACGAGCACGTGGGAAAGCGCTCTGCCGTCGTCAACGCCGCTGGTGCAGACTTCGTCCTACTCGGCCCAAGGAGGACGATGCTCAAGGCGAGTACACCCATCATCTCGGTGTGTGCCGTTCGAACGGGCTCGGGGAAGAGCCAGACCACGCGGCGGGTCGCCTCCCAGCTCCAGACATGGGGTCGGAAGGTCGTCATCGTTCGCCATCCCATGCCCTACGGCAATCTGGCGGAGCAGGCGGTCCAAAGGTTTGCCACCTTCGAGGACCTGGATAGGCAGAAGTGCACCATTGAGGAGCGGGAGGAGTACGAGCCCCACATCGAACGCAACATCGTCGTGTACGCAGGCGTGGACTACGGGGCAATCCTGAAAGAGGCGGAGAAGGAGGCGGAGATTATCCTCTGGGACGGGGGAAACAATGACCTTCCCTTCTACAGGCCGGACCTCCATATCGTCCTGGTGGATCCCCATCGACCAGGAGACGAGCTGACTTACTATCCGGGCGAAGCGAACCTCCGCATGGCAGACGTGGTTGTGATAAACAAGGTGAACACCGCCAAGTCCGAGGATCTGGAGGTGGTGATGAGGAACGTGGGGCAGGCGAATCCGGATGCAAGGGTCGTCCAGGCTGCGTCTCCGATCACGGTCTCCGAGGAGGAGCCCATACCTGGCAAGCGCGTTCTGGTGGTGGAAGATGGCCCCACCCTCACTCACGGGGACATGGCGTATGGGGCCGCCTGGCTCGCCGCCAAGAAGTTCGGTGCGGCGACGGTCGTCGACCCCAGGCCCTATGCCGTGGGGAGCATCAAACGAGCCTTCAAGAAGTACGCGCACCTGCGGGAGGTGCTCCCGGCCATGGGCTACGGGAAGAAGCAGATCAGGGAACTCGCGGATACTATCAACGCTGCCGATTGTGACCTGGTCCTCAGCGGGACGCCCATTGACTTGGGACGGGTCCTCAAAGCTGAGAAGCCCATTATCAGGGTGCGCTACGAGCTCCAGGAAATTGGCCGGCCCAACTTGGAGGAGGTCTTGGGAGAGTTCCTCGAGAAGACGGACGCATAGGACCCCCTTCCGGGTCGGAGCTACCTTTATGCTCACTCGGCATCATGTCTACGCGGCGCGAGGGTAGCCAAGCCAGGCCAAAGGCGGCAGACTCAAGATCTGTTCCCATAGGGGTTCCCAGGTTCAAATCCTGGCCCTCGCATTCTTGCGCGAGGTCCACGCTCTCTCACGGGTCCTTCCCCTGGGAGGCAGCAACGTTAAGTCACGAGACATGTTCTGGGTGCGGATTGAGGAGGTTGATGGACCCTCGCTTTCTGTTCAAGGACTGGGGAATCTGGGGGTGGACCTGGGCCCTCGGGTGGTTCGGGTTCGTCCTGGGCCTTGTGTTGGTCCCGGAGGTGACCAAGGGAGCCGTTCCGTCCCTGGTCCTTCTCGTGCCTTTGGCTGGGGCGGCCTTGATGGTGGCGTCCTCCCGATTGGCGGGAGGATCAACCCCTGAGAAAGGAATATCTATGCAGTAGGTTTCCACCCAGGGATTCCATGGCCTTCGAGATATCCGTTACGAGCAACGTGCCTCTGACGCCTATTAAGGACCTCGAGGAGGTCACCGTCACCTTCTTGAGAAATATCGGCTACCTCGCCCGTGGTAGCGAGGGGTTGACAGGCGGGAGGGACGTTAGGCAGAGTATCCCGTATCGAATCTTCGCTGAACATCTCCTCGGGCGCAAGGACCGGGGTCAAACCGTGGAACAGATGGCCTCCAGACTCAAGACTACCAAAGCCACCGTCTACAGACATATAAACAAGCTGAAGTCTCTAGATATTCTGGAAGAGGTGGAGGTGATGATGCCAACCGGGCCAAGGAAGGGCTATCGGATTCGCTACGGGAATCTCGCCAAGGCCTGGAATTTCGTGGAGGCCCACGTGCAGGTGGCCATGGAACACTATCGGGAGACGGTAGATCACCTCCAGAAGTTGTCAGAGGAGGGAGTATCATGAAGCCGAGGGACCA
>CAYFZX010000043.1:0-11193 GCA_964347795.1 uncultured Methanomassiliicoccales archaeon
CTTCCTCGTCTTTCTTGGTGTACTCCTCGATGAAGCGGACCGTCTTGAGGCCGCCGAAGTCTCGAAGGTCACTGACGACCTTGTACTTCCCGACGAACCACTTCTCGTCGTACTTGCAGACCTCGGGGAGCACGATTTCGGCCCTGCCCTTCTCGACCTTGACCTGGAATCCGTCGCTGCTCCCGTAATCCATCTCGATGATGGCCAGGGCCTTGGCCTTGGCACTCTTGACCGTCTTCTTCACGGAGAACTTGTAGCGGAGGGTTCTGCCGGCGAGGGGGTTGTTGAAGTCCACACGGACTCGGCCGGCCGTCACAGCCGTGACGATGCCGTGACGGTTCTTGATGTGAACCTCCATTCCTGGTCGAGGGTCGATCTCCTGGCGGTGGAACTCGCGAATGGGGAACAGCTCCACGAGCTTCGGGTCCCGTTCCCCCATGCCCTTTTCGGGCGGAATGACAACCTCCTTCTCCTCCCCCACGGAGGCGCCCACGATGACCTCTTCAAGCCCCTTCATGAGCCTGTCCTTTCCCACGACGGTGGGAATCTGGCCATAACTCCGCTTCTCGTCGTAGATTTCCTGCTCCTTTGCGAGCTCTTCGCTCGTCGTCTCGAAGAGCTCCTCCTGACCGCCGGGTTGCTGGATCCACCCCTCGTACTCGAGGTAGACCAGGTTGCCCTCCTTGATCTTCTCTGCCAATCGCTCACCCTGGTGTTGTGTCCTAGCGTCGCGTGCCGATAAAGGTTTTCTCAGGGGCTAGCGGTGGACCTCGTACCCAAGGGCCTCCGAGATGGCTTTGTAGCGGTTCCGGATGGTCACTTCCGTGACGCCAGCTACCTCGGCAACGTCCTTCTGGGTACATGGACGACCACACATCATGGCGGCGATGTAGATGGTCGCCGCAGCCACGCCCGAGGGCGCCACGCCAGAGGCGAGCTCCTCCCTCTCCACCGCTTCCAGAATGTCCTTTGCCTGCCTTTGGACCTCCATGTCGAGGCCGAGCTTGTTGCAGAACCGCGCAATGTAGTCACCGGGCGACTGAGGAAGTAGCTTGAGTCCCAGCTCTCGGGTAAGCGTTCGGTAGGTCCGACCGATGCTCTTCCGGTCGACGTTTGACTTGTCCGCGATCTCGTCCAGGGTCCTGGGAACGCCGCACTGCCGGCACGCGGCGTAAAGGGTGGCAGCCACCACCTCGTCGATGCTCCTTCCACGGACCAGGTTCTTCGTTGAGGCTTTCCTATACAAAACCGCCGCGCTCTCCCGAACGTGCCTTGGCAGCCCCATCTTGGAGGCCATCGTGTTGATTTCCGTCAGTCCCTGAGCCAGGCTCCGCTCCCCGGACTTGGAGGTCCGGATGCGGTGCTGCCACTTCCTCAGGCGATAGATCTGGGCTCGGGAGCGATGAGGAATGGTCCTCCCGTATGCGTCCTTGTTCCGCCAACCAATTTGGGTGGACAGTCCCTTGTCGTGACTCATGATCGTGGATGGCGGGCCGGCCCTTTCCCGGGCCTCTCGCTGCTCGGAGTCGAAGGCCCTCCACTCGGGCCCCTCGTCGATCATCCTCTCGTCGAGGACGAGGCCGCAGTCCTCGCAAATCACCTCCGCCCGCTCGTAGTCCCGAATGAGATGCGGGCTATTGCACTCTGGACAGCGGGTGATAATATCCACTTCTGCCATAATCGCGCCAATCTAGGGTATGCGTAATATTTAAGTATTCCTCAAGGTGGCCAGACCTGTCTGGCCCCGTCATGCTGAAGGGCCGTCATTCAGAGCTTATAGCCGATGTCCCGAAGGAACTTCCGACGCTCCCTCACGTCCTCCTCCGTCTCGATGCCCTTGGTCTTCACACCGTCGATGACGCCGAGGATGCCGCGGCCCATACCGTCGTCGGAGATGACTACCTTGAGCGGGTTGGCCGTGGCGCAGAATAGGTGCACCACTTCAGGAACGTCTCGGATGGCCCGGAGCAGGTTCAACGGGTAGGCCTCCCTCATGAAGACGACGAAGGTGTGGCCCGCGCCGATTCGCAGCGCATTCTGCCCCGCAAGCTCCTTGAGGTCTTCATCATTGCCTTCAACTCGGACAAGACTCGGTCCAGAGGCCTCGCAGAAGGCCACGCCGAACCGGATGCCGGGAACGGTGTTGACCAGGGCCTCGTAGAGGTCCTCGGCCGTCTTGATGAAGTGGGTCTGTCCGAGTATCACGTTCAGTCCCTCAGGGTTCTCGAGGTCAACCAGTTCAATCTCCATGCTACCCCTGGACGGGCATTGTAGGCCTCGTTAAGACGCTTTCGACACCCGGGAGTGGCCAGAGGGATCTGCCAGGGAACCCGCCCTTACTCGAAACCCATCGGGGAAAGGTTCAAAAGCGTCCCGAGGCTAGGCAATCAGTCCATGCGTGACGAACTGCCCAGAGAGGGCGAGCCGGCCCCCGATTTCGATCTTCCTTCCACGGAAGGGAGGCGCCTTTCGCTGACGGAGTTCCGCGGCAAGAACGTCGTCCTGTATTTCTACCCCAAGGACAACACCTCAGGCTGTACGAAGGAAGCCTGTAGCTTCAGGGACAACCTCGGCGCGTTCGACGAGGAAGGTACCGTTATTCTGGGCGTGAGCCTCGACGGCCTGGAATCCCATGCGAAGTTCCGCTCGAAGTATCACCTCGCCTTCCCCCTCCTGAGCGACACCGACGCCGAGGTCTCCAAGGCCTATGGCGCCTACCGGTTGAAGAAGATGTACGGCAAGGAATATTGGGGGATCGTCCGCAGTACGTTCATCATCGACGGGGATGGCATCGTGCGGAAGGTCTTCCCCAAGGTGAAGGTCGATGGTCACGCCGAAGAGGTACTGGCCTTCGTCCGTGAGAACCTCGGTTAGGTCAGGGTCTCAGCGTCAACACCCACCCCACAACGCTTATATATTCCCGCATCCTACAAAGGAACGCACAGTTTTCCACACTTTTCGGGTGTGACTAATGACGGAAGCTGGAAAGGAAACGAAGTCTGGGACGACCACCGTAGGGTTGGTCTGCAAGGATGGCGTGGTCCTCGGTGCCGAGAGGAGGGCGACCATGGGCACCTTGATTGGCCACAAGGTGACCAAGAAGATCTTCAGACTGGACGACAACCTGGGCATCACCACCGCGGGCCTCGTGGGCGACCTGCAGACCCTGACGAGGTACATCACCGCAGAGGTTGAGCTCTACAGGCTGAAGCGCGGGCTCCCGATGCCCGTCGATGCCTGCGCGACCTTGACGAGCAACATACTCTCTGGTCGACGTTTCTTTCCCTACCTCGTCCAGCTCGTCATTGGGGGGGTGGACAAGAAGGGCTCCCACGTCTATTCCATCGATCTCGCTGGTGGCGCGATACCTGACACTTACGTCACCACGGGCTCCGGGTCCCCCTTCGTCTTCGGCGTCTTGGAGGATCGCTACGTGGAGGGCATGTCAGTGGATGATGGCGCGGACATGGCCATCAGGGCCATCACGGCGGCCATGAAGCGAGACACGGCCTCTGGCGACGGCATCGACGTCGTCAAGATCACGAAGGATGGCTTCATCGAGGTTTCCGACGAGGACGTCGAGAAGCGCAAGCAGAAGATGAAGTTGAGCTGACGCTCCAACACAGCAACTGGGTGCAAAGCCCATGTCTCTAGAGACGGTCCTTGGCGAGGCCAAGGACATCGTGAAGAAAGTAGTCCCCGCTGGCGTGGAACTGACCCGCGTCGACTTCGAGGGTCCCGTGGTGGTCATCTACACACGGAACATCGACGTCTTCGCGGACAATCAGGACATCGTACGCCAGCTAGCCCAGGGGCTGCGCCGTCGTGTTGCCATTCGCCCCGATCCCTCCCTATTGGCGGACGTCGAGGAGGCGGAGGAGATCATCCGGAACATCATCCCCGAGGAGGCCAAGATATCCAACATCTACTTCGAGGATGAAACGGGCGAGGTAACCATCGAGGCCCTCTCTCCGGGGTTGGTCATCGGAAAGCAGGGAACCCTGCTCAACGACATCAAGAAGAAGATTGGTTGGGCGCCCAAGGTCGTCCGGGCGCCACCGATCCCGTCGAAGACCGTTGATGAAATCCGCCAGTACCTGCGCTCGATTCATGACGACCGGCAGGACTTCCTCCGCAGAACGGGCCGTCGCATATCCCGTGAGCCTTCGCCCGGTGAGCAGTACGTCCGGATCACAAGCCTTGGCGGATTCCGCCAGGTCGGTCGCTCCGCCTCCCTCCTGATGACGAGGGAGAGCAAGGTCCTGGTGGACTGTGGCGTGGATGTCAGCGCGGAGAACAACGGAGCCCCCTACCTCCACGCGCCGGAGTTGATGCCCTTGGAGTCTCTGGATGCAGTGATCCTCACCCACGCTCACCTGGATCACTGTGGTATCATCCCGATCCTCTACAAGTACGGCTACGAGGGTCCCATTTACTGCACTGCGCCCTCGCGCGACCTTTCCTCTCTCCTGCAACTGGACTACATCAAGGTCGCCTTCGGTGAGGGGAAGAAGCCCCCCTACGAGTCTCCTCAGATCCGTCAGGCCGTGAGGAACACCATTCCTCTGAAGTACGGGGAAACCACGGACATCGCCCCCGACGTGCGACTGACGCTCCAGAACGCGGGCCACATACTCGGCAGCGCGACGACTCACTTCCACATCGGCGACGGCCTCTACAACGTGGCCATCACCGGAGACATCAAGTTCGAGCGCACCTGGCTCTTCAACCCCGCAGTGAACAAGTTCCCGCGGCTGGAGACCTTGATCATGGAGGCCACCTATGGGGGATACCACGACGTGCAGCCCAGCCGGCAGGAGGCGGCAAAGCGCCTGAAGGAGATTGCCAAGCGGGTCCTGGGCCGAGGCGGAAAGCTCCTTATCCCGGTCTTCGCCGTCGGCAGGAGCCAGGAGGTCATGCTCGTCCTGGAGGAACTCACCAGGAAGGGACAGATTCCGCGCGTCCCCGTTTACCTTGATGGCATGATATGGGAGGCGACGGCGATTCACGCCGCCTACCCTGAGTACCTGAACAACCAGCTCCGGACGCAGATCTTCCAGTCAGGCGAGAACCCCTTCCTATCCGACATGTTCGAGAGGGTGGACAGCAACGACATGAGGTCCAACATCTGCGACGATCCGGACCCCTGCGTCGTGCTCGCGACGAGTGGCATGATGAACGGCGGCCCCATCATGGAGTACTTCAAGGCCTGGGCCGACAATCCCAAGCACTCCCTGATTTTCGTGGGGTTCAACGCGGAGGGCACCTTAGCGAGACGGATTCAGAAACAGGCGCGGGAGATCACCGTCAACGACAAGGGGAAACCCTTGACCCTGAAAATCAAGATGGACGTGGAGACCATCGACGGCTTCTCGGGTCACTCCGACCGGTTGCAGCTTCTGAACTACGTCGGGAGCATGGAACCCCGACCGGAACGGGTCCTCATCGGGCACGGTGAGGAGCACAAGTGTCTGGACCTGGCCTCCAGCCTCTACAAGAAGTTCGGTATGGAGACCCGGGCACCCTACAACCTGGAGACCCTCAGGCTGAAGTGAGCGGGGAAAGGCCTTTACCGGTGGGCTCCTTTCTCCTCGGGAGCCTTGAGGGAAGAGTTCTACGACCGAGTCAGCGACCTCATGACCAGGGAAGCCTTCAAATCCAGAGTCGAGGAGGAGATGGAATCCTGGGGAGGCCTACTCGACGAGGACGTGGCCGCCCTCTTAGTGGTGGACGAGCTGGGGCGAAACGCGATTGTCTTCGGGGAAATCGTGGACCTCTATGAGGGGGGTGAGGCCCTTCTCAAGGTGAGGGTGGAGGCGATCGAAGACGTTCGGGAGTTCAACCGGCGGGACGGAAGCCAAGGAAGGGTGGTGAACCTCGTCGTTTCCGACGCCTCGGGCCGTTGCAGGCTGGTCCTCTGGGATGAGGAGGTGGACCTGGTCACGTCGGGGGCCGTTGCGGTGGATTCCACGATCCGCATAGTCGACGGGTATGTCCGCAGAGGCCCCTACGGACTGGAGGTGTCCAGTGGCAAGTGGGGGGTCGTTGTTCCCCTCGAACCCTAAGGTGGCTGGACCTCCAGAAAGCTGCTACTCATTCTGATTGCAGGCACCGATTACAGGGGGTGATTACCAGGGGCGATTCACGGACCGTCACGTTAAATAGGGTAGATACAGGAACCAACTCCACAGGAGACTGGAAGGAACCGCGATGAACTACCTGCGAATCCTTTCGAGGCCCGAGGCCAGGAGAATAGTCCTAGCCAGCTTCGTGAGGCCCAGAAGCGCCCTCGAACTGAGTGACTTGACCGGTGTCCCGATCGCCAGGTGCTATCGCATTCTGTGGAGGTTGAGGAGAGCTGGCCTGGTCGAGGTCCATGGTGCGCACATCAGGCCAACGGGTAGGGCCAAACTGCTCTTCCGGGGGAAGTTGCACGGGCTTGAGCTCTTCCTGAGGGAAGACAAGCTGATGGCCAAGGTGGCGAAGCCGCGCATATCAGAGTCCTCGGAGGGCCGGTAGTATCAGGTTGGATTTTCACAATCAGCAATCAGAGCAGGTAATCTGCTCACACCGCTTAAATATGGCAACAGGGGGTTGCCTCGCTAGGAAGGAGGACACCCCGTAATGGACCCATTAGAAGCATCCCGCTTGATTACCGATGAGTATTCTGCCAAAATACTCGTGGCAACCTACAAAAGGGCGAAGAGCGCCATTGAGCTCAGCCGGGAATACGGGATACCGATCGCGGCGTGCTATCGCCGTATCCACGCCTTGGAGAAGGCCGGACTGCTGAGCTGCGTGGAGAGGGCGCTGACGCAGAAGGGCAAGCGTATCAGCCTCTACATGTCGCAGCTCCGTAACGCCTACATCTTCTTCGAGAACGGCAAGCTCCGCGTCAGATTCCAGCTGGCCTCCGGCATTACGAAGGACTTCGGTGGCGACTGGAAGGCCATCGAGTCGGAGTGACGATAACCCCTCCTCCACAACCCAAGGCAGGCCCAACTTCTGGGCCTGCCACCCTTCCTTTTGTATCCAGCCTCGACAGCGGTTCGTCCGTTCCGTCCAAGACGAAGCCGACTCCCGGTTCCAGCCTTCACGAGGGAGCGATCGGTCGTGTCGAAACCTACGGCCGGGCCGCCATGAAAAAGCTCTTTAGCCCGCCCCCCCTCCCTTCCACGGTCAGCATGGAGTTCAAGGGACGGGACCTGATATCCATAGCGGACATCTCCAAGGACGACGTCTTCCGAGTCCTCAAGAAAGCCAGGACCATGATCCCCATCGCCCAGGGAGCGAAGGTCGACGAGCGGCTCAAGGGGAAGGTGATGGCCACCCTCTTCTTCGAGGCTAGTACGAGGACACGACTGTCCTTTGAGAGTGCCATCCAACGCCTGGGTGGACGAGTCCTCAACTTCGGCGTTCCGGAGGCTTCCTCTGTCACCAAGGGAGAGACCCTGGCCGATACCATCCGGATGGTCGAGGCCTACTCCGATGTCCTCGTACTGAGGCATCCCCAGGAAGGGGCAGCCCGCCTGGCGGCCGACTTTTCGCAAAAGCCTGTGATCAACGCGGGAGACGGGGCGGGCCAACACCCCACCCAGACTCTCCTGGACCTCTTCACGATCTGGGATGAGAAGGGGGTCATCGAAGGGAATCGCGTCGTCCTCCTGGGCGACCTGAAGTACGGGAGGACGGTCCACTCACTGGTCTATGCCCTCGCCCTTCTAGGGGCCGAACTTACCTTCGTGGCCCCACCAACGCTTCAGATGCCCCGGGAGATCGTGGAGATGGTCAACGAGCTGGGCCACAAGCCTGAGGAAGTCGAGGACCTGAGGAAGGCTATTCGAGACGCGGACGTACTCTACGTCACCCGGATCCAGAAGGAGCGGTTCCCCGACCCGCAAGAGTATCAAAGCGTGGCGGGCTCCTACCGCATCGATCTTCAAATCCTGAGAGACGCGAAGAAGGATGTCATCATCATGCACCCACTGCCACGGGTTACCGAGATTGCGCCTGAAGTGGACCGAACGCCCTACGCGATCTACTTCAAGCAGGCCTTCAACGGCGTCCCCGTGCGGATGGCCCTCCTGAGCCTCATCCTGGGGGGATAGAGTGAAGGAGCTGAAGGTCACACCCATCAAGAACGGCACAGTCATCGACCACATCCAGAGCGGGATGGCGCTAAAGGTCCTGAAGATCCTGGGTATCGGTGAGGACATCCAATCCACCGTCAGTGTCGTCATCCACGTCCCCAGTGCCCATGAGAACTGGAAGGACATCGTCAAGGTGGAGGACCGGGAATTGAGTCCGCGGGAGGTGGACAAGATTGCCCTCATCGCCCCCGATGCGACGATCAACATCATCCGAAATTTCAGCGTGGCGGAGAAGTACAAGGTGCAGATACCCGCGCTCGCAAGGGGGATCCTGAAGTGCGCCAATCCGAGCTGCATCAGCAACAGCAACGAACCGCTGGAGACCGAGTTCCTTATCAAGTCTAAGAGTCCCCTACGCCTTCGCTGCAAGTACTGCGAGCGGGAACTGGAGGATGTGGCCTCTAGCCTTCTCTAGCTCGGGAGGATTGGATGCCCGCGACATCGGACATCGTTGAAGCCGTTAGGTCGAAGGACGTGACACGCGTCAGGAGACTGCTGGACGAGAACCCGGAGTTGCTGATGGCCGAGACCGAGGAGGGCAGCCTGATTCTGACGGCGGTCTACCACGGGGCCAGCGACGTGGTGGCTGAGCTGGTCGCTCGAGCTTCTGAGCTCAGCATCTTCGAGGCCGCAGTTCTGGGGGATGCCGAGCGGGTGGGCGCGATCCTGGAGAGCCGACCTGGCCTTGTGGACGAACCAAATAAGGATGGCTTCACTCCGCTGGGCCTGGCGGCGTTCTTCGGTCACGCCACCGTCGCCAGGGTCCTTCTCACGAAGGGAGCAGCTGTCGATCTCGTCATGGCAAGTGTCAACCAGAATACGGCGTTGGACGCGGCCGTCGCGGCAAACCACATGAAGGTGGCTGAGCTACTGCTCAAAAGCGGAGGACGCGTTAACCCTCAGGCCGTAGGGGGTTACACTCCACTGCATAAGGCGGCCTTCGCTGGCAACGTGGACATGGCCCGCTTGTTGCTGGAACACGGTGCAGATCTCAGCGCAGAGACGGAGGAGGGAAGGACCCCGCTAGACATCGCCGTCGAGAAGGGTCACGCGGAAGTCGCCGAAGCCTTCCGCCGCCACCTTTCGAAGCAGTGAACCCCTCTCGTGACGCCTTGACGACCTAGAAAGACTTAATACTCCCGAGGTATTCTAGGGCCACTCCAGAGGGGATGGGAAATGCTTCGCGAGATCTCTGAGCTCATTGGCCTTTCGGTGTACACACAGAGTGGCGTGTACCTCGGGAACGTCAGCAACCTGGTGATTGACGTCGAGCGAAGCCGAGTCGACGGCCTCTATCTGATAGAGTCCAACGCGGCCCTGGTGGAAGGTGGCAAGGCTGTGAGTGTGCCCTACCGCTGGATCCAGAGCATCGGCGACATCGTCATTCTCAGGTATTTCCCCAAGAGGGTTACGCTGCGAAAGGCCCCGGGAAAGGCTGCGCCCTTGATACCTCAGGCGTAGCTCGGATGCCTCTCCTCCACACCAGCCTCCACGTTGGCGTGAAGAGCAAGAGCGTGCAGCAGTGAGGAGAGCCGGTTGAGATACCGTAAGATCTGCGGATTCAGCTCCTCCTTGGAGGCGAGCGCCACAACCTTCCGCTCCGCACGTCGGGTGACCGCCCGGGCGTAGTGCAGCAGGGCGGCCTCCCTGGATCCCCCTGGGAGGACAAAGGCCCGCTGCTCTCCGACCCGCGTTTCGAGGCGGTCGATCGCCTCCTCGAGAACGGCCACCGCGGCCTCGGCAAGGGGTGAGTAGGAACGGAGTGCCTTGCCCGGTCCCTGCCCGATCTCCGCTCCGACCGTGAACAGACGATTCTGGACTTCTTCCAGGATCTCCAAGGCTTCCCCTCGTCCCAGGAAGGACGTGACCAGGCCCAGGGCGGCATTCAGTTCGTCGACCGCCCCAACGGCCTCAATGCGGAGGTCATCCTTTCGTACCCGCTTTCCGCCGAGCAGGTCCGTTTCGCCCTCGTCGCCACGGCCCGTGTAGAGGGTCATGAACGTCCCTATAGGGCGGATTCCTCTTAATATGTGAAGCCAGGGGCCTACCATTTTATTGGGGGGAGAGGATTCCCGCTTCACCGGGGCGACACGAGACCATGAGGTACACGTTCGCGATCCTTGAGGCAGGAGCGCTCAGGCCTCACGAGGCTCTCATCCCCGAACTCCTCGAGGAGACGAGGAAGGCCATCGAAAAGGATGGCTACGTACGGACTCCGATTCTGGTGGAGGACAAACATCACATCATCCTGGATGGCCATCACCGGTATCAGGCCCTCATGGACTTGGGCTGCGTGAGAGTCCCCGTCTGCCTCGTAGACTACTCGCACCAAGACATCGAAGTGCAGACGTGGCCTGGAGCCATGGTGGATCACGTCACCAAGGAGGACGTGGTGGCGAAGGTCCTCAGAGGGGAGGTCTTCCCTCCGAAGACCACACGGCACATTGTCCACTCACGGCCCGAGAAGATCAAGGTGAAGCTCGAGGAACTCAGGTAGTGTCCTCCACCACCTTGCCCCTTGGAGAGGGGACAACCTTCAGCCTTCCCGAGAACTTCCTGCGAATCCCCTTGCCCTTCAGCAGGCGGTCCAAGAGAACGGCCAGGGCCGCGACCTCGGAGTGCGGCTGGCTTCCAACGGCCACATTGAGGTCCGCCATTTCGAAGACCTCCCCAGGCACCTTCCCGGCCCCGACGACGACGAGGAGGTCGTCATCAGGGATCCTCTCGAACACGTCGTCCAAATGCTCCCCGTACATCGTGAGGTGGACCGCCTTCCCCTGCCATTCACGAATCGCCCGCTTCCAGCTGACACCCGTTCTCACCGAGAAGGGTCCCCCAAACCGGGCCACGACATCGTCAACTCGAGTCTCCAAATCCTTGTCTCGTTGATCCACCCACACCTCTTCGGCGCCGAAAGCTCTCCCCACAAGGGCGACGTGGAAGGTGACCCTCTGGTCCCTGGGGATGCGGTGCCCTATCCTCAGGACAACGATTCTTGGCACGGTTCCCACCGAGACCTATGCCTCGAACCTCTCCACCCGGT
>CAYFZX010000044.1:0-10744 GCA_964347795.1 uncultured Methanomassiliicoccales archaeon
AGGGCTGTCCGTCTGGCGTCTCTGCAGGCTTATGACATGGCCAAGAAGGGGCCTGTGGATGTCGACGTGGCCGAGGTCCACGACATGGCCACCATCTTGGAGATTGTCCAGACGGAGGAGCTAGGCTTCTTTCCTCGGGGTCAGGGCTGGAAGGCCGCCATGGATGGAACCACCGGCCTCGAGGGGCCCAAGCCAGTGAATACCAGCGGTGGTCTCAAAGCGAAAGGGCATCCCATCGGCGCGACTGGAGTTGCTCAGGTCGCCGAAGTGACGTCGCAGATACAGGGCAGGGCCGGAGAGAGACAGGTGAAGGCTTCTCTCGGCCTCACGTGCAACGTCGCAGGGTTCGGGAACAATGCAACGGTCACCATCCTCGAGGCGATGGCATGAAGGTCTCGAAGTGCGTGGAATGCCGTTCGCTGACCTATCCTTCTCACCTGGTGTGTCGCAAGTGCGGTGCCACCGCGTCGGAGGAGGCCGAATTGGGTGAGGGCACCTTGCTGACCCACACTGTCGTGCACGTTCCTCCTCCCGGTGTGGATGTACCACTGAGGATCGGAATCGTGGAGTTTGAGGGAGGGATTAGGGCACTCGGCCGGCTAGTGGATCAGATGGACGTTGGGTCCAGGGTGGTTGCCGAGTGGACCGTCGTGCGGCGGGTCAAGGAGAGGGAGTTCGAGGGATTCCGATTCAGGAAGAGTGGCGTCCCTTGAGGCAGGACGTACCCGCCCCGCATTTTTTATGGTCACTTCCCCTTTGCTAGCGTGATGGCCGTCGTGGACAGGGGCTTCTGGCGCGAGGTAGCCGTGGTGGGTGGCCTGGTGGCGGTTGCTGGGGGCATCGTCGCAATCATCACAGGCTTCACCAATAGCCCGTTCTACGTCTACGGATTGGTCATCACCGGAGCTGGAGGAGCACTGGCACTGTTTGGCGGCTTCCTCAGCGGCTTCTTGGGCCGAAGGAGGGAGCTGCGGGAGCAGAGGCCCCGAGAGCCCAAAGGGTAGTGTTCCCTTGATGTCTCCGAGGTACCAGGACCAGTACCAGGTGAACTTCATCTTTGGTCCCATGATCGGACTCGCCTTCATCGTCGGAGCTCTCTGGCTGCTTGTCCTCCTCCGGGGTCCTGAAGGGGCCCTCGGTCCCCTCTGGCTCCCTCCTATTGTCATCCTTGCCGCCGTCCTCTTGGCCCTCAACTACAGGACCATGAAGTTGCAGCTATGGGATGATGGAATCGTGGTCGGTTTCGGGATCATCAACCGACGCATTCGCTGGGGAGATGTCTCCAGTTACACTCTCGTGCCAGGCCCTGAACCCCGCAGAGGCGACCTTGGTTATCACATAAACCGGGTGGAAGGTGTGTGGAGGGCAAGCTATATCGCCCCGATCCCGGAGCGGGTCCTCTTCCGACTGAATTCTGGGATCATCCGAGAGGTATTTGTCTCTGTCAGCAGGTCCGCCGAGTTCTTGTCCCTCCTCGAGCATCGAATGGGCGTTCCAGGAGAAGAGTGAGACAGGGGAGAGAGTGTGGGAGTCAGGAAGAGAGTCGGTTGGCCCTACCGTGTCGGACCCTTTGCGGCCATCGGAACGACACCGGCGGTTTTCATGTTGGGCGGCGGCGTCGCGCAGCAGCTCCCATCTGCCGTCCTTCCCTCGGTGATCCTTGGGAGCCTCCTCGTTCTCCTCCTCACGTCTCTTCACGGCATCCGAGGTCAAGCGGCCGGCAGGGCCGTTCATGAACACGCCACGGGTATCCTGGGTCCTCGGATCTCTCGTCTCGCCTCCTTGATAGTGACAGTCCTGATGGTGGGCTGGTTTGCCTTTGCCATCGGAGTGGGTGGCACAGCTCTCTCGCAACTGCTGCGAGTCCCGTCGTACGTTGGCGTCGTGGCATACACAGCAATAATCGCCCTTCTGAGCCGTGCAGGCATCGAAAGGTGGAACTGGGTTGCAGTTGCGAGCATCGCCACGACAATTGCCTTCGTCATGTGGTCGGGTTGGACACTGAGTCCGTCGGTGGAACTGAAGACGTCGATGGACATCGGTTCTCTTCCCGGGATCCTAGTGGGATCTACCCTGGTCCTGGGGTACGCTTCGGCTTTCGCTCTCCGATCCCCGGACTTCACTCGTGACCTGCGGTCACGAGCAGACGTTCTCAAGGCCTCGCTGATAGGCCTAGCAATCCCCCTGGCAGCCTTCAGCCTCTTCGGGGCGCTTCTTTACCTCGACTTCGGAACCTGGGATCTGCCACACCTCCTCACGATGGCGGGTACCCCGTTGCTGGCGAACCTATTCCTCGTGGTCGGCTTCGCGGCCAGCTCTCTGGCGAACCTCTTCTCTGCAGAGCTCGCTTCATCCCACCTGACTGGTCAAAGTCGAGAGGCGGGCTTTGTCGCCGCGGTCATCGCCGGCGGTGTGGTGGCGGCCTTGGGCTTCTATCAGCTGATGGTTCTTTGGTTGACCTTGCTGGGGATATTGGTCCCCCCGCTGGTCATTACGCTTATCCTGGGAAGGGATGTCGGCCCGAATCGGCCCACAGGTCCTATTCTAGCGTGGGCGACAGGCACCGCTCTAGGTCTTACGAGTTGGTACTTGGGCTTCGAGTTCTATTTGATCCTAGGCCTGGTTCCGCCGACTCTCATATTCTGGCTCACGCGTCAGAGGTCGGCTTGATTCCCGGTCCACTAGAGTCCCCTGTCGCCAACAGGGGGCCAGGACAGGATGTTCATTCGAGACCATACATCTGGCCAAAATACCTCCCTTCGGCATCTGATTAACCCCTATGATATCATAATTGAGAATTATTGTATAAGTTGACAGACCTGGGTCGATAACCATGCAAAGTTTTTTATAATGACATTTTGATACACGCGGACCGGGTGGAGGAGGAAGTTCGGGACTGATTTCGATGCCCATGGGGCACTCTCGCTTCTTCTAATCCACCGGGAGAGAAAAGGGGGGAAAGTGATGGGTGAGTCGCCAGCTCCGGAGGGAGCTGCGGGGAAGAGGATTATCTACACCATCGACGACAGGCCACCGATCCAGGAATCGGTTTTCCTGGGCATCCAGCACTACCTGACCATGTTCGGCGCCACGGTGTCGATTCCGATCCTTCTGGCCATCTCCATGGGGATGCCGTCGGACCAGACCGCGCTCCTGATTTCCACGATCTTCTTCGTATCGGGAGTCACAACGCTGCTACAGACCACCATCGGCAACCGACTGCCGGTGGTTCAGGGCGGGTCGTTCTCGTTCCTGCCACCCGCATTCGTCATCATCGGGTGGCAGACGGCCAACGGCCTCGGCTATGAAATCGCCGTCCAACAGATCTCACTGGCAATCTTGGTTGCTTCACCATTCGAAATCGTGCTTGGCTACACCGGCATCATGGGGAAGATCAGACGGTTCATCGGACCAGTTACGATTGGCCCGACCATCGCCTTGATCGGTCTCGCGCTCTTCGGCGTGGGGGCCCCGTTTGCCGGGCAGCAGTGGGGCATTGCCCTCATCGTCATCATCGCGATCATTCTGTATAGCCAGATCTTCAGTCGACGCAGCAAGCTCTTCATGCTGTTCCCGATCTTGCTTGCCATCCTCACCGGTTGGGTCGTCGCGGCCTTACTGACGGTGGCTGGAGTCTTCCCGGAGGGCAATCCAGCCTACATCGACGTGACGCCGATTACCCAGGCTCCACTCTTTGTCATCCCCACTCCGTTCCGGTGGGGGACGCCGGAGTGGCTTGGACCAACCACTGGCTTCGCTCTCGGGATGATCGCGGCGTATCTAGCATCGATGATCGAATCGATTGGGGACTACTACGCCGTGTCGAGGATCAGCGAGGCTCCCATTCCAACCGAGGCGAAGATCAGCCGTGGCCTTGGCACGGAGGGCGTGGGCTGCCTCATCGCGGGGATCTTCCAGTCGGCCAACGGGAGCACCACCTACTCCGAGAACATCGGAGCTATCGGCCTGACTCGAGTGGCCAGTCGATATGTCGTCCAAATCGGCGCCATCAGCATGATCATCGTCTCGTTCTTCGGACACGTGGGGGGCGTCTTCGCCACCCTTCCCACGCCCATTGTCGGCGCCATGTTCATGGCGCTCTTCGGTCTCATCGCCTCTGTCGGTCTGTCCAACCTGATGCTCTGCGACATGAACTCCCCGAGGAACCTGTTCATCATCGGGTTCATCTTCTTCGCCGGTCTCAGTGTACCCGCCTACTTTGCAGCGAACCCCGTGGTTCTCGCGGCACCGTGGATTGATTACCAGTGGCTCGCGGACATCCTCAATACCATCGGCTCGACCGGGATGGCCGTCGCAGCCATCCTAGGAATCATCTTGGACAACCTGATCCCTGGAACCCGGGAGGAGAGAGGCCTCGTCGCGTGGGACAGGGCTGCTCAGTAGAGAGTCAAGAAACCGTTGGGCCCTCGGGCCCACCTTCCTTCTTTATTTCTTCCGACGGACGGATTCTCCCCCGCCTGCAAATGGCCCCGGATCTCCCGCCCGGTGGCCTTAGTATGGCCTTGGCCAGATCGTGTAACCTGGTTGCACAACGATTATAAGCACACGCCTTCATCCTTCATCAGGGGATTGGGTGGACCTGTTAATAAAGGGTGGAAAAGCTGTCACCGAGGCCGACGTCTTTGAGGCGGACATCGGGGTTGCTGATGGCAAGATTACCGCCATCGGGAAGGACCTCAAGGCAAAGGCGGGACGAGTCATCGATGCTAGGGGCAAATATGTCGTCCCAGGGGCCATCGACGGCCACACCCACATGGAGTTCCCCTTCATGGGGACGACCTCCGCCGACGACTTCTACCATGGCACCCTGGCCGCGGCCTGCGGAGGTACCACTACGATCATCGACTTTGCCCTGCAGAGGCAGGGGGAGGGCCAGAAGCTTTTCGACGTTGTTGACGAGTGGCACACGAAGGCGGACCCGAAGGCCGTCGTGGACTACGGGTTCCACATGATCATCACCGAACTCAACGAGACCACTCACGGCGAGATCAAGAAGGTGATCGAGTACGGTATACCTAGCTTCAAGTGCTTCATGACCTACCCAGGGCTGCGGCTTGATGATGGCGCCATATATGCCGTCATGCAGGAAGCGGCCAAGCACGGTGGCGTCGTGGGCCTCCACTGCGAAAACAACGACATCATCAGCTTCCTGGTGAGCCAGTTCGTGGATCAGGGCAATACTGCCCCCGAGTTCCACGCCAAGGCCAAACCCCCCATTGTGGAAGAAGAGGCGGCCGCTCGGGCTCGGCTCTTCGCAGAGTCCTCTGGATGTAACTCCTACGTGGTCCACATGTCGACGGGAGCGGCCCGGGAACTTGTCAAGGAAGGTGAGGAGCGGGGCGCCCCATTCTGGAGCGAGACGTGTCCCCATTACCTGGTGTTCACTGATGAGGTCTACCGACGCGAGGACGGTCACAAGTGGGTGATGTCGCCTCCCGTGAAGTTCCAGAAGGACAAGGAGGCCTTGTGGCGTGGCCTGGCCTCCGGAGACATCAAGACGGTCGCGAGCGACCACTGTTGCTTCACTTGGGAGCAGAAGCTCCTGGGCAAGGACAACTTCACGAAGATTCCGAACGGAGTCCCCGGGACCGAGGTCATCATTCCCATCCTCCACTCCGAGGGTGTCGCGCGGGACCTCATTCCGATCACCAAACTTGTAGAGGTCACCTCGTACAACCCCGCCAATATCTTCGGCCTCTATCCCAAGAAGGGCGCCATCGCCGTGGGGAGCGATGCCGACCTGGTCATCATTGACCCGGAGAAGCGGGTCAAGATGGACATGGATAGCCTCCATAGCAACATCGATTACTCCATCTACGAGGACTTCACGGCCACGGGGTACCCTGTCATGACCATCTCGAGAGGAGAGGTCGTCGCGGAGAACGGCGAGTTCACGGGGAAGAAGGGACGGGGCGAGTTCCTTAGGCGAAAGCCAGTGAGGAAGGACGCGCCGAGGCCTTGGCTGACCCCTCAGTCTCCATAGCTTTAAGTACGGTCCGCTTTCAGTCAGCCTTAGGGGGACCTGTCCGTGGTCGAGAAGTATCAGATGTACATCGGTGGTGAGTGGGTCGACTCCACCACGGGGATGGAGTTTGAGGTCAGGAACCCTGGAAACGCGGAGCAGATCATAGCTCGTTTCCCCAAGGCCGGAGAGGAAGACGCACAGATGGCGGTTGACGCCGCTGCGAACGCGTTTCCAGACTGGGGTCAGACGCCCGCCCCCGCACGCGGCCGGATCATACACAGGGCATGGACCATTGCGAACGATCAGGTGGATAGCCTTGCCAAGACCATGACCTTCGAGGTCGGCAAGCCACTCGCCGAAGCGAAGGGCGAGATGGTCAAGGGCAACAACATCCTCGAGTTCTACGCCGGTGAGGGCCTCCGTCTCTATGGCGAAACGGCTCCCTCGGAGCTCAAGGCAAACTTACTCTACACGATCCGCCAACCAGTGGGCCCGGTGGCGCTCATCACGCCCTGGAATTTCCCGTGGGCTGTACCTTGTTGGAAGGTGGCTGCAGCTCTCGTGTCTGGCAACACGGTAATCTACAAGCCCTCAAGCTACACGCCTCTTACGGGCTACTACCTGGCCAAGATCTTTGAGGATGCTGGTCTGCCCCCGGGGGTTCTGAATCTTCTTACTGGACCTGGTGGGGATGTGGGCAAAATCATTGTCGGAGACCCACGCGTCGGCGCTGTCTCTTTCACTGGCTCAACAGAGATTGGGAAGGGTGTGGTCAAGGAGGCAGCGCTCTCCGGCGGCAAGAAGGTCCAGTGCGAAATGGGCAGCAAGAACCCTTGCCTCGTGCTCGAGGACGCAGATTTCGATCTGGCCGTCGAGGGGATTCTCAAGGGGGCCTTCGGGAACGCAGGGCAACGATGTACGGCCACAAGTCGTGTCATCGTCGTGGAGGCGGTCGCGGAGGAGTTCCTCCGCCTGCTGGTCAAGAGAACGAAGGCTCTGGTTGTCGGACCGGGAACGGACCCGAAGACCGACGTTGGCCCCGTCGTGAGCGAAGCCCAGATGAATACGATCCTGGGGTACATCGAGTCGGGAAAGGCGGACGGTGCAGACCTCCTGTGTGGAGGTCATCGCGTAACTGAGGGGTCGATGGCCCTCGGCTACTTCATTGCTCCCACAGTTTTCGACCAGGTAACCCCTGAAATGACGATAGCCCAGGAGGAGATCTTTGGCCCTGTCTTGAGCGTCATGAGGGCGAGGGACTTCAAACATGCCCTCGAATGGGCCAACCAGACGACCTATGGCCTCTCCTCCGCCCTCTACACCTCGGACATCTACTGCATTATGGAGTTCATTGACAAGATCGAAGCGGGCATGGTCCACATCAACGCCCCGACTCTCGGTGGGGAGCCCCAGGTTCCCTTTGGAGGGATTAAGAACAGCGGAATTGGGCCGCGGGAGATGGCCAAGGCCGCCATCGACTTCTTCACCGAGTTGAAGACAGTCTTCGTGGACTACTCCGCCGCCGAGAAGAGGCCGGACATATACTAGGAACAGATCCGGAAACTGTTGAAAGCGCCACGACTTGGCTTGGCAGATCAGTATTTGGTGCCCTCAAGGGTACGCGCAATGAGCTCACCTACCTGGCGTCCAAGGGGTACCGAACGTCTTACGCGTTCGTCCCTGTAAACACAGAGGTAGTGGCTATCGACCCGCTGGGTGGCAGGCCTGATCTCGAGGACGGAAGCCCACGGCAGAAATTTCTCTCGGCCTCTACGATCACGGCACCTCATGCCGTCGGCCTCGAGGGCCACAAGGGCAGGACGCGTCAGGCTGGCTCGGTAGGTCACAACCAGAAGGGCGGCAATGATGAGGGCCGCCAAAGATGCGAAGACCACATTGGTGAGGAGGAGGCCGAAGATGAACGTGGCGACGGCCACCGCCGCTAGCGCGACATAGGTGACTCGGTCGAAGTTCTTTGGCAATACATTCTCGTGCCACGAGTCCTGCGCGGTGTTCATCGGATCAACCCAAGCACCTCGGGGTATAGCTCGGATTATGCTCCACAGACTGCGGGGGGAGGCCCGAGGGTCGCGAGGCAATAGGTACGGGCCGTACAGCAGCTCTTCACGGCGAGTATGTCACCCCTTAGATGCCTCCCGAAATGGATGTCTGGGTCATGGGTGGCGAGGTTGCGGGATTCTGGGAAGGCTTCCCGATATGGGTCGACATTGATGATCGTGTACGAGCTGAAAGCAGGCTCCCCCGGACGCCTCGTGCGATGTTCCTTCAGCCGGCCTACGATGAAGACACAGAGTGGGCAACCGTCCGCCATGCAGCCTCGAAGTCAGATCGGCCGATGATAAACCTTTCGACGCAGGGCCCAGTGTGTCGATTGCGGCCCCCCCGGGCCGAGGCCAAGCACGTTATCTACTATGCAACGATTCTGAGGCCATGACTCCCCGAACGTCGGGTGACGGTCCCCTAGCTGGCTTGAGGGTTCTGGACCTGAGTCACATTCTTGCCGGCCCATACTGCACGATGATTCTGGCCGATCTCGGCGCCGAGGTCATCAAAGTAGAGAGGCCCGGTCTTGGGGACCCTGCTCGCGGTTATGGCCCCTTCAAGGGAGGCCAAAGTGCGTACTTTATGAGCCTCAATCGGGGCAAGAAGAGCATCACGCTGGACCTGAAGTCCCCCAAAGGCCTCGAGATCGTTCGACAACTGGCGGAGAGGTGCGATATCCTCGTGGAGAATTTCAGACCGGGAACTTTGGAGAGACTCGGTTTCGGCTACAAGGAGATCAGGAAAGCCAACCCCAGGATGATCGTCGCCTCCGTCACGGGCTTCGGCCAGTCGGGACCGTGGAAGGACAGACCCGCCCTCGACGTCATCGTCCAGGCCCTGTCGGGGGCCATGAGCATCACGGGGGAGTCAGATGGCGTCCCGATGCGGACCGGGTTCTCCATAGGCGACATCGTCCCAGGCATCATCACCGCCCTCGCGATCCTGGCCGCTCTCATCGATCGAGAGAAGACCCGGAAGGGCCAGCGAATCGACATTGCCATGTTCGATTGTCTCCTTTCCCTGTTGGAGAACGCCATCGTCCGCTACACTTCCACGGGGAACATCCCCTCAAGGTATGGGAGCCGACACCCTTCCATAGCACCCTTTGACGTGTTCCAGGCTCAAGATGGACACGTGGCCATAGGCGTTGTGAGTGAAGGCCTCTGGGAGCGGTTTTGCCGCGTGCTGAATCGTGAAGACCTCATCGATGATGAACGGTTCATGGACAACGAGGCCAGGCAAAAAAACGTCGAGGAACTGAAGGAAATCGTAGAGGACTGGACCACGAGCCTCCCCCGGGAGGAAGTTGTCCGACGGATGTTGCTTGAAGGAGTGCCGAGTGGGGCGGTGAACACCATCGATCAGGCAGTCGAATCTGAGCAGACGGCAGTCCGCCAGATGGTCCTGGAGGTCGGCCATCCCGCCGACGGAACGATCAGGATAGCCAACTCCCCCCTCCGGATGGAACTCACCGAAGGACGGATCAGGGGTAGGCCGCCACTCCTGGGCGAACACACAGAAGAAGTCCTGATGGACCTCCTCGGAATCACGCCGGAGGAAGTCCAGGCTCTCCACGACGGGAATGTGGTCTGAGGCTAGGGATACATCGGATACTTCGCCAGCTCCGTGTATTGCGAGGGGCGGCGGTCCCTAAAGAAGTGCCAGGTGTCTCGCACGTCCTTGATCACGCTGTAGTCGATTTCCTCGACCAGGACGTCGTCGTCCTCGTCGCTGGCGTGCTTCCCGTTCACCACCTCACCTCGTGGGTCCGAGATGTAGCTGGAGCCGTAGAAGTTCATCTCGTCCTCCTTGCCGACCCGGTTTAAGCCGCACACGTAGTACATGTTGGCCACAGCATGGCCTCGAATCTCCAGGTCCCACAGGTACCGGGTCCATCCCGCCGTGGCCGTTGGCACGAAGACCACCTCGGCCCCTTTCAGAGCGAGGATCCTGAACGGCTCGGGGAAGTGTCGGTCGTAGCAGATGGCGACGCCCACCTTCCCAAACCTAGTGTCAAAGACGGGGTATCCCAGGTCGCCGGGCGTGAAGTAGTACTTCTCCCAGAATTGGGGCAGGTGCGGCAAGTGGGTCTTTCGGTACTTCCCCAGGTACTTGCCGTCGGCATCGAAGACTACGGCCGTGTTGTAGTACGCTCCAGCCTGGGCAGCCTCATATATCGGGGCCACCAGGACAATGCCCTTCTCCTTCGCAACCGCTGACATCCGGTCGTAGGTAGCGCCTGGAAGGGGCTCCGCATACATCTCGATGAACTTCCTGTCCTGATACTGGGGAAAGTAGATGCCAGTGAAGAGCTCCTGAAGGCAGACGATGTCGGCATCTTGCTTCACGGCCTCCTCGATGAGCTCTTCGGATTTCTGGAGGTTCTTCTTCACGTCTTTGACGTTTTTCTGTTGAATGAGTCCAATCCTCACCATAGAACCACCCAAGCGGCCACTAAGGCCGGGTGCCATCTTAAACCTTCGTCGCAGGAACGAACTCGCCGGATCAGGTCATCCGGACCGAGTTTATATACAGCCGTCGACCTCCCACCATTTGGTGTCTACGTGGCCTCGGAGGACTACGGAGACGTAGAGCATCGCCACGTCTTCGGAACGTGGAAGGCGCAGAAGGCCCACCGTCCCAAGGCGATCGTGGGGGCTGAAGGAGCCTACTTCACGGACGCGGAGGGAAACC
>CAYFZX010000045.1:0-4095 GCA_964347795.1 uncultured Methanomassiliicoccales archaeon
GAGCTGACGGAGGAGGAGAGGCGATCCCTCTCCATGTTGCTGACCCAACTGCGAGACATCCCATGGAGAGAGGATGCGGTCAAGGAGGCCATGGTGGAGCTCACTGGCAGTGGGAAGTTGCCGGTTTCAACGAAGAGATTCTTCGCCACACTCTACACGGTCTTTCTAGGCAAGCCCTCCGGCCCCCGGGCTGCTCCCTTGATGACGGCCCTTGACCGGGACTTCGTCCTCGGACGCCTGGAGGAGGCGGGTGTCTGATGGAGCTCACGAGCGAGGCGGACCCCCTCCCATCGAATGACCACGGGAGACTGCCTCGAGGGAAGGTATTTTAGACGCATCGACACCTGCGTAGTATTGAGCAGCCCCGTGGTGTAGTGGCAGCATGTGGGACTCTGGATCCCCAGGCGCCGGTTCAAGTCCGGCCGGGGCTATCCTCCGCCTCTCTTCCGGGTGTCCGGCATGATTAACGAAGAGCCTCCGCGGGATTTCATCCGCAAGATCATTGACGAAGACAATGAGACTGGCAAGTACGGTGGCCGAGTCCACACCCGGTTTCCGCCAGAGCCCAATGGTCATCTCCACATAGGCCACGCGAAATCTATCTGCCTCAACTTTGGCATCGCGGAGGAATACGGTGGCCTCTGCAACCTCCGCTTCGACGACACCAACCCCCTCAAGGAGGAGGAGACCTACGTCCAGTCCATCATCGATGACGTCAAGTGGCTTGGGTTCGGGTGGGAAGACCGGCTTTACTTCGCATCAGACTACTTCGACAAAATGTACGAGTACGCCGTCCAACTCGTGAGGAAAGGTCGGGCGTATGTGGACGACCAGTCAGCTGAGGAAATCCGGCAGCAGCGGGGAACGCTGACGACCCCTGGTACGGCAAGCCCGCACCGAAATCGCTCGGTCGAGGAGAATCTCGAGCTGTTGGAGAGAATGCGGGCAGGCGATTATGCCGAAGGGGAAAGGGTCTTGCGGGCCAAGATAGACATGACCCACCCGAACATGAACATGCGAGACCCGGTCATGTACCGCATCATTCATGCTTCGCATCACAACACGGGAGACAAGTGGTGCCTCTACCCCACTTACGACTGGGCCCATGGCCTGGAGGACTCCGTCGAAGGGATCACCCACTCTCTCTGCACGTTAGAATTCGAGGACCACCGCCCCCTATATGACTGGTTCCTCGAGGAGCTTGATGTGCACCACCCCCAGCAGATCGAGTTCGCGCGACTCAATTTGACGTACACGGTATTGAGCAAGCGGAAGCTCCTGGAATTGGTGGAGGGGAAGTCCGTCGACGGATGGGACGACCCCCGCCTCCCCACCATCAGTGGCATGCGCCGGCGTGGATACTCCCCCGCCTCGATCCGCAACTTCTGTGCTCGCATTGGGATAGCCAAGGTCCATAGCACCGTAGACCTCGAATTCCTGGAGCACTGTGTCCGGGAGGACTTGAACAGAGAGGCCACTCGCTTCATGGGAGTCCTACACCCCCTCCAGGTAGTCATCGAGAACTACCCAGAGGGCCACGAAGAAGAGTTTGAGGCCGTCAACAACCCGGAGAACCCCGACGCTGGGACGCGGAAGGTCCCCTTCTCCCGCGTGCTTTACATCGAGAGCGGGGACTTCATGGAGAATCCGCCAGAGAAGTATTACAGGTTGGCCCCCGGTCGAGAAGTCCGGCTTCGGTACGCCTATTTCGTAACGTGCCGCGACGTGATCAAGGAAGACAGGGAGGTAGTGGAGCTCAGGTGCACGGTGGACCCAGAGACCCGGGGGGGAGACGCACCGGATGGACGAAAGGTCAAGTCCACGCTACACTGGGTCTCGGCAGACCACGCAGTCAACGCGGAGGTGCGTCTCTACGGAAAGCTGTTCACCGTTCCCGATCCGCTGGGTCAGAAGGACGTAGACTTCAAGGACCTGGTAAACCCGGACTCGCTTGAGACACTTACCGGATGCAAAGCGGAACCAGCAGTCCGAGGTCAAGAGCCCTTCGACCGGTTCCAGTTCGAGCGGGTGGGGTACTTCTGTGTGGACCCAGACACAACGAGCGATCGATTGGTGCTGAACCGGACCACCACCCTCCGCGACCCGTGGGCCAAGATTCAGAAGCGGCAAGGAGTCGAGAAATAACTTATCGTAGTGGGCCGCTTGTCTGCACCTAGCCCATGCAGCCCCGTGGTGTAGCGGTCAATCATACGAGGTTCTGGACCTCGCGACGGCAGTTCGAATCTGCCCGGGGCTATCCCCCTATATACTGCCTTAGTTCCTTCTCTCCCTCGACGGGCCCCCGGGCGATGAGCAAGTCGCCCTCCTCTACGTGAGTGTCCTCGTCGGGACCGTATATCCAGCTCTCACCACGCCGTATCGCAATGACCCACATGCCCGTCTCGGAGGCCACCTTCATCTCTCCCAGGGTTTTGCCTGATGCGGAGGACCCAGGTGGGACTCTCACAGTAGCTATCGCCGTGTCCGACTCCTTGAGTGCAGCCGCCACGACGGGATGAGGCTCAATGTCCCTGAGGACAACGTCGGCGATCTCGATGGCCCCATCCGCCACCGTCTCGATCGAGTCCGCGAGTCGGATGAAGACGAGGGCCTTCTCCACGTCCCTGTCTTGAATGGCCCGTTCCACGGCTTTCTTCTGAACCTCTTGGTCCCACTCGTCGACCTTACCCTCCAGCTCGACCACCTGTTGGGCGATCTCCTCATTGTCATAGAGGAGGGCGGAGTAGGCAAGGTCCACCATCAGCTCAGATGTGTCCTTCATCTCCAGGAGGATCTCCTCTATCTCCATTCCATCACCCCGGCCAAGCCTCCTCGCCGGCTGTGTATCCGGTCAGTCGGCGATACCCGTCCTCCGTCCCTCGGACTACGAGCAGGTCGTCCCCCGTCAGGACCGTGTCCACAGGAGGGTCGTAGGTCCAGTGCCTTCCTCGACGAATGGCAATGATTCTCATGCCAGTCTCCGACTCCACCTTGAGGTCGGCGATGCTTCTTCCGCGCATGGAGGAGTCCTCCCCCATCCGAAGAATCCGGATTTTCTCCTCGGCCTCCTGGAGGACGAAGGGAAGGAATGGCCTGGCCTCGATTCGCTTTTCGAGAAGGTCCACGATGTCTCCAGCGGCGTTGGATATCGTCTCGGCGGCGGAGGCCACCTGCAGAATGCCCGCCAGCCTCTCCGAGTCTTCCTTGGTCCTGCTGGCCATCAGTGCGATCATACGCATTTGATAACGCAAGAAGTCCATTCTGCTCTCTAAGTGGCGAACCTCTTCGCCCAGCTCGTCACTGTCGAACATAATGGCCGCGTAGGCCAAGTCCACAATGAGCTCGCTTGTATCCTTCATTTCCACCAGCAGGTCCTTGACACTCGTGGGTTCGTACTCCACCTCTTCAAACTCCTCCTTCACAGCAACACCCCCAAAACCAATACCAAGAAGCCGATCCCGACGAAATCGCCAGCGGTCGTCACCACAGGGGTCACGAAGTTGTCAGGGTCGAGACCCCTGGAAAAGGACAAGAAGGCCACGGAAAGGGTCACCAGAGTGAGGACCCCGGCGAGCATCAGGCCAGTGGACAGCATGACGAAGAGGAGCACCTCCACTCCGAAGGGTGGTACGACTCCTGTGAATGGTGTCAATCCGTATATGAACATTGCCAGGACGGCAAACGTCACGGCGTAGAGGACTATGCCATCCCGGACATTTCTCAGGAGCTCCTTGTCTCCCAACTTCAGTTCGATGGTCCCCGTGTACAAGCCAGAAGTTATGCGGGACCCCAGGACAGTCCCCACGTTGCCGCCGATGCCGTTTACGACGGGCACTAGGATGAGCAGGAATGGGGCGGCGAGAAAGGTGGCGGCCGCTCCGTTCAACACGTGTCCCGCCGCGAGGGTGACCGCCAAGAGGAAGGCCAGTGGCAGAACACTCTCGCTGATTATGGTCCGATAGGAGTAGAAGGTCACGGCAGCCCCCCAAGGGACAATGCCACAACGAAGAGCAGGAGAATGGCGATCACGTCCCCGACTGTCGCCAGAGTGGGAGTCGTGACGTTGTCAGGATCGAGGCCCCAGCGGAAGGCCAG
>CAYFZX010000045.1:4195-10435 GCA_964347795.1 uncultured Methanomassiliicoccales archaeon
CCCATGTGGATCGCCGAGCCCATTCGAGCGCCGAGGGCGCCGCTGATACCACCTCGAAGGGCGATGAAGGCGGGGATCATCACCAAGAGGCCGGGTGTCTCCGCGAGCACATCTCGCATGCCGCCCAAGACGAGACCCGCAATGACCAAGCCCAGGCCCGCCAGCATCAAGACGGGAAGCGATTCCTTGTAGACGGCTGGGAGAGGCACCGCATGACAAAGGCCTACGAGTAATAAGCCCTTCAGCGGAAGACTCGAACCTGGAGCACGCGAGACAGGATCTCGACCTCCATGGGTAACCTTCCCACGACCTCTCCGTCCATCTCGGCAAGGACGTCACCGTCAGACAAGGCCACGACCCGCTGGCCTCTGAGATGGCTAACTTTGGGATGATCCAGGTGCTCACCTTTCCTCAGCTTGCCGAGGCTGCTGAGGGCCTCTCCCAGACCCACATCGCCGATGAGGACGACCTCGAAGAGTCCGTCGTCGAGTTCCGCCATGGGTGCTGGCTTGAGACCGCTACCGTAGTACCGACCGTTCGCGATTATCACGCTGTTCATTGGCCCCCGAGCGACCCCTTCACCATCCACCTCGAGGTCGACCAGCTGGTTCTCATAGCCGGGCAGCGTGGTTAGGATGGCCCAAAGGAAGGCGACTCGCCCACCGAAGAGCTTGGCACTTCTGTTGACCTTCTCGACAACGGCGCCGCCCACTCCCGCCTCCAATATGTTGGCGAAGTACCGGGTCTCAGGCTCGCCCTGTAGATTCACGTAGGTGGCCTTCCCCACGTCGATCACCTTGGTGGCATCGGCTTGGAGAACGCTCTCCGCATGGTCCAGGCCGATGGGGAGTCCCAGGGTCTTGGCGAAGTCAGTCCCGGAACCCACGGGAATCACCGTGAGTCGCGCATCAGGAAGCACCGCCTTATCGTCCTCGATGAAGGCATTGGTGGCTTCGTTCACTGTGCCGTCTCCGCCGACGATTGCGATCTCCGTCTCGCCCTCGTCCAGTGCATTCCTTATCAGTTCAATGGCGGAGAGCCGCCCAGTGGTCTCCACCACTTTCGTCTCGTCGACCCGAGGGCGCAGTCGAGACTCCACCGTCGACCATCGACGACCAACTTCGCCCCCCGCTGCCTTCGGGTTCACGACGATGAGCATCCTCTATCCTCCTTGAGAGCGGTCTCCATAGCCTGAACAAGGCTTTTGTAGTCTTCCAGCTCGCGTTGGCGTCTCTCCTCGCTCCAATTGGACCTCTCCGACATCAGGTGGGCGACGTCCTCAGCTGCATCGAGTCCGTGGCGAGGATCTTCATAGAACACCTTCGTCCTCCGGACGAGGACGTCCTCCAATCTCATTGCCATTTCCGCCTCCATGGAGTACACAACTTCCGCCATGATGTAGGGGAGTCCAGGGACGATTCTCTCCCTCAAGGCCACCTCAGTGGCGAGCTCGAGGACCTCCCTCACACCAAGGCCATAGGACGTAACCAGGTTGTCCGCCACGTCCTCGTCCAAGCCCATTTGAGCGGCCCGACGTGAAACCTCCGTGTCAAGGCTCCCGAAGTCTTCCCGCGAGGCGTCCTGACTCGCGGGTGATGGTGGTTCGCGGGGCGCCTGAGGACGCTGGCCTAGCATTCGAGACACGCGGTCTGCGACTCTGATCGTTGGCGGTCTGTAGGTAGTGAGCTTCCCGCCAAGAAGCGACAGCATACCTGGAGCCTCCTCGACGATCCTGTAGTCCCTGCTGATCTCTGACTCCGTACGTCCGGACTGGCCGATGAGGGGTCTGAGGGCTGCGTAGGTGCTTACAACGTCGTTGCGGCGAACCCCAGCATCGGGGAAGGTGCTGTTCACGGCTTCCAGAAGATAGTCTACGTCGGCCCCCTCCACCCCTACCTGGTCGGGGTTACCCGCGAAATCTGTATCGGTCGTCCCCACGATCGTGTAGTCGCCCCACGGCAGGGCAAACAGAACGCGACGATCGGTTGGTGACCTGATGACGACGGCGTTTCGATTCCCTATCTTCTCGCGAGGCAGTAGCAGGTGGATGCCCTTGGTCGGCCTCAGCAGCCGTTCTGCAGAGGTCACCATCATCCTGACCGTGTCACTCCAGGCCCCCGTCGTGTTGACTACAACGCTGCCTCGGACTTCGTAGGTACCACCCTCTGCCAGGTCTTCAAACTGGACGCCCACAACCCTCCCATCCTCGAATATCGGGGCGTCCATCCGACAGTAGGACAAGATGTCGGCGCCAGCGCCGTGGGCCATGGAGGCGTTGAGAAGGACCAGCCTGAAGTCGTCGACCAGGCAGTCGAAGTAGATGGCTCCACCGTCAAGCCCCTGAGCGCGGATCATGGGCTCCCTCGAAAGCACCTCTTCTCGAGTCAGCCTCCGGTGCTTCTTCACGTTCCTGAACGCCGACAGTAGGTCGTAGAGCCAAAGGCCCAGGATGGTCAGGACGGGACCCTCCCCCTCCCCTTGGTAGAACGGGATGAGGAACGGGATAGGTCGGACGAAGTATGGGTAATGGGTCCTCAACCAGTAACGCTGTTGGCATCCCTCCCACACGACTTTGATATGCCCATGCCTGAGGTACCTCAGTCCCCCGTGAATCAACCGCGATGACCGGCTGCTCGTGCCGCTGCCGATATCCCCCTTCTCCAAAAGCAGGACGCGGTACCCACGCCTCGCCGTCTCGAAGGCAACGCCGCAACCATTAATCCCGCCACCGACCACAATGATGTCGAATGGTTCGTGGAGGCTTTCCAGGACTTTCTGCCTGCCCCTCCAGTTGAACCCGACTTCACTCATACTCCAAGTCCACCACTTTCCCAGGGTTCATAATCCCCTGGGGGTCCACAGCGTCCTTCAGCGCTCTGAGGCCCTTAAGCGCGGCCTCTCCGTGCTCTTCAGTCATCCAGCGAAGATGATCCATCCCTACACCATGATGGTGGCTGATCGTTCCTCCTTCCTCAAGAATAGCTAGAGTGGCGGCCTCTTTGATCTCCCACCATTGCTCCACCTCTCTTCCCTTCAGCCGAGGCGCCAAGAGTGTGTAGTAGAGGGATCCTCCGTCGCGATACAGGTGCGAGACGTGGCAGAGCACCAGCCCGCCGATGTTTTGAGCCGTGTAGGCCTTCTGGATGGAACGGCGAACCCGGCGGTAGACTGCCTCAAGTTTCGACCAAGAGGCCGCCGTCTCGAGGGTGTCTACCAAGAGATTGCGAGCGAGCAGCTCATCCCTCAGATACGGCGCCCTGTAGTACTCCTCTTCCCATGTCGCCGCGGGGTCTTCCCCGATGTCGAGGGCACCCGCAGCGGTCCAGAACTCCACGGCCTGCTGCATCTGGTTAGCCACGCCCGCCTCGGTGCCCTCGTAGCCCAGAAGGACAACGGAGGGGACGTCTTCAGCCTCCATTCCCGCCAGCCAGGCAATCATGCCGCTCTCCTCTTCATCCGATATGCGGAAGAGGGCCGGTAGAACCCCAGCTTGTACCATCTGACGCGCCGTTTCGATGGCAGTCGAGAAGTCCTGGACAAGAAGGGCACGCCTCCTGTGCGCCTCGGGTTTCCTCCTCACCCGCACCACGGCCTGCACGATGACGCCAAGCACTCCCTCGGAACCCAGGACGAGGTCCTTCACTCCCGGGCCGGCGGAGCGGGCCGGAACGCTCTTCGTCTCCAGCGGCCCTTCCGGCGTGAGGACGTGGACGGCCTGGACTATGTCCTCCATCCGACCGTACTCCCCCGAGAGGTGGCCGGAGGCCCTGGTGGCAATCCAGCCGCCCAGGGTGGAGTAGTGGAAGGATTGGGGGTAATGCCCCAGGGTAAGGTCCACCGCCTGCAGCGCCTCCTCCAGTTCCGGACCCGATATGCCGGCCTCGACTCGTGCGAGGAGGGACACCTCATCGATCTCAGGGACGCTGTTGAGGTGGTGGAGGTCGACGGTGACGACAGCGTGATGGCGCCCAGCGAAAGGTTTCAAACCCCCAAGGACAGACGTCCCGCCACCATATGGGACGATGGCTATTCCACGGGAGGCGGCGATTTCCAGAAGCCTCTTCACCTCCAAACCGTTCTTCGGATACGCGACGGCATCAGTGAATTCACCGACCTGCCCCAGCCTGGCCTGAAGCAGATCGAGGTAGCTCTGGCCGAGGGAATGCGTCAGGCGATCCATGTCACCCAAGGCGATTTCCACGACTCCCTCCAGCGTCTCGAGGTCCGCGGCTCTCAGTCGACTGGCCGGGACCGCTGGTAGGTCAGGCGAATCACGGGAATCGCTGAACCCTATCCCCTTGGACTTAAGGAAGCGCAGGACCAGGCCTAGGCGCTCAGGCGGGTACTGCTGGTCGGGGGAACCCCACGCCCACCACCTCTCCTCCTCTCTCATCCTCGCGTCAGCATCGCCCGTCCTCTTGAATAGGTTTACTCCCGTCCGAGGGAGGTTTATTAGCCGCGGGGAGATGGGCTCAGGACGGCTTATGATCGAGAGAGATGAGGTTCTTGAGGTGTTGGACGCCTACGACCTCAGCCGAGCAAAGATTGGGGTCCTAGCCTCCCACTCAGCCCTGGATGTGTGCGACGGAGCGATCGAGGAAGGATTCCAGACAGTCACTCTGTGCGAGGCAGGACGGGAAGAGCCCTACGCGAGATACTTCAGGACCGTTCGGGATGAGCACGGCAAGGTCCTTCGCGGAGTGGTGGATGAGGCAATCGTCCTCCAGTCCTTTCAAGAGGCCATCTCAGGAGCGGTCCAGGATCGACTGCGAAGCGACAACGTCATATTTGTCCCGAACAGATCGTTCTTCACCTACTGCGGCATGAGGGAGGTCGAGGACGAGTTCCTCCTGCCCATGGTCGGAAGTCGCAACCTCCTCAGGACGGAGGAGCGGACCGAGGAGAGAGGGTACTACTGGATCCTGGAAAAAGCAGGCCTCCCCTATCCACGCCTCTTCCGAACACCGGACGAGATAGATTCTCTGGCCATCGTCAAGCTGCCCCACAAGGTCAAGCGTTTGGAACGAGGGTTCTTCACGGCGGCGAGCCAGGAGGAGTATGAGGAGAAATCCGGCAAACTCCTGGAACAGGGCGTCATCACTCAAGAGGACCTGAACGTGGCTCGGGTGGAGAAGTACATCCTGGGCCCGGTCTTTAACTTCGACTTCTTCTACTCGCCCTTGGAGGACTCGGGAGAGGGGCTCGAGCTCCTGGGAATCGACTGGCGATTTGAGACGTCCCTCGACGGCCACGTCAGGCTGCCCGCCGAACAGCAGCTCACACTCGCCGGCGAGGAGAGGCTGCCTGAATACGTCGTCTGCGGCCACAACTCGGCCACGTTGAGGGAGTCCCTCCTGAGGAAGGTGTTCCCCCTGGCGGAGACCTACGTGGAGGCGACACAACGGCACTTCGCCCCGGGAGTCATTGGCCCCTTCACCCTCCAGACCTGCGTGGACAAGGACATGGACTTCCACATCTACGACGTTTCGCCCCGTATCGGAGGCGGAACGAACGTCCACATGTCCGTCGGCCACCCTTACGGTAATACCCTCTGGCGCTCCCGGATGAGCACCGGGAGGAGGGTCGCCATGGAGATTCGGAGGGCCCTTGAAATCGGCGAGCTGGAAAAGATCGTTACGTAGCTCCGGAATCCTCAATCCGGCTGAGGTACTCTGCAGGGATTTCCTTGGTGATGTACACGTACTTGCCCGCCTTCTTGATGACCACGCCCTCTTCCCTCGCCTTCTCCGCATCGACCTGTAGGATGACGGGGTGGGGCGTCCTCACCTGCCCAGCCTCCGTAGCGCTCTCCAGTGTGTCGCTCACGTGGACCCACTGCCGGTCTGCCGGTCTCAGGCCGATCTCCAGCAGGAGATTGCACTCCTCCTCCGTTGTGGGGTAGTAGAGAATCGGAGGAATGTCCTCCGTCGGGAGGTCCAAGTCCAGCTCGATGGAGTGGGCGTAGGTGGCCCGGACACGTCCCTCCTCGAACTGGTACCGCCCCTTGGGATCTGTCTGGGTGAGGGCGATGATGTGATGTGGTTTGAGGAACTTGAACTTCTTGTGTCTGATTTGGATGGCGGTAACCAGGTCCCTGAGGTCCACCCAGCCGTGCTCGTCCATCTCCAGGCCGTATCTTTGGGGAAAGTGCCGCAGCACTCCCGCCATGGTGCGCCCGAGGTGGTTCAGCTCCCTCTCATTGAGGAGGAACTTGCCCTTGCTGCCGCAGTTCGGGCAGAT
>CAYFZX010000046.1:0-9959 GCA_964347795.1 uncultured Methanomassiliicoccales archaeon
ACCAGGATGTTGGCCCTCCTGGTGTGCTCCTCCAGGCCCCTCGTAGAGGAGTGACAGAGGGTCACAGTGGCGTTGGCCCCTTCGGTCTTCTGCATAAGGAGGGCGGCCAGGGGCTTTCCTACGATGTTGCTCCTCCCCACAATGACCACATCCTTCCCGTCCGGAGGATGCCCGGATCGTAACAGGAGTTCGCGGATTCCTAACGGCGTGGCGGGTACGAAGGATGGGCTTCCGGCTAGGAGCCTGCCCAGGTTTCGAGGGTGAAACCCGTCCACGTCTTTCTCAGGGTCCACCGCCTCGAGTACGTCGTCCTCCGAGATGTGGCCCGGTAGGGGACGCTGGACAAGGATGCCGCTGAAATCGGAATCGTTGTTGAGGGCGTCAATCCTCTCCACCAGATCCTCCTGGGCGACGCTCGCGGGAAGCTTCACGACTTCAGAACGGATCCCAACCTCTGCGGAGGCCCTCCTCTTCGTCTCCACATAGATACTCGAGGCGGGATCTTCTCCCACGAGAACAGCCGCGAGACCCACCCTCTGTCCTGCCTTTGCCAGGCGGGCCACCTCTTCCCGCACCTCGGTCCTTATCTCGGCAGCGATGGCCCCCCCATCAATGATGTCAGCCATGTGATCCGTTAACGAATTGAGAAGGAAGGGTTAAGGCTTGTTACCACGCCTCTTTGGGGGAGGAAAAAGGTGCCGGATGGGTGGGGTTTCTAGGAGGGGGGAGGTTGCCCATTCGACACCCAGAGTTTCTACTGGACCCGTGTATTTAAACGTTCGCTCACCAGTCTTGGAGGCCAGAAAAGGGTAATGCGTGAGGTTCCCGGTTGGACTTGGAAAACCTTAATTAAGTCCTCCCCATGATTGGCTGGTAATAGTGATGGTCGCCTCCCGTTGGGCACTCCTCAGCGCCTATGACAAGGAGGGGCTCGCGGACCTTTGCAGTGAACTTCTCAAGTGGGACTTCCGCGTCCTAGCGAGCAGCGGAACGGCCCATCACCTGGAGTCGAAGGGGTTGGAGGTCGACTCTCTCAGAAACCACACCGGGTGGGGCGAGATGCTTCAGGGTCGCGTCAAGACAGCCCATCCTAAGGTCCTCGCCGGAATCTTGGCCCGAAGGGATTCCGAGGAGGATATGGAGGACCTCGAGAACGCCGGTGCGGTCCCGATCGACCTCGTCGCAGTCAACCTGTATCCCTTCGAGGAGGCTGTAGGAAAGGGGGTCCCCGAGGCTGAGGCCTTCGAGATGGTAGACGTCGGCGGCGTGAGCCTCGTACGGGCCGCGGCCAAGAACTGGCCCTACGTTACTGTACTGACAAGCCCCCGCCAATACAGCGAGGTGGCCAAGGAGATGGCAGGCCAGGAGGGCGAGATCTCCCAACGGACTAGGCGCCGTCTCGCGGTGGAGGCCTTCGCTATGACGAGTCGCTACGAGGCTGCTATATACAACTACCTCTCACAGGTGCAGGGGGACGCTTTTCCGTCGGAGCTGAGAATCGCCTATACCGAGGCGGCAAGACTGAAGTACGGCGAGAATCCCTACCAAAGAGCCTCTTTCTATCGAGACCCTGACCACGAAGGGACGTCGGTGGCCACATCCGAAGAGATCTTTGGTCGAGGCCTATCCTTCAACAACATCCTAGACCTCGACGCCGCCATAGAACTCGTCATGAAGTTCGATCGGCCCACGGCATCCATCATCAAGCACACCAGTGCCTCAGGGGTCGCAAGCTCCGACAACCTGGGCGAAGCCTATCGCCTGGCACGGGAGTGCGACCCGAAGTCCGCCTATGGCTGCGTCGTCGGGTTCAACCGGGTAGTAGGGGAGGACGCGGCCTCGGCCATGAAGAAGCACTTCGTCGAGGCCGTGATAGCGCCAGACTATGAGGACGAGGCCGTCGACCTACTTCGAGCCAAGAAGAAGCTTCGGGCCCTAAGAACGGGCAGAGAGGTCAAATGGGAGCCGTCGACCCAGGTCTTGGGGGTCCGGGGAGGGATCCTTGTTCAGTCAAGGGAGCGGGTCGTCATTGACCCCAGGGCACTCAAATGCGTGACGAAGGTGGTACCAACCAAAGAGCAACGTGACGCCATGCTCTTCGCCTATAAGGTCCTGGGACACGTGAAGTCCAACGCGATCGTCTTGGCGAAGGGGGAACGGACGGTAGGCATCGGAAGCGGTCAGATGAGCAGGGTGGACTCCGTGATCGTGGCGGGATTGAAGGCGGGAGAGGAGGCCGAGGGCAGTGTAATGGCCAGCGATGCCTTTTTCCCCTTCCGAGATGGCATCGACGAGGCGGCGAGAGTGGGAGTGAAGGCCATCATCCAACCCGGAGGCTCGATCCGCGACCAAGAGGTCATTGATGCGGCCAATGAGCACGGAATGGCGATGGTCTTTACCGGGGTCCGAGTCTTCAAGCATTGAGGTGCGTGCGTGTCCAGGATTACCGTGGGGGTACTTGCGTCGGGCCGTGGGACGGACTTCCAGTCCATCGTGGATGCCGTGGAGAGGGGCGACCTCGATGCGGATCTTGCCATCATGATCTGCAACAACAAGGACGCCCCGGTTATCGGGCGGGCAAAGAAGCACAACATACCGTGGGTTTACATCGATCATCGAGGGAAGAGCCGGGAAGAGTTCGAGCGGGAAGTCGTTCGGGAGCTGAAGGCAAGGGAAGTGGAGCTGGTCGTGTTCGCCGGTTTCATGCGCATCGTGACGACGTACTTCGTCGATCAGTTCCGGGGGCGGATTATCAACATCCATCCTTCTCTTCTTCCATCCTTTCCGGGAACCCACGCCCAGAAGGATGCCGTGGAGTGGGGGTCAAAGGTCAGCGGCTGCACCGTCCATTTCGTCGATGAGAGCGTGGATGGCGGTCCCATCATCTTCCAGAAGGCCGTCCCAGTATACCCGGAGGATACGCCAGACGATCTGGCTGACCGGATCTTGGAGGAGGAGCACAAGGTGCTTCCCTACGTCATAAGGCTGTTCGCCGAGGGGCGACTGAAGATCGTCGAGCGAAAGGTCTTCATCGATGAGGAGGGCATCGAACCGCTCCGAGCGGTATAGCCGTCCTCTCCAGCCGGCTGCGAGATCAAGCCGACGCGGTGACGGGAGACAACCTCACGCCTCGGGGAGGCACGTCGAGGCCCAACGCCTCCGTGATGGCAGTGTATCTGACCCGGATCGTGACCTCAGAAACCCCCGTAGCGCTACTGATTCGCTCCTGAGAGACCCTCATGCCCAACTTGAGGGAGGCGAGGTAGATGCATGCGGCGACGGTGCCCATCGGGGACTTCGAGTGGAATCTTTCCGCCTTTTCCGCTCTTCGCATGAGGTTCAACGCCTCTGCCTGGACATCCATGGGCAGGTTGAGACGGCTTGCGACCCTGCCCAGGTAGTCCTCCGCCCTGGGTGTGGGCAGGCCCAGTTTCAAGCCACGGGTTATCACTTTGAAGGAAAGGCTAAGCTCTCTCTTCTCCACCTCCAGGAGTTCCGATATCTCATCGAGGGTCCGGGGCGCCAGCATTACCCTGCAGGCGATGTAGATCGAAGCACTGGCCATTCCCTTGATAGTGCGCCCCCGAACGAGGCCCTTGGAGGCTGCTCTCCGGTAGATCATCGCCGCCTCCCGTCGGAACTCTTCAGGAATTTCCATGACGGAGGCCATCCTGTCAAGCTCGATGAGGGCGTCCGCCAGGCTTCTCTCGCCGGCCCTTGAGTACCTCATTTGCTTCTGCAGCTTTCGCAGTCGTTGTAGCCGCCCGCCGTCGTTCGTTTGGAGGCGGTTGCCCTTGGAATCTCGGGTTCCAGGGGAAATCTCCGTGGTCAGTCCTCTGTCATGCGTGGAAATGCTGGTGGGAGAGCCAACGCGCGAGGAAGAACCCTCCACGCCCTCTCGGTTGGTCCATTCGGGACCCTTGTCGATGTAGCGATCTCTGACGACAAGGCCGCAGACCTCGCAGACCTCCTCGCCCCTCACATAGTCCATGACGAGGCGGGTGCTGTCACACTCCGGACATACATCCTCGTCGGTCCCTTCAACGTAAACGGCTTCCATCGTCCCACCGTCAACCTTTCGATTCTGAAGCTAGCAAGCGTCACTACGGACGAGACGCAATAATAGATATTCTTCAAATGTTCAACTATGAATCAAACTTTCTAACGATTTACGCCTTCACACCCCTTCGTCTTCCTCCTGCGACCGAAGGCAGATTGTTGAAGGTCGAATGCAATATTTGAAACCGTTTTTAAAGGAGCATCTCCTAGAGAGACTGATGGCAATGAAGATACTGCAGATAGCGACCTTGGGCGACGAGGAGGACCCTGTATACGTCGGCATTCGCGAGTACCCCGTCAGCAAGCTTGTTCTCATCCATGAACCCGAGAAGAGGTTCAGGGCCAGCGAGGTTGCCCACAAGCTGGGGGAGCTTCACATCCCGGTCGAGCGGATGGAGGTTGAGAACCCTGCCCGAGACATGTATGAGGTCATAGCAGAAATCGTCAACAAGGAAAAGCAGAGGTACGACGATATCTTCATCAACGTCTCCAGCGGCAGGAAGCTCATGACCTGCTCCGCCATCAGCGCAGCCTTCGTCAATGGCCTGAAGGCCTTTCACGTGGAGGGAGACACCCCCATGATGTTGCCCGTCTTGAAGTTCAGCTATAGCGAGGTCATATCCCCGAGCAAGTTCAGGATCCTCAACGCCTTGGACGCACTGGGGGGCGTGGCCGACTCCCTGAATCAGCTCAGTGAGTCTTCCGGGGTGGAGAAATCCCTCCTGAGCTACCACCTCCGCGGTGGCAGGGAGTCCAAGGGACTGGAGGAGCTGGGATTGGTGGACATCGATCGAGGAACCCAAGGCAGGCTCTTGATCAAGCTGTCTGAGATGGGAAGACTGATCCTCATCGGCCAAGGCGAGGAGACACCGGCATCTAGCTGACGCTAACCGATGGCTTCTCTGGGGTAGGAATGGTAAAAGTCTACTCCTCTCCCTTCACTACTTCCCCGAAGGCCATCCTTCTGAGGACGCGGGTGATTCGAACCTTCACTTTGTCCCCAATCTTGGTGCCTGGTACAAAGACGACGAAGTTCTCGATCCTCGCGAGGCCGTCGCCCTCCCTTCCCAGGTCTTCGATGGTGGCTTCATAGACCTTACCTTCCTCCACGGGAGCGGTGTAAGGTCCCGAGCCGAATCCTCTATTCAGTATATCATAGCTCCTGCGACTGCCGTCGCCGGTCCGGGATTTTGGCCTAGCTATTTAAACTCTTTGAGGTGGCTCGGCTAGGCAGGGCGGAGGCCACCACCGCTGGCTATCTTTAAGTTAGGGTCGCCCTCTACTCAGAGAAGATGGTGAAGCTACTGTTGGGCGTGGCCTGGCCCTACGCGAGTGGACCCAGGCACATTGGCCACGTTGCGGGAGCGTACATTCCTGCCGACATCTTTGCCCGCTACCATCGCATGGTGGGAAACGACGTCCTCATGGTGAGCGGAAGCGACATGCACGGGACACCGGCCACCGTGCGGGCGGACGAAGAAGGAGTATCCACAGAGGTCGTCGCCGAGCGATACCACGCTATGCACACCAAGAACTTCGAACAGCTGGGTATCTCGTACGATCTCTATTGGAAAACATCCGCTGACAACCATAAAGCCGCCGTTCAGGAAATCTTCTTACGCCTCAAGGAGAGGGGACATATCTACGAGGACACGATGGACTCGTCATGGTGTCCAAAGTGCGAGCGCTATCGCCCCGACAGGTATGTCGAAGGCGAGTGTCCTCACTGTCACTTCCCCCAGAGCCGAGGGGATCAGTGCGAAAACTGCGGGAGGATGCTGGATCCCTTCGAACTCATCCACCCCCGGTGCAAGGTCTGTGGCACTCATATTGAGAGGCGGGAGACCCGGCACTACTTCTTCAGACTGACCGCCTTCCAGGAACCCCTTACTGAGTGGCTCAGGACCAAAGGCTACTGGAGGGCCCATGTACTTAACTTCGCCCTCTCGTGGTTGCAGGAGGGACTCAAGGATCGCCCCGTGACTCGGGACATTGACTGGGGGATCGCCGTCCCCGTCGAGGGGTACGAGACGAAAAGAATCTACGTCTGGTTTGAGGCGGTGATGGGGTACCTGACCACGAGTATGGAATGGGCCCGGCGACAGGGCGACAGGGAGCTATGGAAGGCATGGTGGCTCGACCCCGATGCCCGACACTACTACTTTGTCGGGAAGGACAACATCGTCTTCCACACGATCATCTGGCCAGCAATCCTTATGGGGTATGACGAGGCCCTGAACCTGCCGTACGACGTTCCAGCCAATCAATACATGAACTTCGCTGGTGAGAAGATGTCCTCGGGGAGAGGCGTTGGGGTGTGGCTTCCAGAACTGCTGGGCGCGTATGACCCGGACGCGCTCCGATACTACGTCAGCGCCTCTATGCCTGAGAACAAAGACTCGGAATTCACCTTCAGGGAGCTAGCCCGACGGATCAACACCGAGCTCGTCGCCATTTACGGGAACTTCGTCCACAGAGTCCTGACCTTCACCCACAAGAACTTCGGAGAGATCCCTCCCGCCTCGAGCATGAGGAGGGAGGACGAGGCCCTGTTGGCCGAAATGGAGGGTGCCTGGAAGAGGACTGGGCAGAACCTGGATTACTGCCATTTCAAGGAGGCCCTCAAGGAGGTGATGGGGCTTGCCAGAAAGGGCAACCAGTACTTCGACAGAATGGCCCCGTGGGACCTCATAAAGGTGGATCGGGAAGCCTGCGGGACGGCCCTCCACATGGCGTTGAGACTTGTCAGAGCATTGGCCATTATGACCGCTCCCTTCCTGCCCTTCTCGGCTGACAGGCTGTGGAGGATGCTTGGCTTCGAGGGCGACGTCCACAAAGCATCCTGGGACGACGCCTTGGGGGAGCTCTCACCAGGCCAACCTTTGGCTGCTCCCGTCCCGCTGTTCAGCAAGATTGAGGAGCCTGGTCTGAACCTCCAGGACGAGGCCCAACGCCTAGATGTGCGGGTCGGCAGGGTCCTGAATGTTGAGGACCATCCCAAGGCGGACAAGCTGTACCTCGTAGACGTGGACCTCGGAACTGAGGAGCGACGTCTGGTAGCTGGCATAAAGGATCAATACGACGTGAAGGAAATACAAGGGAGGAACATCGTCGTCCTGTGCAACCTGAAGCCCGCTACCTTGAGAGGCATAGAGTCCAAGGGCATGCTCCTGGCCGCAGTGGATGGCGATCAGGTATCCCTGTTGCTGGCCGGGAAAGTTGCGCCCGGTACGCGAGTGCTTGGGGCAGCGGAGGCTCCCCAGATCTCCTTTGAGGACTTCAGGAACCTGAAGATGAAGGTGGACGAGAAAGGAAAGGTCCGCTTCTTCGGCACGCAGGAGGGGGACAGTATCCCGCTGAAGGCAGGCCAGACAGAGGTCACGGTGGACCGACCTGTCCGCGCGGGTTCAGAGGTGACGTGAGTGCTCAGGTTCGACCTCCACACCCACAGCAAGTACTCCTTCGACAGCTCGGAGGAGGTGGGGGAGATGCTCAAGACCGCGGCCAGGCGAGGGATCCAAGGTATCTGCGTCTCCGATCACAACAGCCTCAGGGGTTCAGAGGAGGCCCTTGAACTTCAAGAGGACCACGGCATCATCATCATCCGTGGGATGGAGGTCTCGTCTTCAGAGGGACACGTGCTGGCCTACGGTGTGAGGGAAGAGGTGCCCAGGGATCTCGACGCGTTGGAGACCGTGGAGAGAATAGCGGATCTAGGAGGGCTCGCTGTCGCCGCTCATCCCCACCGGTTCTGGTCAGGTCTGGGGGAGGAGGTGACGCGGACAGCGGGCTTCCATGCCATTGAGACCCTGAACGCCCGATCCGTGGCCATCCACAACGCAAAGGCGGAGGCACTGGCAGAAGAACTGGGTGCGCCGGCAACGGCCGGAAGCGATGCCCACCGCCTGGGAGACCTGGGCAAGGCCATCGTCCTCCTGCCCGAGGGCCTAGAGAACGAGGAAGACGTGCTGGAAGCCCTCCGCAAGGGGAGGGGCAGAACGGCAGGAGTGAGCCGAGACCGCAAGAGGACTGCGCGGTACGTTGTCAGGTCGGTTGGGAACTGGATTCGTCGGGGCTTCCGCAGGATCTAGAGGTGCTCCTGAAGGCGGGTGGAGAAGGGCACAAGGGTGTCTTTCAGGCGCTGAACCTTGAGCTCCTTGGAGACCCGCAGGACATAGATGGCCTTGGGACCGTCGGGGACCGCAACCAGGCGGGAGTTCTCCAAGTTTACCACGACGCTGGAGAGGGTCTCCTTCAGCTCCGCGCTGGCAGTGTCAGCGGCCCCCAAGAGAACTGCGAACATGCTAGCGTAGGTCTCTGGATGGACGTTGGTGGGCAGCTTGCCGGCGATGTACATGCCAGATCGGGATACCAAGATGGCCTCGTTCACCCCTTCAAGGGCCTCGATCTCCTCCAGAATCTCCTCAATCTTGGGAATGTCGGCCATACACCCCACCACGCCTCCCCAGCGAGGTCAGACTTCTCCTGATTGGGGGAGGAGTATAACCCTTTATCGGCGAGAGTCCTAGCCCGAGACCTGGTCGAGGGACTTCAGCAGCTTCGCTACGCTCTCAACGGCCTCTCTGGCCTTCTCTACACGGTCCAAGGCCTGCAAGCGAGTCTCCCCGTGGCCTGTAATCCCCAGGCCGATGGGCTTCTCGTATTCCACAGTCAAATCCGCGATCTTCCTGGCAGTGTGCTGAATTACGACCTCATCGTGCTTTGTCTCTCCCTCGATGACAGCGCCCAGGGCCACCACGCCGTCGATATCCTTCCTCTGAACTAGCCTCTTCAACACCAGGGGCATATCATAGACCCCAGGCACCTTCACTACTTCTGAAACGGTCAGTCCCAGGAAAGCCGCATGGTCCTTGGCCCTCTCCAGCATGACGTAGGTCACATCGGCGTTAAACTCGCTAACCACAATCCCAAGGTTTGGCATACCACCACCTACCTGCAGGTGGACCTCAGGGGGCCCACATCCTCATGGCCTTCCCTCAGGCCCATGCCTGCGCTCCTTCTAAGCCTCTGCGGGCGGAAGAGGACATCATACGCGTTCCGAGCGTGTTCCCTGGACCTCTGGTCCGCCAGACGGGCAAGCGCGACCTCATCCTCGGCCTCGTCCTCATACACGAAGACCCCTATGATGGGTATGCCAGTGGATACCTGAACGTCTTGGAGGCCGTAATCCGCCACCAACGCGCTCTGTTTGTCGACAGCAAGGGGACCTGGCATCCCCATGGCAAGCACGATGTCGCACCCCTCGTCGATGAGGTTTCTACAGGCTACAGGGAGATCCTTGACTCCTGGAACGGTTCGTCTGTGCACCCTGAAGCCCGTGCCAGTGGACTTGAGTTCCTGCTCTGCCACCCTGCCCATGTCATATCGAGCGAAAGTAGTGTCAACAATCCCAATGCGACGCACATCACTCCTCTCCGGCGTCCTCGATCCTCTTCATCCGCTGCTGGAAATTCCACATGCTGATGACCTTGTTGATAATCTTCGTCGTCCCATCGAGATCGCCCTCGAGTTTCTCCAACCGGACGACCTTGGCGTCGATCCCCCGTTTCCTGCACTCAGCCTCTATCTCCCCCGGTTCGAAAGGCTGATCCCATCCGAGGGCGATGATATCAGGGTTGACCTCTTCGACAGTCTTGTAGATGTCCCCCTCGTGCCCCAGGATGGCCTCATCCACGGGCTTCAACGCCTCCACCAGGTCTCGCCGCTTGTCCTCCGGCGTGACGGGATCGTGCTTCATGCGCCGTACCGTGGAGTCCCTAGCCACCACGACCACGAGATCATCCCCGAGCTCCTTAGCCTGCCGCAAGTAGTGAAGATGGCCTAAATGGAGGATATCAAAGACTCCTGAAGCCATGACCCGGACCATCTGCGCCAAGCCC
>CAYFZX010000047.1:0-9837 GCA_964347795.1 uncultured Methanomassiliicoccales archaeon
GAAATCATCTTGCCGTCCTCGATGGTAACGGCCACGACGGAGTTGGCGTCGATGATCGACCTCTCCACCTCGTCGACGACGTGCTCCGTCCCACCGCGAACGAGGATGGACACAGCCTTGGGGTTCTTGCAGCCCGTGACGAAGGTCATCTTGTCGTCCCCGATCTTCTTCTCGTAGACGTCCTTCGCGGTTCCGAGATCATCCTTGGACAACTCATCCAGCTTCGTCACCACACGACCGCCGGTCGCCTTCGCCAGTTTCTCCATGTCCGACTTCTTCACCCGCCGGACGGCGTAGATGCCCTCCTTGGCCAGGTAGTGCTGGGCCAGGTCGTCGAGGCCCTTCTGGCCGAACAGGACCTTGGCGCCGCTCTTCTTGACGGTGTCCACCATCTTTCGAAGGATGTTCTCCTCCTCCTGCAGGAAGGCCTGCAACTGCGACGGATCTGAGATCTCGATGCGGGCGTCAAACTCGGTCTTCTTGACCTCCAGGGCCGTGTCTACGAGGGCAATCTTCGCGTTCTTCACGCTCTGTGGCATGCCGGTGTGGACCCTCTCCTTGTCGACGATGATTCCTTCGACTACCTCGGTGTCGGCGATGGTGCCTCCTTGCTTCTTCGTGATCTGGATGTTGTCGTCGTCTACGGTCCACTTGGTGCCCACCTTCTCGGCGACCGCCTTGACCGCCCCCACAGCGATGTCGGCTAGGTGTTCCCGATGGGCAGATGCGCTCTTGCTGATCATGGCCGTCATGGCGATGTCCTTCAGCTTCTGCGTGTCGTCGAAGGAGACCTTCGAGGAGATCTTCTGAAGGACCTCACGGGCCTTCTCAGCGGCCATCCTGTATCCCTGAGCTATGACTGTGGGGTGGACGTTCTGCTCCACCAGCTCCTCAGCCCTCTTCAGGAGTTCTCCCGAGAGAACGACCGCGGTGGTAGTCCCATCCCCGCACTCCTCGTCTTGGGTCTTGGCAACCTCCACGAGCATTTTCGCCGCGGGGTGCTCGATGTCTATCTCCTTAAGAATCGTTACGCCGTCGTTGGTGATGACCACGTCTCCCAGGCTGTCCACGAGCATCTTATCCATGCCTCGGGGGCCGAGGGTAGACCTCACGGCATCGGCCACTGCCTTCGCCGCTGCGATGTTGTTGAACTGTGCACCCTTTCCTCTGTCCCTCCTGGTGCCCTCCTTGAGCACCAAGATGGGCGTTCCTCCTGGAATCATACCTACTTACCTCCGAACCTTAGAGATACTTCTTGGCATCTATGTTAGACCTTCTATATAAGCATAACGAGGGGAGTGACTGCGCCTCCAGGGCTGCCCGGAAGGCGTTTGGCGGGCTCAAGAAGCAACTCGATTTCTTCTGGCCCTTCCTGAGAGACGACCGTCAGCCACTTGAACTCCCCCGGTGGCGGTTCTGTCTTCTTATGATAAAACCCAGGACTTGCGTGTAGAACCTAAGGGCCTTGTCTTGGTCTCCTCGTGCCGCAAGATGACGCGGAAACCCCCACGGGGCACTCAAACTTAAGGGAGGGACGCAGTTAGACGCCCCGTGAGAGCACTCCTTGCAGAGGCGGCAGACCGCGCCTATCAGGCTCTCCAGCTCCTACCGAGGAATCGATGGGGCGAGGTTGTAGGGCAGGGTGCCGATGGAACTCCCACAACCCACATCGACAAAGTGGCGGAGGATGCCATTCGACACAGCCTGAACGAGGCCGAGGCGAAACTGAATTTCCTGAGCGAGGAGTCGGAGTTTGCCGATCTCGGACACGAGCTGACGGCAGTGGTCGATCCTGTTGATGGAACCCACAACGCACTGGCGGGCCTGCCCAACTACTCCGTTTCCATCGCAGTGTGCGAAGCAGACATGGCAGGAGCCCGCTATGGTATAGTGAGGGACCTGACAAGCGGATGGAGCTTCGAGGCTGCGAAGGGGGAAGGGGCTTGGCTCAATGGTCGCAGGATTCGGGTTCGGCCCTATTCTGAAGAGGGCTCCCTTTTCTCCATCTACCTGGGCCGTCGGGCCCACGGCAGAGCCTTTCGACTGGCAGGAATGTGTCGCAGAGTGAGGAGCCTAGGGGCCGCCTCCCTCGACATGTGCATGGTGGCCTCGGGGGCCGCCGACTTATACTACATGAACACCACCGCGGAGAATCTGGAGCTCAGGATTACGGACGTGGCAGCTAGTTGTCTGATTGTCCGGGAGGCTGGAGGAGAGGTTTATGGCCTAGGAGGAGATGCGTTGAACATGCCTCTTGATCCCGCCTACCGCTCCAACATGTTCGCCCTAGGCGACGAGAGACTGCTGGAGGTGGTTCTCTGAGGTTCGGCCTGACGGCCAACCCCGAGTCCACTAGGGCGGTGAAAGCCGCGGGGGAAGTCCTGAAAGTCCTCAGGAGAGAACACAAGATTCTCATTGAGGAAGACCTGGCGAAGGTCCTCGGCGAGAAGGGCTCCGCCCTGGACGAGATGAGTATCGACATCCTGGTGACTGTGGGCGGGGACGGGACCATCCTCCGGGCCCTGCAACTCGGCGACTTCGAGATTCTGGGTGTCAACATAAGCCGCGTCGGCTTTCTTACCGAGGTGGGCATAGATAGCCTGGAGGACGTCCTTCAGGATCTTACGGAGGGCAAGTTCGTCATCGACGAGAGGATTAAGCTACGGGTGGACTCGAACGGCAAGAGGCAGCCGGACTGCGTGAATGAAGCCGTAATCCACACTGCCAGCCTTGCCAAGGTCCGAAGGTTCAGGGTCACGGCGGACGGTGAGGTCGTGGCTACCGTGGAGGGTGATGGCGTCATCGTGGCCACGCCGACAGGTTCCACCGCCTACTCGATGTCGGCCGGCGGGCCCATCCTAGACCCTCGGGTGAGAGCCTTCGTCATCACGGCCCTGGCGCCCTTCCGTCAGACGCTGAGACCGACCGTCGTACCCGCCGACGGGCGGATTGTGGTCGAGCTTCTAGACCGTGGACCTTGCGTATTGGTCTTGGACGGCCAGCAGGAGACCAAGCTGCCCAGCAAGGCCAGAGTGGAGTTTACGATTTCTGAGAAGAGGGCCAGGTTCGTCCGATTCACCAAGGCCTTCTACACTAGGGTCAACGAAAAGCTTACGGAAGGCCTGCACTCGTGAGAAAGAGGGTCGAGTCTATCCGTAGGGAGACTCTTGAAATGATCTTAGAGGCTTCTAGCGAAAGCTATCCGAATGAGTTCGGCGCCATCCTAAGGGCCGAGGAAGGGATTGTCTCCGAGATTCTGCTCGTTCCAGGGACTATCGGCGGTGAGTCCCACGCCATCTTCCGGCTCTATATGCTTCCCATCGACTTTAGCGTGGTGGGGACGGTGCACTCACACCCTAGCCCGTCGCCCCTCCCATCCCCCGAAGACGTGGAGTTCTTTCAGAGATTGGGGCAGGTCCACATCATTGCTGCCTACCCGTACGACGAAGTTTCCTGGAGGGCGTGGGACCGCGAGGGCAAGCCCTACGCCTTGGAAGTTGTAGACTGAACCTGGAGGTATAGGTCCTCAAGGCCGTCGACGACCTTCTCCACGGTGAAGCTCTTCTCCACTTTGTGCCGTCCCGCAAGGCCCATGCGCTCCCGCTCCTGAGAGTTTTCCAGGAGTCGGTCGATCTTCCTTGCGATGTCCTCTGGGCTCATCGGTTCGGCCAGGAGACCCTCAACGCCATCTGTGATAACCTCCCTGACGCCAGGGACGTCGGAGACCACTACTGGCTTCCCGCAAGCCATGGCCTCCAAGGCAGCGATTCCGAAGGCCTCGAGCCTCGAGACTGAGGGGAGGACGAGCACGTCGCAAGCGGCAAAGTATTCCGGTTTCTCCGATTCGGCGACGCGTCCAGCAAAGTCTACCTTCTCCTCCAGGCCAAGGGAGGATGCCAGTCCCTTCAGCCTCGCCGCACTGTCTCCTCCGCCAACCACAAGGAGGCGAGCGTCGACCTGCCGGAGAGCCTGGAGGAGATACTCGATCCCCTTATGACGGACCAGGCGACCGACAAAGAGCACGAGGGGCTCTGTCTCTCGGATGCCATATCGCTTCCGGATGGCGGTCCCAGAAGCGCCTGGTTTGAACCTCTTGGCGTCCACCGCGTTGGGTATCACCATCGGGTCCAGCTTCCAGAGACTCCTAGAGGTGGCGGCGTATGTGTGGGTGGTAGCCACGACCCCAGTTGCCTGACTCATTGCAAAGGCCTCCAGGGTCCGTCTATAGAGTCCGGTCACCAGGGGACCTGCCGGGCCCGCTACCTCGAGGTCGCAGTGGTATGTGACCACGAGAGGTACGCCGGTTCGCTCGGACGTCCTGGCCGCGAAGTACGAGGTAACAGGAGGAGGTGAGTGGGTGTGGTAGAGGTCAGCTGGGACCACTTCCAGATCGTCCGTCAGACGGGGGGTCACGGGAGACCTGAAGAGTGTCAACAAGACCTTGGAACGCAGGACTGGAATCCCCATCACTTCGTCCTGGGCAGGCACCCTCCCGTGCTTGCTCGTAACCACGGTAACGTCATGGCCTCTCCGCTTGAGCTCGAGGGAGATGTCCATCACATGAGACTCCACCCCGCCGATATGAGGATAGAAATAGGGACAGACCTGCGCGATCCTCATGCTAGTATATCCTGCTCCCAGGGGCTACGTTCCCTTTGGCCAAGGCCCCGGGTCCAATGGATGAATCCTCCCCGATAACGGTCCCCACGTCAATCGAGGCGTTGATCCCCGTCTTCACGCCATCCCCCATAATGACGCCCAGCTTTCGCAGGCCCGTGTCCACCCTCTCCCCCTTGACCGTCACGAAAATGCTCCTCGAATCCAGGCGCAGGTTGGCCACTTTGGTTCCTGAGCCGAGATTGCAGCCTTCCCCGATGACGCTGTCTCCCACGTAGTTCTGATGAGGGATGTGGCTGTTGTCCATGACGATTGCATTCTTGACCTCACAGGCGTTGCCCACCCTGGAGCCCCTGCCTATGTAGGTCGAGGGGCGGATGTAGCAGTTGGGGCCTACGGTGCTTCCCTCGTCCAGGTAGACGGGGCCTTCGACATATGACCCCGATCTAATCACGGCGTCCTTCGCAACCGTTACGGGGCCCTTCAGCGAGGTTCCCTTCTCGACATCCCCCTCAACCTTCGCCTCTAGGCCCGCCAGGAGCACCTCATTGGCCTTCAACAGGTCCCAGGGATAGCCCACATCCAACCACGGGCCCTCTAGCTTGTGGACCAGGATGTCCTCCTTCTTCAAGAGGAGCTTAAGCGTGTCAGTGACCTCATACTCACCCCTCGGGGACTTGGGCGTCTTGCGGATAAGGTCAAAGATGCTCTCGTTGAAGAGGTAGATACCAGCATTGACCCAACCCCCCCTCGGCCTGGGTGCCTTTTCCTCGATAGAAGTCAACCTTTCCCCCTTCACGTGGACGCTCCCGAACAGCTCGGGCCTCTCGGCCTTCGCCACCGCCACAACCGTGGAGTCAGACTCAGCGTGTTTCTCGACCATGGTCCGGAGGTCTTTGCCATCAAACACGATGTCTCCGTTCAGGCAGAGAAAGCGACCGTCAACGTGGCCCTCGGCCAGGCCAATAGCCGCTGCCGTGCCGTCCAATGTCTCCTGTTCCTCGTAGTCCAATGAGAGGCCGAGGGACTCCCCTCGGCCGAAGTACTCCTTGAGTCTCCTCCCCCTCCAGCCGATGAGGATCGTTGCGGAGGGCAGTCGGGAGGACTTGATCCGCTGGAGGGCGTGCTCCAGGAACGGTCTACCGGCCACGGGCAAGAGGGGTTTGGGCTTGTTTGCAGTCAAGGGGCGCATCCGAGTGCCCTCCCCTGCAGCCAGTACAAAGGCTCTCATCGGATCGCCCTGGAGACCTTCGAATGAAGGGTAGCGTATATCTCCCTTGCCCTCTCTTCTTCCCGGGCCTCGGAGGTGATGCGAATCTTCGGCTCCGTTCCGGAGGGCCTCACCAGAGCCCAGCCATCGCCGAAGTCCAGCCTCCAACCGTCGAGGTGCGAGATGTTCTCCACATCCATGGTCTCCAACTCCCGACCCAGGTGTTCGAGGCCATCCGCGGGATCATACTCAATGGCGCCCCGGAGGATGGGGTAGTCCGGTACGTCCCCAACCTGCTCCTGGATGCTTCCCTCTTGAAGGATGGAACAGAGGTAGGCTGCAGCGTAGACGCCATCGGGACACAGGGAGAACTCGGGGAAGATCCAGGTGCCCGAGGCCTCACCCCCAAGGTCCGCCCGGGCTTCCTGAATGGCCTCGGCGACGTAGACGTCGCCGACCCTGCTCCGAATCACCTTGTCCTTCCCCAGGAAGTCCTCCAGGGCCATGGAGGCATCCACAGGCACAACGACCTTGTCCGCCCTTAGAGCTCGGGCAAACAGCACCAGAAGCTGCTCTCCCTTCACCACCAACCCCTCTCCATCCAGTGCCACCATCCGATCGCCGTCTCCGTCATGGGCGACCCCGACCGTGCAACCAGCCTTCCTGACCCTCGCCGCGAGGTCCCCCAACCTCTCCTCCGACGGCTCAGGTCCCCTCCCAGGAAAGCCACCGTCGGGCTGACAGTGGATGGCGTGAGTCTCGCACCCCATCTCCCGGAGGACCAGGGGTGTCAGATGACTTGCCGCTCCGTTGCCGCAATCTACAGCAACGACCACGTCGGCGGACTCCACTGAGGCGAGTATCTTCTCCTTGTGCTCCCGCAGGGCGCCCTGGTAGCGGTGTACTCGACCCACCTGGTCCCACTCCCTGCTTGGTACACCTGCCTCAACAACCTCCTCTACCCGCGACCGCAGGAACTCATCGAAGGCCATGCCCGAGGGGCTCCAGAGCTTCAGGCCGTTGTAGTCAGGGGGGTTGTGGGAGGCAGTGACGATGCCGCCACAGTCAAAGGAGGCGGCCAGATGGGCAATGGTGGGTGTTGTGACGACACCGCAATCGTGAACCTGGCTTCCTCCAGAAGTGACGCCGGCCATGAGCGCCGACTGCAGAGGGAGGCCACTGAAGCGGACGTCCCGGCCCACAACCACGTCATCAAACATCGTGGCCAGGGCCGCCCCTACTTCGAGGAAGAGAGCTTCGTCAACCTGCGTCGGGTAGAGGCCCCGTATCCCCGAAGTGCCGAAGAGCTTCACGGGCTTGAATCTGCCCCAGGGATTAAGGTTTTGACTGCCTCGGGAGGGTGACGAGGTCCAAATGGTGGAGCCAGAGGGTAGCCAGACTGCAAAAAGCTTAATATCTGACACCTTTATGGCCAGGTGGCCTCGTCTGGCCAGGTGTATGGAGGGTATGTCATGGTAATGGAACCCATTAGTGCTGAGAGAGCTATGGAGATTGCGAGGCAGAAGGGGCTTTTGCCGGGGAAGGTAAGGGGCACCAACGGCATCCAGTTCACCAAGGGAAGCAATGAGCGCCTCGAGGTCATCTCGTGGGATGAGTTTAGACGCCTACTTGCCACCAGGGGCCTCCAGGTGTACGAGAGCGGCGGCTGGATGAAGATAATGAAGAGGAAGTAGCCGCTGCCGAACCGGAACTAGAGATCCTCCTCGGCTCGGATCTGGGCCTCGATGGCTGCCTCCAGTAGCCTAGCCTCCTCCTCTGTGCCCTCGTAGCACTGAAGGACCAGCTCCTTAGTATACAGCTTGAGAAGGTAGCGATACCACCGCTTGTGTGTGATGCTCTCTCGCTCGTAGTCCGGATGACCTTTGTTGACATAGACGACGTGGCCATCGGGGGAGTATCTGGATCGCCACGAGACGCCGTCGGTGACAAACTCTGGGAGGGGCAGACCTATGAGCCGTCTGGACCTCGGCGTTCCGTCACCATCTCCACCCCTCGGGATGGCCCTGCTGGCGGTGTGACGCGCTGATTTCTTTGGCCTCGGAGCCGCGATGAGAATGGAGTCGGGCCGGTCCCGTACGATTCTGAAGATGTTGAGATGGGGGAGTTCGCGGCAGACCCTGGCCAGGTCCCCCTTAAGCCGAGTGAGCACGCGCTTCAGGCCAATCTTCTCCCGCTGGGCGTCCTGGACCCTTATGACGCTGCTCAGCTCCTCCTCGATCTCCTTCATCGCGGCCACGAAGGCATGGTACTTCTCGTCTTGGAGGAACTGACCACGGTGGGGGCCCGCCAAAGTCGCGCCGTCGAACCGCACCCATCCCTGGATCCTGCGGAGATTCCAAGGCGGGCATCTGAGTTCGTCGACCTCCGTGATGTTCTTGTACACCCGCGTCGCGCCCGCCATCTCCTCCTTGGCCCTCAGCACGGGGACAGCGGCCTTGGGATCCTCCTTCTCGAGCACGTAGAGCTCAAGACGCACTGGACCGTGCTTGGTCCTCAACGTGCTCCTGGGGAAGAGCGCCCCTTCGAAGGTCCGCTCCTTAGGGACTACCTCGTAGACCTTCCCGCGTTCCTCCACTCGAACGGTGAGGCCTTTTTCCAGGAGTCTGCCCCAGAGCTCGTCCTCGACAGCTTTCTTGACCTTTGGCCCCGTCCAGAGCCTTGGATTTCTGAGCCTTCGAATAGTGATGGTAGTCCCCGAGGCCTTCCGCTCCGTCTGCGCCACATCGATCCTGGCGGTCAACGTATCGGACGGGATGGTGAGGGTGTAGGTCGAGGACATCCCCTTCCGGGGAAAGCGATACTTCTCAGCGAGGTGTGGATACCCCGCATAGTCCGTCCGCGTGACGATCTCCATCTCCCGTCCGATCGTCCGGAAGCCAAAGAGGCCGACAGCGAACTCGCCCTGGGCCCCCTTGTAGTCCTCGATCTTCCCCTTGAAGGAATCGGCAACCCGCGTGACGACTCCCTTCAAATCCGGGATGCCGGTTTCATCGGGCACGAAACCGCGGCCGCGATCCTTGATTTGAATATAGGAATTCCTGCCCCGTTTCACGAGTCTGATCTCGATGGGGCCTCGGTTCTCGTAGCCTGGTGGATACTCGTCGAGGGCGTTCTCCACTTGCTCGAGCAAGGCCTTCCACGGTCCCTGCGTGTCTGCCAAGTACTTGATGGCAGCGGTCCGGTCTCCGATGTCCGCCTGGACTTCGAGTCCAGCGACTTCCTCTGGCTGCCTCCGACGTCGGAAGGCGCCCCATACCCGCCGGAAGGCTCTACGCAATCCAGATAGCGCCCCGCCCTTCCCCCTCGAAGCGGATTCCACCTCACACAAACAAGGCACGACCGGTGTTTATAGGTAGCGCCGCTACTATCAGAAGTGATTCTAGGACTGCTGGACCTGCGCCTCCTCGCCCAGAGGCGTGAAGAAGGTGAACTTCACGCCGCAGCTGGGGCAATAGCAGACCTCGTGGCGGTAGGTCACACCCCGAACCTCCACCTCCTTGTCATGGACGACGTCATCCACAGCAGCCTTACAGATAGGGCAGTGAGGCACAAGGGGGCGTAGATGCTAGGCCCCTATTAATCCCTTAGGAGAGGCAGCCGCGTCGATAACTACATCTCGGACTGTGAATCTAGGCTGGAATCCGACGATAGGTGTGAGGCAATGACCTATAATGAGAAGCTCGCGACGAGGGCCCGTCGAGTCCTATCTCGTCACGAGGGGATAACGGAGAGAGATGTTCGGGGGGATCTCTTTCATGCTCAACGGCAAGATGTGTTGCGGCGTGATCAAGGATGACCTACTCGTCCGCGTGGGACCAGACCGTTACGAGGAGGCTCTGGCCAAACCTCACGCTCGCCCCATGGACTTCACTGGGCGCCCGCTCAAGGGATTTGTCTACGTCGACCCAGAGGGAACGCGGACGACCGAGACCCTAGAAGCGTGGGTGAAGCTGGCAATCGACTTCGTGGCGTCCCTGTAGGCGTAATGA
>CAYFZX010000048.1:0-2632 GCA_964347795.1 uncultured Methanomassiliicoccales archaeon
ATGGAATCATCCGGATGGTAAGGCGGGCCCACAGTGTAGGCGTGACCTCTGTTCACGACATCGTGAGTCTGAAGGAGGCAGCGGCCTATATACGACTCCACAGAAGTGGAGAGTTGGGGCTTCGGGTCAACCTCATGCCGTTGGCGGAAGCCTTTCCGATTCTCGCCGAAAGCGGCCTCTGCTCCGGCTTCGGGAGCCACACCCTCAGGCTGGGACCGGTCAAGACATTCTTGGACGGCTCCCTGGGGGCCCGCACGGCAGCGTTGGCGGAAGACTATGCAGATCAAGAGGGAAATCGGGGAACCCTGATGGCGTCGGGAGGACTGAGGTCTCTCGTTCAGGACGCATCGAGAGCCCAGTTTCAGCTCGCTCTCCACGCCATTGGGGACGAGGCCATTGACCTTGGCCTACGGGAGCTGTCCAGGGTCGACTGCACAGGACGGAGGCATCGAATCGAGCACCTTGAACTCCCGCGGGGAGAGCATCTGAGAATCGGCAAGCGCCTCGGGGTAGTGGCCTCGATGCAGCCCAATTTCATCGGCCGGTGGAGCCTGCCCGGAGGCATGTATGAGAGAAGGCTTGGCAGCGGGCGCCTGAGGCGAAACAACCCTTGCCGCCGCATTCTCGACGAGGGCATAGCCCTGACATTCGGCTCCGACCTCATGCCCTTCTCTCCTCTCTACGGCATCCATTGGGCGGTGAACGCGCCTTTCGAGGATCAAAGGCTGACGGCGGAGGAGGCCCTGCGATGCTACACCCAGACCGCGGCGTACGCCTCCTTTGAGGAGGACGTGAAAGGTACCATTGAGCCGGGGCGGCTTGCGGACCTAGTCGTCCTGGAAGGAGACCCCCTCGAGGCCCCTGAGCGGATAAAGGACATGCGCGTTCACATGACGATCTTCAACGGAGAGGTCGTCTACCAGCGCGGTTAGTCTCCCCCTCAGGGTCGGATACGTTGGATGCGGATGTATTCCACGTCGGGCCCCGGCCGCCCGAGGAGGATCTCCTTCCTGACCCCGTGGGCGAGTCTCACCGCCCTGCTGATCTCGGGCCACATCCCCTTGAAATCTTGAGGTAGGGCATGGATTAGGTATCGGGCGTGGTGTGCCTCCGGGTCCCCCTCATAGCCACGGAAGTGGGATCCATACTTGAACCCGGTCTTGACTATGATCCCCCTTTCCTTGAGGTCCTCGTAGACCCTCAGTCTCAGCTCGAAGTCGGGCTGGATTCTCCTGGCCTCCCGGAGGAGAGTGTTCAGGCCGACGCGCCTCCCGGTCTGCCCTCTTCTCACCGTCATGACCCCCCTTTTCAGGAGGTACACGGTCTCCAGCAAGGAAAGCTGAAGCTTGTCGCCCAGCATCTTGCCGTAGAAACCACGCTTGTAGAGCCTCTGTGCCTCTCCGGGGTCGAGAACAACGGCTCGGTCGCGTAGGAAGACAGCCTCCACGGTTGATCCTTCTCTGCCTTCTCGGAGCTTCCCCTTGGGAGACGCCTTGTTGACCCTGTAGAACGTGATGTCGCTCTCCTCATCGACCACGCAAAGCATCAGCTCCTTCCGAACCTTGGCCACGTCGGCCAGGGAGGCCTCCAGCTCTGGCAGGTCGAACACGCTTCTTTCCGAGACGGCCAGCACCCAATACTTCGTCGGCCCCTTGTCAGGCCCTGCGCCCCGCGAGAAGACCCTGAAATCCAGCGGCGGGATCCCCGGCTTCACCACATAGCCCCTCTGACGAAGGTCCCGGTACACCAGATACCTAATCTCGAAGTTGGGATGGATGGCATCCCCTGCCCGAAGGAGGTCGCCGAGCTGGAGACTCCTCCTATCTCCCTTCACCTCCAGCCTCTCTGTCTCCGCCAGGTAAGTGGCCTCCACGAGGTCGAGTTCCAGTCCGCCGCCGGAGACGGGAGTTCCGAAATAGCCCTTGTTGTAGAGCTGGCTAGCCTCGGCTGGGTCGTCAACGACCACCTTCCCGTCGAGCGGCCTACCGGGCATCCATTGACCTAAGCGAGGGCTGCTTATAAGTCGTCCTGCGAGTGACCGACCAGCAAACCTGAGCGGAACCGGCCGCCGAGACGGAGTATTCCCCTTTATATAGAAGGATATTTATATTCAACTCGTGGACCGACAGAGGCTTCTTGCGCAGGTGAGGACTCTTCTGTCGAAGACCGGGTTCTTCGTGAGCAGTCAGAACTGGAACCGAGGCCTGAGTTTCGACCTGGCGGCCCGGAGAGATGACCTCCTCCTGCTCATCAAGGTCCTCCTTAACGTGGACGCCCTCAGCGAAGCCGCCGCTCAAGAGCTGCGGCAGGTTGCCCATAGCCTTGAAGGCAACTCCTTCCTTGTGGGCGTCAAGAGCAGTAGCGGCCGTCTCATGGAGGGAGTCGTGTACTCCCGCTTCGGCGTCCCGATCGTCTCCGCGGATTCCCTAACCGAGTACTTGGAAGAGGGAGTCCCACCGTTCATCTTTTCCGCTCCCGGGGGCCTCTACGTCAAGCTGGACACGGACCTGCTCCAGCGCGCCCGTGAAGGCGGAGTCTCACTGGGCCAGTTGGCTGAGGTGGCCCACGTCTCCCGGCGAACCATCCAGATGTACTTGGACGGTATGAGCGCCACCGTCGACGCCGCTCTCCG
>CAYFZX010000048.1:2732-9620 GCA_964347795.1 uncultured Methanomassiliicoccales archaeon
GACTCCGTCATCTTCGTGAAACAACGGAAGACGAGATACAGCCTCCTGGGCGTGCCGATCATAGACTCTCCAGAGCTTCGTAAGCTCCGAGATCGGGATGAGATGGCGGAGCTCGTTGAAGAGAGGAAGGTGGCTTGAGAGAGGTCCGGATTGGCGGCTCCACGGCAACTCTGGTCTCGGTCATCCGGGGATTGATCTCAGAGGCGACCAGGATTCGCAACCTCCTGGACTCGGGGGACTTCGATGTCATTGGCGTCTCCATCGCTCCGGAAGAACTGCAGACCCTCCGAGAGGGCCTCGGGGAGGGGGCGGCGCCCTCAAACGTGGAGGAGGAGGTGTACATGCGGGAGCTGGCCCGCTTTGGTCAGGTGGCGAAGCCCCCGCCTTGCTTCGTGGAGGCTGTGGCGGTGTCGCAGTCCAAGGGCATCCAGTGCATTGCGCTTGACCTGGACGAGGAGGCCTTCACCGACCTCTACTGCCAGGAGATTCGCAGTTGGGATCTGATCCGGTACACGAGGGACCTGAAGAAGCTTCGCGGGATGTCCTTTCAAGCCGACAGTCCTGAGGAGTTTGTGCGGACGTTCGACTCCGTGATCAACGGGAGGAAGGGGTACAAGCGATTGGAACAGGCCCGCGAAACCCATATCGCTGCATCCGTCAGGGAGCTGTGCACACCTTTCCGGAGGCCCCTCGCCTTGATAGAGGCCGAGAGGTTCCCTGGGGTGGTGGAGAAGCTAGCGTAGTCGCCGAGGCGTGCTCGAGAGACTTCACTCATCGACCGGCACGGCGGGATCGATTACGACCCCCCGATCCACGTCGCCGATATCAATGGCGTACACCCGGGTATCGATGGCCTCGATGATGGTATTCTCCCAGGATGTGCCCTGGTCGTGACGCAGCCAGCGAATGATACCCTCTCGCGTCGAGACGATAACATCGTCCCAATAGTCGCCATCCACGTCCCCGACCCTGAGGGACGTGGCATCGTCGTTTAAGCTCGCTATTAGGGTGCGCAGCCAGGTACCGTCGTTTGCGAACCAGTAGACCCGGTCGTTGGCCGTCCCGACCACGACGTCAAAGGTTCCATCACCATCGATATCCCCTACGTCCACAGCGTTGACAGTCCCCGTGGCTACAAGGGTCCTGGATGAGCCCCAAGTGGTTCCATAGTAAACAATCGCGTTAGATCCCGCCCCTACGATGACATCGAGGTCGTCGTCGTCGTCCATGTTCGCCAGGGTCAGGTCATAGATCGACGTCCCGACCGGAATCGTGTCATATGTGGGATCTGTGATGTAACGACGGATGAAGAGGTGGTCGATGTAAACGGTATCGAGCTCCAATCCATCCGGCGTCCTGTTGGTATCAGTAACCCGGACGTAGATCTGAGACCCCCCAACGCTCGTGGGGAGGGAAGCGGTTTGGTAGGTATCGTCATCCTCCGTCTTCGTGATCGTCGTCAAGTCTGACCAAGGCCCTGTCTGAGCGGTAGACCATTGGAACCTGAAGTCGTCCGAGTCGCTGCTTGCACTGTGGTGCGCCTCCACGAAGAGTTTGTAGGAGTCGCCTCCTGAACCAATGACCCCAGAGCGCCATTGATGCTCGAGGCGACTCGTGGTCCCGACTTGTCGGACCACAGCCACGACGACAGCGTCCACGGAGACACGGGTAATCATTCCATCGCCCGTCGTGTCGTCTCCCCAGTTCGTGTCGGTATCTTGGATCACGATGTAGAGGCTCCCGCCTCCGAACCCTGCGGCCGTCAGATCGAACAACTTACGGGTAAGCAGTGTCTCCGTCAAGGTCCCGACGACAGTAACGCCGCCCGTCCCCTCTTTGTACCCAATCTGCATCGCTTCGGTTCCCTGGCTCAAATATCCCGTCGTTAGCAGGTACGCCCTGTCGGCGGGACCGACGGGGACGTTCCCGAAGAAGTACTGATGCCCCGGTTCTCCGCCCGAGGAGCTGTTCCGGATCAGGTATCGGTCCGGCTGCCAGGGCCAGATGCTGGATACGGCCTCCTCCTCGAGTTCTTCGACTTTCAAGTCCTCGGCCCAGGTATCCTGAAAGCTCCCAGAGACCACGATGTCGTAGTTCGCAATCCACTCATCCTGGGCCAGGTAGTAGTCAATGGTTTCGCCGGGCCCAAGGACCTCTTCGATGGCCTCGTAGACATCGTCACTCGTGTGCGTGTTCGCCACGCTGCCAGTGACGGTTCCCTCCACTGGGAGATCCGTCGTCATGATGTAGTCGGCGATGAGCTGGGTCCCGAAGGACCCGAACCCGTCGTTGATGTAGATGCGAACGTCCCCCGCCTGCGTCCCAACCACGATGTCGTTGAACCCATCATTGGTCGCGTCTGCGATCTTGATCACGTTGACGGCCGTAGGCAGGTTGACGATGAGGGTCGGCGTCCACGACCCGTCGTTGTTGTAGTACCACACCTCACCCGTGTCCGTCCCAGCCACGACGTCGTTGTCGCTGTCCCGATCGAGCCGGCCGATGGCCACGGCCTGGACGTCATCGCCGATGGTGTCGATTTCGTACCTCGCCCACTCCCGACCGGTGCCCTGCATGTTGCGATAGTAGAATACCTTGCCCACGCGGAGGCCGAAGGCGGCATCGAGGTCTCCATCCTCGTCCAGGTCACCGAAGGCCACGTCGAGGAAGTCCCCGCCGCCCCACGGCGGTTCGCTGAAGCAGAAGATGAAGAAACACTGCTCCCTCCACGACTCGACCGCCGTCCGGGTCCAAACACCGTCGTTCTCGTAGAAGGTCGAGTACCAGGTCTCGTCGTCGCCAAACCACCGGAACGTGTACTCGTCGAGGGCCGTAATCACGTCCAGGTTCCACCTCGGCCCTCGGATGAGCACCTGGCTGCTGATAGCGTACTCCTCGTTGTTGTCGGTGATTCGCTTGATGCGGAAGCCGTAGGAGTTCAGTCCGAAGTTCCAGTTGTCGAAGTTAGGATTCGACAGGTCAATGGAGAAGGCATAACTTGACGTATCGTTCACGACGACCTCACTGATGGGCGGAGTCCCCGGGGTAGCCCAGATGGGAGAGTGGCCAACAAAGTCTGAGATGGCAACGTCGTCGACGTTGACGTTCAAGTCGGTGTTGTTCACGATGACCTTGACGTACATGAAGTCGGTCGAGTTGAACAACGTCTCCTCCTGGGTATGGGCGGCGTCCTTGTAGAACCTCACATCTGGGAAGTCTGGCGCGTTCCCATCAGAATCCGTAACGGAAATGGAGTCCACGGTGGCAAAGCGGTTCCGAGGGGGGTCGACGCCGTTGGCTTGCAGCTCGATGTCCACCGAGTAGCGGCCGTAGGCCAGCTGCACGCCGTCGTAGCCGTAGAAGCTGGAATCGGTGCTGAAGCGGTACTCGTAGACGAAGAAGTCGCCCACGAACCCGAAGTAGGTGAAGGCCCTCGTGCTGGAGGGCTTAGTCGTCACTCCCACCGGGTCGTCATAGGGTGGGTTTCCATAGACGATTGGCGCGGCCGGCAGAACCGCCGGGTCGTGCAGATCGAAGCTGTTGATGTAGTCCACGTTCTTCAAGTACTGGCTCGCCACCACGACCACAACGGTCTCTCCCTTCATGAACGTCCGAGTGCTGTTGGCATCGAAGCCTTTGACATCCCACTCAGTTGCCTCGAAGATGTCCCACTTCTGGAGGTCGCTGCCCAGGGACAGGTCGTCTGGACCGCTCCCTTCGCCCGGACCCCCGCCTTCCTCCCCGACGCTCAAGATGAGCCTACTCTCGGTCTCGTGGCCCAGGTCATCCGTCGCGTTCAAGATGATGATGCCACCATCCCAACTCTTCGACGCGGCCCAACTCAATGACCGACTGAAGATGCCGTCCGCAGCAGTCCTGTCGCCCGCTCCTGAGTCGCCGTTGTCCACGAGCTGAACGTAGCCCAGGGGCGCCCCGCCGGTCCCGAAAGTGAGATAGGCCCAGACCGACTGGTCGTTGAGGTCCGAGTCAGGATCGATGACCCGAGCGTACAGCGTAAAGGCGTCGCCTTGGTTCACCCGATCCCTTGAGGGCGTTGACGGATCAGAGTCCACCCACTTGTCCAAGAACACGGGGCCCTTGGGGCCAGCAACGCCCAGGAGGTTCTTGTCCCAGAGAACCAGGCCCTTGTCGAGGTCTACCACCATCACAGAGACTTGGGCATCTTCTAGGATCGTCTCGTTCAAGTAGGCCCACGTCTCGCCAATGTTCCATATCTCGTCAGGTCCACCGATCCCGTAGCTCTTGACGCTGACACCATCGAAGTGGGTGCCCTTGGTGTTCAGGATGTGGGTGGTGTTGTCGATAGTGAGGAACACGCGGGTCGAGCCCTTGAAGAGGCTGTCACCGCCCCTGTGGGTGAGGTTGACCTGGGCACCAGTCCACGTACTCCCCGCGTAAAGCCCTGAGAGCCGACCGTCGATGTCCACCCGCTCAGAGGAGGTGGGCGTGGGGATTGTGAAGACCCAGACGATGATGGCTGAGAAAATGATAACCGTGATTAGGAGGACCAGAATGGTCCCGACGACCTCCGAGACTCCAGAATGAGCGGTGGGCCTCTTTGTCCGCATAGGGCTCCCCAGGCCAGTGTTGCGTATCCTCTGTCCAGTGTCTATTTAATCGTTCCTGAGCAATTACCACCAAAGATAGCCGACCGGACTACTCGCCCGGCAGGGGGGCTTCCAACGCCGGTTCCTCTGCTGGCGTCTTCTTGGCCCTCTTCTTGACGATCGGAGCCTTGCGGAAGACGAAGAGAAGCTGAGAGGGTTTGCCTGCTCTCCCCCGGAGGGGGAGGGCCCTGACGAGACAGTGCAGCTTGCCTCCGTCCCCCCGTTGTATGAAAGCCTTCTGTCCCAGGGACATCTCCGCGTTGATGAGCGGATTCGGCCCTACGAAGTCCATCTCCTCCAGGGCCCGACCGGAGGCATCCTTCGGCCTGAGAAGTTTGGTCCACCGCCTCCCCTTCAGGTCTCCCGACTTCCAGCCCAAGAATTTCTCGGCCCTCTGGGTGATGTCAGTGACTCTCATGTCACCATCCACCTTCAGGAAGGCATCCGCCAGGTGATCAACGACGTTTTCAATCTTCCTGTAGATCCTGAGGTGTTCCTCCTGCAGCCTGCCATTCTCAATGGCCACGGCTACCTGGTTGGCTATGCCAGTAATTATGTTGATTTCCTTGCTGGTGAAGTAGTGTCGAGAGGTGGTGCTATCGAGGGTCATGATGCCTCGAGTCTCCCCCTTAGAGACTAGCGGGACCACCAGCATCGACTTGAGTTCCCAGTCCTTGATGATCTTCTGGGGGAGCATGTCCTCCTTGGGGAGGTCCCTGATCACCGAGGGAAGCCTCTGGTTGACGACCTTGTTTATAAGCTTCGGAGCCTCGCCCTCCTCGATGCGCCCCTCCAGCAAAACCTCCGCCATGGCCGGCCTCGGGCTGTAGGCCTCGGCGGGGATGAGAGAGCTGCCCTTACGATCCCAGAGGAAGACGGCACAACGATCGACCCTTACTAGTTGGGGCGCGATGCGGACGACTGTCCTCAGGACCTCCTGCAGGTCCGTTAGGTTGCCGACCATCTCCGATACGCCGATGAGAGCCGCTAGAATCTGGGTCTCACCGAGATCCCTCTCTTCGAACATGAACTGCCAGTCTATCCTAAAAGTGCGGCCAAAAACCTTTCGTGGCCATTATCAGGGGTGGATTTGACTGGCCCTAATTCTCGGCGAAAGGCTATAAACGGTTCCGCTGTAGACTCCGGTACCATGCACGCAGTCTTCCTATTCGATTCGGAATCGGCTGACAGGGCTCGCGGACTCTTGGAGGATGACCTTGTGAGCCGACAGAGCATCACTTTGAGGGACCCGGAGACCTTGGGACTGGAGCTAGAGGGCCTCTTGGTGTTCATTGAAGGAGATGAGAGGGCCATTGCTAGGTTCGAGGAAATCGCTGGCGAGGGTGTGAAGAAGCTAGAAGGGGGGGACGTGGAGAAGGCCTACGGTCTGCTGAAGCAGGAGGAGGAGGACGCTGCCGAAGGGGTCGGTTTCCTGTTTGGGTAATGGTCGAGAGTTCATCTACGAGGGAGGCCACCCGGCTAATGAGGATTGTGAACCGTCCTTTTTTATCGGATTAGGTCGTCCCTACGACAGTGGAGTGCGACCAGTGTGGGACCGAGTTTGAGGGTAACTACTGCCCGAATTGCGGCAAGCCCGCCGCGGGAACGGAAACCCCCCTTCCAGAGATCTGCGGGCGATGCGGCACGTCCTTCGCCGGACGGTTCTGCCCCAATTGCGGTTGGGCGGCGGGAACCGTCTACCCTCCTCGACGAAGCCCCGGGGTCCTCAGTACTCTCCTCGGGACTTTCTGGACTGGCAGCATTCTGCTGTACCTAGCATACCTCGCCGTCCTCGTGGTCTCGGTTCTGCTTGTTACCCGCCAGATCGCCGAAGGCATTCTCTCCGGTTCCTGCCCGCGTTGCCTTGGCTTCCTTTTCTTTGTGAACCCCCTGAGCGAGACCTTCTTTGAAGTCGTGGCCTTCGGCGGGACTGGGTTCTTCGTCTACTTCGCGCTGCAGTTCGCATTAATCGCAGGCCTCCTCGTTTTCTTGGCTTATACCCAAGGGGCGGCGACCTACAGGGCCATTCGGCTGCCGTTGGGCAGAGTCTCTGACAAGTTGCGGTCCAAGAGCGCCCTCGTGGTCGTTGGCCAGGTCTTCATGGCCCTGACATTCTTCGATCTACTCTACTTCCTCATCATCCTACCGTCCATCGGCATCGAACCCGTGCCCCCAGACTTCTTCCAACAGGCTCCCGAATGGTACGTATTGTACAGCCTTGTGGACGCCTCAATCTGGGAGGAGATCGCCGTTCGGGTCC
>CAYFZX010000049.1:0-9456 GCA_964347795.1 uncultured Methanomassiliicoccales archaeon
CGATCTCTCTCCCGATCCCCGATGAACACTGCTTCTGATACGTTGGCCTGGAGCAGGGCGATGCATTTGAGGAGAGGCTCAGGGTCGGGTTTCAGTTTCTCGGAGTCCTCCCGCGCCACAAGGGCGTCCACGTAGCCTCGTAGACCAGTGCTCTCCAAGGCAACCCTGCAGCACTCTCTGGAGTTCAGGCTAACCACGCCCACGCTTTGATCGCGCAGGGACGGAAGCAGATCAGCTAGCGGGAGCTTCTCTGCCGCATACGCACCTTCTATCTCCCGACGGCGTAACACCCCCTCCAAAATCCCCCTCTCCGGCCCTCCTACGGACCGAAGCATTTGCCAAACCGTCATCTCCGACAAGTCCTCGCCGAAGCTCGTCATGGCCGTGGCAGCCATTTCCTTGCGAGTTTGTTCCCAGTCCATTCCCAAGACGACGAGCGTGCCATCTAAGTCGAACACCACAGCCTGGAAGCCGCTCAGCATTGCCATATCCGACATGACGCCACCCATTCTCCGGTTCGATTGTGCGTTTCCGACTTGCTGGACGGTCGCGCTCAGCTGTACGGGAGGATAGGCTGCCGCCCGGTGAAGCCGGCATCTAGCTCGTGATAGCGCTGCACCTTGTCCTTCGCCGCCAACACGGGAACACCGTCCGCCCATCTCTCACGGAGTAGAAGTCCACAAGCCCGCGCCGATGGCTCTTCAGGTAGCCTCCCAGGTTATGAATTTGGACAACCCCGTGGTACAAGGAGGAGGAGAACTCCTCGAGTTCCGAGCGAAGCCCCTTGAACTCCTCGAACTCAGGGTTCGTGAAATCGCCGACACTCTCTCCCCAGTACACCGCCACGTCTTCGATCAGAACCGAGATCTCGCGCCGTCGGACTTCGAGACCATCCATTTCCCGGAGCATCGACTCCATTTTCGGGAGAAGTCCATTAGCTCCCTCAAGGGTGAAAAGCGTCTCCAGGCCTCGGCCCGCCAATTTTAAACAACCCCTTTCACTTGAGGGCCGTCAGGCTGTTCGCGAAGTCTCTGAACTTGAGCTGGAGGATCTCCACGCCTTTCAAAAGGGCCTGACGGGCGGTCAAGGAGCGGTCGGTCTCGAATTGGAAGAGGAACTTCGTTGGGTCGCTCTTCACCTTGATCCGGCCCTCCGACGCCTCTTCGCAGAGTTTGCACAAGGTGCACTTCTCGATGTCCGTTACCTTGAAGCCGTCCTCCCCCGCCTCGAGGATATTCACAGGGCAGACTCCCGCAACGTCTGGGTCCAGGCCTGGGTCCTTTGCATCGAACTCGAGGATGGGGTAGTACTTGTAGGACGCCGCCTGGGTGGCCTGCCACTTGGCGTGATCCCGACCGGTGCCGAGGACTGCGGTCGCGTAGGTCAGCATGGCCTGTCCTTCCCCAAGTTTCACGATGGGGATATCTGGGTCCACGGGGGCATACATGGAGTCCCCAATGGGCTCCAAATCCCCAGAGAACACGGTGCATGGACCCTTCTTGTTGAGGGAGTACATGGTGGTGCAGGTCGTACACCCTTCACCGCCGCAGTTCTCACATTCTTCTCTCCGAACGAAGAAATCCAAGTCAGTGGGGATCGGTATGAGGCTCAGCCTGTGGGCAATGATCTCATCGAAAAGGGGTGCCACGCTCTCGTATTCCTTGCCATCCTCACCGCGGATGGGTCCCAGGTGGAACTCCACATCCTCAATTGCCATCTTCGGGACATCGGATACCAGGGTCCGGCGCAGCGCGTTCACAAAGGTGGAATCAGCATCCTTGATGAGGAGTGACGCCCTGTCCTCCGTCAGTTCTCGAATCTCCACCTTCATCAGACCCTCCTTCCTCTCCGGCCCCCCTGGGGCTTGGTCCCATCGTGGGGTATGGGCGTAACGTCCTCAATCCGCCCGATGCGCAGCCCAGCCCGAGCGAGGGCGCGAATGGCCGCCTGGGCACCAGGTCCAGGGGAGGAGGACTTGTTCCCCCCGGGTGCCCTGATCTTGACGTGGATGCCTTCGATGCCCTTCTCCTTCGCTGCGTCAGCCACCCTCTCCGCCGCCCTCATGGCAGCGTAGGGAGAAGACTCGTCCTTGTCCGCCTTGACGACCATGCCGCCAGAGCATTTAGCGATGGTCTCCGCCCCCGTAACGTCCGTCACGGTGATTATGATGTTGTTGTAGGAAGCGAAGATGTGAGCTACGCCCCACTTGGCCAACTAATCGCCTCCCTCAGAGGTCAGTCGCCGGGCCTCCAACGCTTCGAGGCTGGGTCGCGCCGGATGGGCCTCGTTGGCAAGCTCAGACTTCGAATGATACGTAATCCCCTCCTCCTCATCCTTCTTGACGAGATAGCCTGGAATCGTCACCTTCCGATCTCCGATGGCGATGTGGCCGTGGACGATGAGTTGCCGTGCCTGCTTGACGGTGTTGGACAAGCCTCGCAGGTAGGCGACTGTTTGGAACCGCCTCCCCAAGACATCCTCCATCTTCAGGGACAGCACGTCGTCCAGCGTGGCGCCCTCCATCGGAAGCAGTCCCAGACGGGCGAGGCGTCGAAGCATCTGGTCGACCTCCTTCTCCGCCTGAACGTCTGCGTACCGGATCCGTGCCTGCAGGTTCCTTGCTCGCTGTCGCCACCGCCGCAGAAGGCTTTGAATCCTCCAGACCTCTCGCTTGTTCTTCAGCCCGAACTTGCGGATGAGTTCGTTTTCGGCCTTGATGCGATCGGCCTGCCAAGGATGGGACGGACGGGACCACTTGGCACGAGGGAACTTGGGGTCGCCCACGAGATCACCGCTACGGGCCGCCCTTCCCTGCCTTCCGGGTGACCCCCACCGTCAGGCCGGTCCTGCCATTGTTGCGCGTCCTTTGCCCCCTCACCTTCTGTCCAGTCTCGTGGCGGATGCCCCGGTAGGAGCGGACCATTCTCATGCGGTTGACGTCCTCCCGTTTGCGCATCTCAACCTCGACTCCTACAAGCTGGACATCTTCCCCGGTCCAGTAATCCTTTCGTCGATTCAAGGCCCACGGAGGAACTTGTGAGGGAAGATCCTCGATGATGGCTCCCAGCTCGTCCACCTGTTTGTCTGAGAGGTTCCCAATCTTCTCGTCACGGGGAACCCCCAGCGCGTCAGTAACGATTTGGGCCACCCTCAATCCGACGCCTTTGATTCCCGCAAGGGCGTAGACCATCGGTCTATTGCCATCTAGGTCGGTGTCCGCGAGACGGACGATGTACTTGAAGTCGGTGGGAGGTTCTTTATCCGCCATTGGTATACCTGGCAACCTGTTCCAAAGAGCCCTGGGTATTTAAGCTTGCGGCGGCGCTGGATGGGAACGAAACCTTATACCCTCGACGATTCTAGTGCGCCTGGATGCGAGGTTATCTCGAGTTGATTAGGCCCATCAATTGCGCCATGTCAGCTGGGGGCAGCCTCATAGGGAGTTTCGTGGCCGTGCGGGCCCCTGCCGCAGACCAGCTCCTCATCGCAGTGCAGGCGGCGGCCATCGCCCTCCTCTTCACGGCCGCGGGCAACTCGCTCAATGACTACTACGACCGAGAAGTGGACCGGGTCAACCATCCCGAGAGACCCATTCCCTCCGGCCGCGTCCCCCCTCGAGGCGCCTTGGTCACGGCCCTCGTCCTCTTCGTTCCGACCATTCCCTGGAGCCTTCTGCTGCGATGGGAGCTCCTACTGGTGGTCCTCATCAACCTCGCCTTGATGTCCTCCTACGAACTGGTCTTCAAGAGGGGCGGTTTTCGGGGCAACCTCTTGATTAGCTGGCTGGTGGCATCGCTGTTCATCTTCGGGGGCTTGGCGGTATACGACTCTCCCGCCGCCCTGCAGCGAATCCTGTGGCTTGCCGTCCTCGCCTTCCTCTCCACGGTGGGAAGGGAGGTAATCAAGGATATACAGGATGTGAGGGGGGATGTTGACCGCCGGACTCTGCCCATGAGAATCGGGGAGAGGGGGGCTTCCAGGCTTGCTGCTCTCACCCTTACCCTAGCTGTGGCCCTCAGCTTCGTGCCGTGGAGCCTTGGGGTTCTGGGAAGCTACTACCTCTACGTCGTCTTGGTCGCTGACGCAATGTTTATCTACGCCGCCCTGAATGTTTTCCGAAATCCAGCCGCTTCTCAGAGGACGGCGAAGTACGCCATGATGGTCGCCCTTGTGGCGTTTCTGGTCGGAGGCTTCCCTTGAAGGTCCTGACCCAAATCAGCAGGAAGCTAAAGGAGGGGAAGCTTCACATGACCCTCTTGGACCCTGACAAGGGAAGCTCCCGAGAACTTTCCGACCTGGCGGGCATGGCCTCTGACATGGGAACTGATGCCATTATGGTTGGCGGTTCAACCGGTATCAGCCAGGACCTCCTGGACATAGCGGTTAAGGGGATAAAGGCGAGGACCTCTCTCCCTGTCATTCTCTTCCCGGCAAATGCCGCGTCATTGAGCCGCTTCGCGGACGCCATTTACTTTATGAGTCTCCTCAACTCGAGGGACGTACAACACGTCGTACGGGAGCAGAAACGGGCCTCCCAGGCAATCCGGGAGATGGGTCTGGAGACCATTTCCATGGGCTATGTCGTCGTGGACCCGGGAATGAAGGTCGGGGAGGTAGGAAAGGCTGATCTGATCCCCCGGGACGATCCGCAGGAGGCCGTCCAGTACGCCTTGACAGCGGAATACTTCGGAATGGATCTTTTCTATCTCGAGGCGGGCTCGGGCGCTCCGACCCCCGTCCCCTCGGACACAATCCAAGCGGTGAAGCGGGAGAGCAGGCTCCCCCTCCTGGTGGGGGGAGGCATCAGAGGACCAGAGGCCGCTCGAGAGGTGGCCAACGCAGGCGCAGACATTGTCGTGACTGGAACGGTAGTTGAACTGGAGGACGGCAAGGAAGCCCTTAAGGCGGTCATTGACGCGGTCAAGAGGCGGTAGGTTTCGCGAATGATCCCCAGAAACGCTCAGGAAGCTCAACAGCAGGCCACCTCGGCCATGATGGGCCGGCTCTTCCGGGCTCCTCGCCCAACATACGTGCTGTCCTACACCGTCCTCGGGTCTCTCCTAATCGGCCTGTTCGCCAATCGGCTCGTGCCCGACCTGCGGACCTTGGCCCTGGGTCTCACGGGCGTCGCCCTTCCCGTTGTCGTTTCCGCCCTGATAACGACCCCTCTGGCGGAGGTGTTTGGGGGCAAGATGTATCTCCGGCGCTCTGCATTGCTGGGGCTGTTGGGCCTGGCGATGGTCTTCCTGGCGGCCTTGGCCTCCCTCTTCTTCAGCGAGGATCAGGCTGTTCGTTTTCTGATGGTAGGATGGGCCTCAACACTCTGGCTGAGGCAGGCGGCCATTCTTGCGACTTCCCACAGCAGCCCCCTTCGCTCCCTGCCCGCCGTTATCAACCAGCCCATCTTGGGCATGTCGGCTTTGCTCCTCTTCTTCCCCATCGCTCCCATGGACTTGGTCGTCGCGGTGGTCTCCTCCCTGGCGTTCTACGGCGCGGGGCTTCTCTTTACGGAAGTGGCCATTCGGCCGCTGGAAAGGGCGTCTGGCGTGAACGGCCTGAGCATGATGCGCTACGCGCTGGACCACATGACGGAGAGGGGCAAGGAAGGCAGGGAAGAGATGGAGGCCTTCTTCGAGTCCTTCGCTCATTCAGTGACGGTCCCTGTGGGCCTCCTGTCGATGACGGTGGAAAAAGGCAAGGACATTCTCCTCGTGGTCCCCAGTGTGCACCCGGGCCCCTATGGCCATCTCGGTGGCAGTGATCTGCCTTCGAAGCTGGCAGCGGAACTCGAGGACCTCGGGTCCGTTGTCATAGTCCCCAAGGGGCCTTCAACCCACGACCAGAATCCCGCCACATCGAACGAGTGCGTGCGGATAGCCGGGTGGGTAAGGGGTGCGGTGCCGAGTGTGGAGCTTCAAGCTGGGGCCTCGAGGTTCGTAAGGGTTACTGAGGGCAAGGCTAGCGTTTGCTGCCAGGTCTTTGATGGGAAGGCCCTTCTTCTGGCTTCTCTGGCCCCGAATCCGACGGATGACATCGACTTCGCCACGGGCTTCTCCGCTACCAAGGCGGCGATAGAGTCTGGGGTGGAGGATGCTCTCTTCATCGACGCTCACAACTGTCTTCAGCAGGGAAGTGGCGCGGTTTACTTTGGGTCAAAAGAGTGCTTCTCCGTCCTGGAGGCGACGCGCAAGGCGGTGAAAGCGGCCCTGGTTAGCATGTCGGACAGCTTCAAGGCGGGCGCGGGATCCAACAGGGACTTGGTCGATCCTGAAAGGGGCCTCGGCCCAAATGGCATCCAAGCGATTCTTGTGGAGGTCGACGGCCAGAGAACAGCATACGTCCTCTTCGATGGCAACAACATGGTCCCCGGTCTGCGAGAGAAGCTGCTTGGCGGAATTAAGGACCTGGTGGACGAAGCTGAGGTCATGACGACGGACAACCACATTGTCAACAACACGCTGCCTGGCTACAACCCCGTTGGATGGCGCATGGATCATGATGCTCTCGTGAGGGCTGCAAGAGTGGCAGTGGAGAAGTCCGTGGAGTCCCTGGGACGCGGGTCCGCCGGCAGTCTCACCGGAGTTCTGGAAGGTGTGAAAGTGTGGGGGCATCAAACCGCAGTTCGCCTGACTACGGCAATCCATTCCAGCATATCCACCATGAGGCTCAACGCCGCAGCTACCTTTGCCCTCGCAGCCGCTTTATCGATTCTGACCCTCGCCGTCGTCCCCTAGACCAGTGACAGGAAGTACTCATGCAGCCGGGTCGTTTCCGAGAGCTCGGGGTGGAATGTCAAGGCCAACAGGTGTCCCTGTCGGGCCATGACGATCAGGTCCTCCAGTTGAGCCAAGGGTCTGCAGCTCCCCCATAGTTTCCGGATGACGGGGGCCCTGATGAACACGCCCTTCACGGAGCCGACGCCCCTTACCTCCAGCGTCGCCTCGAAGGATTCCCTCTGTCCACCGAACGCGTTCCTCTCAACGGACATGTTCATAAGTCCCAGAAGCTGGGTTTCCGTAGACGCAAACTCCTCGTCTCCTTCTTTGGCAAGGAGTATGCATCCGGCACAAGTCCCCATGAGAGGCATGCCATCCACCGCCCGTTCCACCACCCTATCAAACAGGTCAGACTTCACCAGCAACCTGGAGATGGTTGTGCTCTCTCCTCCAGGTATGATGAGGGCGTCCACATCCTCCAGGTCCGTAGGCCTGCGGACGCGCACGGTGTGGCCAGGGACCGACATCTCTCGCATGGCTTTCCGCACGATTTCCACGTGCTCGCTGACGTCTCCTTGAACCGCGGTAACGCCGACCCTCAATATCCGCACCCATCGCGGATGGGCAGCATAAGGTTGTGGCGTTCGCGGTGAGTCTTTGGATGAAGATTGGGGGCCCGCGGACCCACAGGCTACTGCGGTTGTCTGCGTCGAAGGGCCTGAGAGAGCAGGTCCTTCATCAGCTCAATGGGGTCCTTCCCAAATACACTCCAGGTGACGCTGTTCAGTAAAAGGGGCTGTCCGCAGGCAGGCTGGAGATGTGGCCGACTGACGAAATCCCAGACCTCCTCCACAGGAAGGACAGCCTCCCCTTGGGGCGACTTCCCAAGTCCGTCTGGCCTGTGGGGATCCAGGGCTACGACCTGGAAAGGTCTGCGGGTGTAGAGGGGCTTCGCATCGTGGTTTCCCAGGATAGAAATCAAGACCTTGTCCCGCTCCGGGACGAGTCTCGTGTTCTGATCCAAGGCCTGGGAATTGATTCCCACCTGTCCGGTGTGGAGGTCCGGGGATCGTCCGCCGAAGGGCGTGACGTACCAATGGCGTAATGTTTCCACGGGGAACGGCTTCTCCTGAGGGGGGTACGCTCGGTCGCCCAGCATCCAGCCCACCTGCACTGTGGGCGTCGACTCAGGTAATATATCAAAGTTAAGAGGCCATTCTCCGCTGTGAGAAGACCTCTGGCTCTCGTTGAGCGGCGTCATTCACGCCTGTTCAGGGACCCGAGAGTTCATCCCTCGCGAGCTGTGCACCCCTGACCATGTTAGTCAGTTTCTCGTAGGCGACCTGCCATGTCCTCGTCCTCAACCCGCAGTCAGGGTTCACGTATATCCTACCAGGGTCGTCAAGAGTGTCGGCAGCCGTCACAATCCTTTGCTTGACGAGTTCTGGAGTTTCCACCTCGTTGGCATGGACGTCGATGACGCCAAGGCCCACCTCCCGCCCGTCGTCATACTCCCTGAATAACGCCAGGGCGGCGTAGCCATCGTCGTGTTCATCGTCCCGGTTGGCAAACTCCCAGTCGAACTGACTGCATCTCTTCATCTCCAGCACCTGTGGGTACAGCAGGCTGTAGTCGCTGTAGCATATGTGGACGGTGAACTTGCAGTCGATGCCCTCAGTGGCGGCGTTGAAGCCTTCCACGAAGATCTCCACCTCTTCCGGATGCGTCGTAGCCGCCGGCTCGTCAAACTGGACCACTTCGGCTCCGGCGTTCACTAGCGCCGTGATGTTCGGACGCAGAACCTCCCTGGCCAAATCCATCACGAGGTCCCGCCTCGCCGCCAGCCGCCTCTCTCTGAGGTTCGAGATGTGGGAGCGGCGGTGCTGATAGTACTCATTGAAGGACCAGTCCGCAAGGGTGTAAGGACCGGTTATGGGTACTTTGACCTCCTTGCGGGCCTTCTCCTTCACGAAAGAAAACTCACCCAGGTGGTAGGCCTCTTTGAACCCGGCCTTGTCCACACAGGCCGCCTTGCGAAAGTATTTGTTGTCAAAGGAGCGCACGTGACCAAGGAACTTGAACCCACGAGTGCGTCGGATGGGATACTCGTACATCTCCACCCTCCGCTGCTCTCCGTCGTATACGTAGTCCAGCCCTACGCTCTCAAGGAGACGCAAGACGTAGAGGGATGCCCAGTCTCGCATCTCTGACTTTCTTCCCCTCAGGTCGTCTTCACGCAGGGTTCGAACAAGGTCGGCGTGCTTTTCGACACGGAGGAGCTGACCCCATGCTTGGGCGTGCTCGACCTCAGCCTTCGTCGCCTTGCCTCGTCTGGGCGCGGTCACAAGCCAGGAGGGTTTCGAGAAGCTCCCAATCTCCTGGCAGGGGAACAGACTCTCCATCAGGCCTCCTCCTGCCACAGGCTGCATGCCTTCCCCAAGGCCCTGACTTTGCCTTCGGCGATGGCTCGAGGAAGGAATTCGAGGTCTGAATTCGGGCACAGGATCAGAGTCGTGGGCTCAAGAGTCTCCTCGATCTGGGCGGCGACCTCCATGATCTCCTCTGGAGTCTCTTGGAGGGAGTTACGGGAGTCAACACAGCCACAGGCTAGCCCCTTGTCGAAGTCTACCTCTGACAGTCGGTCGACATCTTCCTGATAGACATCGATTCCGACGATGTCTACGGGAAGCTCGACAACATGGGGTGTGATCGGTCCCATGGGGGCGAAGAACAGGTGAAC
>CAYFZX010000050.1:0-8967 GCA_964347795.1 uncultured Methanomassiliicoccales archaeon
CGCAAGCTCTATCCCGCGAACTTCGGGCCCTTTGAGGAACTGCAGTACTTCCGCAGAGGAGACGCCTTGACAATCGCGGACAGCGAGCTGGGTCGGATCGGTCTCCTGATCTGCTACGATACATTCTTCCCCGAGGTGGCCAAGGGTTTGGCGTTGGAGGGTGCAGAGATCCTAGCCTGCATCTCCGCAGCTCCCGCTACAAGCAAGCCATTCTTCGACATGATGATTCCTGCCCGAGCTGTGGAGAATACTTGTTTCTTCCTCTATTCCAACCTGGTGGGCACCGAACTGAACATGGTCTTTCAGGGTGGCACCAAAGGGGTGGGACCTCGAGGGGAAAGTCTGGGGGAGGTTCCCGACTTTGAGGAAGGAATCGTGACGTGCACCGTGAACCCGGACGACGTCGCGGTGGCAAAGCGGTTCAGGCCAACAGTCCGAGACACTAGGCGGGAAGTCCTTTCGCTCTTGCTCGGATCCGTTCCAGAACAGGAAGAACAAGAGGATTGACTCCCTCTCGTGGCGAGGAGGTCTCTCGGAAAGACCTCAATCCTCCGGTAGATCGGCCGGACCTTCGCCAAGGGACACATCCGATCTGGGAGCCGAGGAGGGCCAACAGGAGACACATGGGGACAGCCTCCGGACCTGAATCACAGTCGCAAGAATAAACAGAGAACAATCCAATCCTAGGAGAACGGCTCAAGTTCCCCTGTCAGACACGAAACTCAAATGTGAGAATGGTCGCGAACCGTTTATAGTCGCTATGCAAGACGAAGCGGGTGATGGCAACGCCTGAAGATCAGATCCTAGCTGAACTGGAAGAAACCCTCAAGGAGCTTGACAGAGGAAGGCGAGTCAAGTCGCAGGTGAGGACAAGGTCGGTGAAGAGCGCAGGAAAAGTCTCCGTAAGGCTGACCGCCCTTCTGGTCATTCTCGCCGTCGCTGGGACGACACTTGCCCTTACCCAGACAACCCTTCCCTCCGAATTGCTGGAACTGTGGGGCACGCAATACATCGCCACAGACTTCACCGTGGTCACCTTCAAAACCAAATTTAGCGGTCTGAATGAGATCAAGATTGACATCAAGATCAAGAACACGGACATCACGACAGCTCACTTCGCGAATGTGACCGTGCAACTTCTAAACACCACGGGGGACCTCCTTGCCGAACAGACTCAGGCTACAGGGAGCGTGGCACCCGACAGCGAACAATCCTTGCCGACCTTCAGATACACGCAGGCAAACCTAGTCGCGGAATACTCCAACGCCCAGATAATTATCAGTCAGTCGAGCTGAAGCCCGACTCGCCGACAACGTCTCAAACCGTCGTCCCGTCAGGCCTTCGAGTCGGGGCTGGACATCGCGTATGGACAAGCAAGCTTTTGCTGGTTGAGCACACAAAACCCTTATAGTCCACAGGTCGTTAGAAGCACTTCCAGGAGCCAATGACTGAGGTTCCTTGAACCAAAGGAGGTTCGCTATGGCTAAACCCCTTTACGTCAGATTCGAGACGCCCAAGGACCTGTACGACAGAGTGTACGAGATGGTGGAAACCGCACGGGACACCGGAAAGGTTCGGAAGGGTACAAACGAGGTCACGAAGTTGGTAGAGAGAGGGGATGCCCTCTTCGTCGTCATGGCCGAGGATGTGTCACCGGAAGAGATCCTGGCCCACATGCCCCTCCTCTGCGAGGAGCGGGAAGTACCCTATGCGTACGTGCCAAGCAAGCAGGAGCTCGGCGTCGCCGCCGGACTGGGGAAGTCTACGGCCTCATGCTGCATCGTTGACCCAGGAAAGGGAAAGGGGCTTGTGGACGAGCTGAACACCGCTTTGACCAAACTCAAGGGGAAGTGAGATGGCGGAAGATAGCATTCCCGCGGAGGTCGTCGAGGTTGTTGGCCGAACCGGCATGAGTGGTGAGGCAACCCAGGTGAAGGTCCGAGTCCTTGAAGGCAGAGATAGGGGCAGGATTATAACCAGGAACGTCAAGGGCGCTGTCCAGGTCAAAGACATCCTCATGCTGCGGGAGACAGCTCGAGAGGCCCGCAAGCTTTCGGTAAGGTAAGCTGGAGATGCCCGTAACCAGAACTTGCACCTTCTGCGGCAATGACATCGAGCCCGGCACGGGCAAGATGTTCATCCGGAAGGATGGTACCATCAACTTCTTCTGTTCGAGCAAGTGCCAGAAGAACCTCAATCTTGGGCGCATCGGTCGGAGGGTCCGGTGGACCAGGAGATATGTGAAGGCCCTGCGGGTCAGACCCTCTCGACGCGCAGAGGTCGCCGCTCCCGAGAGTGCGGCAGCACCGGAGCCTGTGGCCGAAGATAGGGAAACCGTTGTGGCGGCGTTCGCCGAGATCCCTGGTGTGAGGGAGACCACGGCCGGGGCCCTCTGGGAGAGCGGGTTCACCTCCCTGGAGAAGTTGGCGGAGGCAGACGAGTCTGCCCTCCAGGCGGTCAAGGGCATTGGCCCTGCCACCGCAAAGAGGATAGTCGATCACTTCAGGATGGCGGATTGATGGGTGTCGAAAGGACCTTCGTTCTGATCAAACCTGACGGCGTGCAGCGCGGGCTCTCAGGTGAGATCCTCGGTCGTTTCGAGGGGAAAGGGCTGAAACTGGTGGCCGCCAAGATGGTCCACGTCTCAGAAGGCCTTGCCAAGGAGTACTACGCCGAACATGTTGGAAAGGACTTCTTCTCCTCCCTCGTCGACTACGTCACGTCCGGCCCTGCAGTGGCAATGGTCCTAGAGGGCGAAGGTGCCGTTGCTTCGGTACGCGCCATCATTGGCGCCACCGACCCATCGAAAGCACGGCCAGGCACCATCCGCGGTGATCTTGGTCTCGACATATCCAGGAATCTGATCCACGGAGCCGACAGCCTCGAGAGCGCCGTTCGGGAGATATCCCTCTTCTTCACGCCTGAGGAAATCCAGAGCTACACGAGGTCAGATGAGGCTTGGCTGACGGGGCCTTGATGCCTCACGAGGCAAGAAACTTCTAATAGGGCTCGACAGGATGGTAAGCCGCACCATGATCAGGCAACCCATCGTCAGCGTCCTTGGACACGTGGATCACGGGAAGACAACCCTCTTGGACAGGGTGAGAGGCACCCGTGTCGCCGCCCGTGAGGCCGGCGCCATTACCCAGCACATCGGAGCGACCGAGGTCCCCCTCGATGTCATCATGGCGGTCTGCGGTGACCTGGTCAAGGGGCGGACGTTCAAGGTCCCTGGCCTCCTCTTCATCGACACGCCTGGACACCACGCCTTCACGACCCTCAGGGCTCGGGGAGGTGCCCTGGCCGACCTGGCGATCTTGGTCGTGGATATGAACGAGGGACTACGGCCGCAAACGGTGGAGTCCCTGCGGATTTTGAAACAGTACAAGACGCCCTTCGTTGTGGCCGCCAACAAGATTGATCTCATCCCGGGTTGGAGAAAGAACCCCGACGCTGCCTTCATGACAAGCTACGACGCGCAGCGTGAGAACGTCAGGACGGAGCTGGATGAGAGGCTCTACTCCCTCGTCGGCGATCTCTTCGAGCACTCCTTCTCCGCCGACCGCTACGACAAGATCGAGGACTTCCGTAGGCTCGTGGCCATCGTGCCCTGCAGCGCCAAGCACGGGGAGGGCATACCCGACCTCCTCCTGATTCTCATCGGCCTTGCTCAACGGTTCCTCGAGGAGGAACTGAGGACGGAGGAGGGGCCGGGCGCTGGCACAATCCTGGAGGTTAAGGAAGAGAGAGGTCTCGGGGTGACCCTGGACGCCATCCTCTATGCTGGTGTCCTGAGGAAGGGCGACGCCGTCTTCCTCGGGACCCCGACGGGGGAGCCCAGGATGACCAAGGTCAGGGCCCTTCTCAAGCCACGGCCCCTGGACGAGATCAGGGACCCTGAGAACCGGTTCAACCAAGTGGAGGAGGTGCGAGCCGCGGCCGGGATTAAGATCGCGGCACCCAGCTTGGAGGACGTGGCCGCAGGAGCCCCACTTCGGGTCGTGGGTGATGACCCGGATGAGGCAAAGAAGCAAGTGCTTGAGGAGACCAGGCTCGAGGTGGAACTCTCGGAGGATGGCCTCCTCATCAAAGCTGACGCCCTTGGCTCTTTGGAGGGCCTCGCGTACCAGATGAAAGAAGAGGGGTTGGGGGTCCGTCAAGCCTCGCTGGGCCCCATCACTCCCCGGGATGTGGTGGAGGCCGCGACGATTCAGGACCCGTTGAAGAAGGTGGTATTCGCCTTCAACGTGGGTCTCCTCCCGGAGGCGGAGGAGGAGCTCAAGAAACATCCCGATGTGAATATCGTTAAGGCCGATGTTGTGTACAGGCTCATTGAAGACTACGAGGAGTGGCGTGGTCGCAAGGCCCACGAGCTCGAGGAAGCGAGCAGGAAGGAAATCGTGTACCCGGGGAAGATACTACTCTTGCCGGAGTACGTGTTCAGGGTTTCCAAGCCTGCCATCGTCGGGGTCCGAGTTCTTACGGGCCGGACCCAGGTCGGCCAATCCCTGCTGAGGGATGACGGGAGAATAGTGGGGAGGGTTCGAAGCGTGAGAAGCGGGGAACAGTCTCTCCGAGAAGCGAGGACGGGAGAAGAGGTGGCCATCGCCATCGAGGGACCGACGGTGGGGCGCCAGATCAAGCCTGGTGACGTCCTCTATGTCGACATTCCTGAGGGGCACGTGAAGCCCCTAGAGCAGACCGCAATGAATCCCGACGAGGCAGAGGTGCTGGAGGAGCTCAAGGAGATAAAGAGGAAGGAGGATCCGTTTTGGGGCATGTAGTACTCCTTCTGTCGGCGACTCGAGAGGTGTGGCCTTGGGAGGCAACGGAGATCTGACAGAGGCCGTTGAGGAGGCGCGGAGGGGGCGCAGGCGTTGGCTGCAGTGCAAGGACTGCGACAAGTGGTATGGCGCCGAGGATGACGAGTACGGGCCGTGCCTGTACAAGCACTCACGGGAAGATGACAGGTTCGTCACCTATGGCGGTCACTATTGCGACGAGGTGGACGAGGTTGAGAGTAGGGGGCTGTTCTGATAGTCAGATTCGCCCCTATGACAGTCGAGGACATTGAGTTCGCCGTTCAGCTCACGAATCTGGAGGAGTGGGACTACACCCCGGGCGATTTCCGTCGATTCATGCGGATGGACCCGAGGGGGACGCTCGTGGCGTGGGAAGACCGCCGCCCCGTGGGGGTTGCCACTGCAACCACGTACGGGGAGGCGGCGTGGATCGGAAGCATCGTCGTCGATCCTCATTTCCGAGGAAGAGGGTATGGAAAGGCCCTGGTAAAGGAAGCACTCCGATACGTGGAGGATGAGGGTGGAGAGACGTGTTGGCTGAATGCCTACGTCCACGCCCAGAGCTTCTACGAGCAGTTGGGTTTCCAGGCCGCGGGGAGCACCATCCACCTCCAGGGATCAGCGCAGGGGAAGGTTCGTCCTGGGGCAAGGCTCGCTCACGCAGGCGATCTCGACAGGGTAGCTGAATTCGACGCCCCCTTCTTCGGCGCTGACCGCCGCAAGGTTCTCGATGAGTTCTATCATGACTTTGGCGAGAGTTTCTTCCTGTGGTGTGAAGACGGAGTCACGGGCTTCATTGTCGGGGCTCCCTATCCAGGCGGGGTGGAAGTCTCCCCCTGGGTTTGCGATCCCACGAGGTCTGAAGTGGCGGAACAACTCCTCCTACACCTTCTGGCACACTATCCCGAGACCTCCGTCTCACTGAACATGCCCGAGGAGAATTCGGTCGGGGTCGAAATGATGGAGTCGCTGGGATTCAGTCAGGGCTTCAAAACGGTCAGGATGTACCGCGGCGCTGGCGGACACTCCATCGACCCTGCGGGAATCTTCTCCTTGGGTGGGCTGGAGAAGGGATAGCGATGCAGACCAACAGGCTCATCAGACTCCTCGGCTTCGCTTTGGGGATCGTCGGCGCTATCCTCCTCCTGCAACATGGGGTTACCTTCAGCTTCACGCTTCAGAGCATCCTGAACGCCATGCCACCCCTCGTTCTTGGACTCGTCGCGGTCGGCGGCGCCTTCCTGATGATTACCAGGAGGCCCCGGGAAGGCGGACTCATCTGTGTCATCGTGGGAGTGGTCGGCTTTGTGGTTCTGGGCCTCGTGACAAGCGTCATCGTACTCGTCGCGGGTGTCCTCGGGCTCGTGGCCTCGGCCACATGAGTCAGATCCGCGGACCAATCAACTGCCAGAGGATGAGAGCCAGAATGAACAGGGCCACCACGTAGGACACAATCCGGGCGATTCTCTCCCTGTCCTCGGCTCGCATGCCGGCCTTGAGTTTCTTAATGGCTGAATCGAGCCAGTCCCTGAAAAGGTACCCCCCGTCAAGGGGAACCGCTGGAAGGGCGTTCGTCATCCCAAGCATCAGGCTGAGCCAGAAGAGCCAGTAGACAGCATTGGCGGTAATCCAGAACAGGTCTGGGGGCAACGCGCCCAGGAATCCCGTGACTTCGTAGAATTCCGTAATCGGCGGCTGCATCGGAGAGAGTCCCTGAAAGGGTAGGAGGATGTAAACAAACAGGGCGCCCCCCCACCCGAGCCTCCTGCTGGACTCCAGCGGGTTGAAGATGTCCGGATTTGTGCTCACCGTGTTGACGCCGATATAACCGCGGCCGTCGTCCTCTTGGACACCGGTGAAGTCGTATCTGTTGGCCAGGACGAGGTTCCGCTCCTCCAACGCCCCTTGATGGAAGAGAGAGAGGGCGATGGTCTCACTGGCATTGAACTGGCTCAGCACCTCCGTGAAGACAACCCCATCCCGTACCGGCGTGCCGTTGATGGCCACGATAATCATCCCCTCAGAGAGGCCCACGACCTCTGCGGGGCTCTCAGAGACCACCCCTGTGACGCCCATACCCAGCGCCTTGGCCTGCACGGCTCCCATCATGGCGAGGGAGAAGATGGCAGCCAAGATCACAGCCGTGACGATATTGCTACCCGGTCCCGCGGCGTAGACAGTGGCGCGTTTGCGCCTGTCCAGAGCCTTAAGCTCCTCCTCTTCCGGTTCCACGAAGGCCCCTATGGGGACGATGAAGAGGAGGACCCCGAGGGACCGCAGGGCGACCTTCCATCTCCTGGCCAGCACGCCGTGGGAGAACTCGTGGATCACGACGGCAATCACGAGGGCGAAGATGCCATAGGTCAGCGGGATGAACGGGTTCACCCCTGGGAGGCCGATGAGGGCCTGGGGAGGCGGGGCACTCCCGGGGGGGACATTTGCGACCAAGGTGGCCGTCCAGACCAGGAGAAGGGTAATTCCGATCATGGTCACCGCGATCAACACGACGTAGAAGTGGCCCAGGATTCGGACGCCCCGCCACCTCGAGAGCCGTTCGATGAAGGCTCGTCCCCGCTTGGTTTTGAGCATAAGGAAGGGGCCGAAAAGGGACACCTTTGCCTCCTCAGGGGGTGGAGCAGCCGCCTCCGCGTGCGCCGGCTCGCCGCCCTCCGTCGGCGGTGCCGGTGACCCTATCAACCCCAACCTCACGAGGATATAGAGAAGAATCACCCAGCCACTTATGGCGGCGACAACGATCAGGATCTCCTGGACCATGACACTCGCACTACTCCGCCTCGTTCCTATAAAGGTTGTCAGTGGCGGGTCCAGACTTCCTCGGAGATGCCCTCATAAAGGGCCTGGTAGTCCTCACCATCCTCCTTGACGTTTACCAGAGCCTGCCGCATCTTGTCCACCCTCAGGATCCAGTAGTGAATCCTCCAGAGTTTTCCTCGGGTGACCATCACCTCCTCCTGCCGGGTACTTAGCAGGCCCTCCTCCTCCAGCATGTAGAAAACGTCGCGGTCCTCGGGTTGCAGGACGTTGTCAATGACCTCCGTACCGTAACCGAAGAAGCCCAGGAGATACTCTGCCACCTGGCTCGTCTCTCGCGGCCCCATGCCCTTGGGGCCCAGAATCGCATTCAGAGAGTCCCGAAGCTCCTCGTAAGTAACGACTGTCAACTTGTTGTTACATTCTTCCGGTTCTCACCTAAAATAGTAGCGAGGCTGTTCTCATCGTTGAGAATCATGAGACGGAGGAGCCGGTTCTCACGATCCTATTTGTACCGACTGGCACCTTCCTTCCAGCATGCACTCTATGGTCTACATGACGGCGGGGAGTGAAGGGGAGGCTGTGAAAATCGTCAGACAGATGGTGGAGGCAGGCCTCATCGCGTGCGGCAACATCTTCCCGATCAGGTCGATCTATCGTTGGAAGGGACGTACTCGGGACGAGGCAGAGACGGCGGTCATCATGAAAACCAGGTCCGCCCTGGTGGAGCGGGTGACAGAGGAGATTAGACGCCTCCATTCCTATGATGTCCCGTGTGTCGCGACGTACTCCATGGAGAGTGGGCTTGCAGACTACCTAACCTGGATCGACCAGTCTACTTCGCCAGGGTGATCGCAGCGTACCCGACGACGTCCCTCATCGGCTGCACATCCCCAGAGGTCCCGTACTTCAACAACGTCCCTTTGCACTTGGCAAGGGCCTCCAGCGTCGCCATGACGGGCCCGTAGCCACACATGCTGATGTTGTGCTCCCGCACCGTGTCGTACAGGGCCGCCGCGTCACCTTCCAGGATTGCATCGATGGCCATCCTGTCCTTGGCAGTGGCCACCTCCATGGGGACGTAGTGGGAGAAGTCAGTCGACGCGATCAGGACGGTGTCCGTCCCCTTCAGGGACTCGGCCAGGATACTTCCCACCGTTCTAGCGGCTTCATAGTCCTGCAAGCCCATGCAGATAGGCACGAACTTGATATCCCTCCTCAAGTGGAGGAGGAAGGGAAGCTGCACCTCAATGGAATGCTCGTACCGATGGGCCTCCATGTCCTCCTCCAGCATGCCTTGTATCACCCTGCTGCCAAGCGCCTCGTCGATCTTGGCGACACCGAGAGGCGTTTCGAAGTCCTCCATGCCAACGGCCAGGGGCATGCCGTGGCC
>CAYFZX010000051.1:0-5556 GCA_964347795.1 uncultured Methanomassiliicoccales archaeon
GAGATCTTTCGCCCTCCGAAGGAATCGTTCACAATCTCATGCCAGACAAGCACCCGCTGAGGGTAGGCCCTGACCTCGCCGTCCACGTCGATCCCGAAGACCACGTCTCCAGGCTGCAAGTAGCCGTCGGCCTGAGAGGGTGAAATGAACTGAGGGTGGTCTATGCTCGGTATTCCGTCCTTGCCGGGGCCGCCGGAAACCACGTTCTGGTTGAGGAGATCCAGGTAGTCCGTTGCCCCGCCGCCGGAACCATTTCCGCTCCCGTCGCCTGATCCTGGGGGGGTGAAGATCGGGCTGAGAAGGCGTCCAGCTAGAACACCCGTCGCGACCACGCCTCCGAGGCCCAGGCCCCACTTCAGAAATTGCCTCCGGTTGGACCCCTGAGGAGGAGGGGAATAGTGCAGTTCATCCTGGGGTTCCATGAGAACCCTCTCCTATGATGGAATCACTGACCCCCCAATACTTAACACGAACCTCCAAGGCTTGGAGACTGGGGAACACGGTCCATGATGGTCAACCGGGAACCCTAGCTCACTCCTTCGGCTTTCTGAGCTTGTCCCCTAGGAGGTCCCGTAGGCGCCCCTCCAGTTCCTCCGAGACCTTCTTCCTGAGCCTGAAGCGGTAACCGCCGCCAGTCGTGTAGAGCTTGAAGAGGATCCCCGTGAACTGGGCCCTGCTCTGCAGGTACCGTATCGTCTCGTACGGGAGGGAGTAGTGGCTTCCCTGCACGAGGTCGCCCACCGTCGTCGATTCGGTCACCCTAGGCAGGGCTGCCCGCTCCTCCGCTTTGACCACGATAATGCGGCGGTCGCTGAGGGCTATGATGCAAGGCGTCTTCCTGTTGAGGCCCCACAGCTCGAACCCAGGGAAGCAGGCGAGGATTTCCTCCGGCATGCCGCGCCACCTAGGAGCGCTGTGGACTTAAGGCTTGGCGATGACGCCTGTCCATGGAAAGCTTATTGAGCCAAACCCCTCTAGGAGGAGGGGGAGTCCATGCCTGTCACCCTGGAACTTCCGAGGCTTGTGGAGATGGCCCAGGAGCTCGCCATCATGGGGCAGAGAGGAGTGCGACCGAGGAGGTTGGGAGCCATCGCGTTGGACTTGCTCCTGGCAAAGGCTGCGGGCACTCGCATGCTGGAGAGGGCGCGCCCCGAGGAGGAGAAGCGAATCCGGCGGACCCTGGAGTTCCTGAGAAAGCTTGAGGCTGAGGTGGTGCGCCTCCACTCCATCGTGCTGGGACGAAAGCGCGTCGCCCGGAGGGCGCAGTTCGGCATGGCCCCCGCGGTGATCACTCGATGACGTGATTGAAATGAGGACGGTATTCAGCAGTGAGGACCTCTCTCGAGCCTTCGACAGAGCCGTAGTGGACCTGAGGGCGAACTCCACGACAGAGCTCGCCAGTTTGTCGGCCCTGCTCCAGGTCTTGGGGGACTTCTTGGACAATGGGATGTACATGATGGCTGGGATGATTCTGGGCCAGGTCGGGGGCGCCACCTTCCAGCTTCGAAACATTCAGACCCTCGATCCGACCGTGGACGCAGTCCTGAAATCCAGCGCCCGCGGGCTTGCCCAGGGCCTCGAGGCCATGAAAGCGGAGCTCTGCGAGAGGCGAAAGCCGGATCACAGGGCCTTTTCCGACATTCTGGGCAGCCTGGCCAAGATTCAGTGGAAATTGATTCAGAGGTTGAATATCATCCAGCAGACGCCCTTCGGGGGCCCCTTCGGAGCCGGTGAGGGGGACTGAGTCAGTAGGCTGGCGGGGGTGGCAGCTGCAGGGGGCCACCACAGTTCCAACAAAGTTCCATGTGGGGAAGGACCTTGAGGCCGCACCAGGGGCAGAGGTATGCGGCCGCGGAACCGCCTAGTTGAGGGTTGCCGTAGGCCGTCTGGGGGTAAGCCGACGTGTCGTAAGGGCCCGCTGCGGGAGGCGTGGGAAGGGACTTGGGTTTTCCCACGACGGCGCCACCCACGGTCCCCGCAAGGCCGCCGGCAACAGAGACGACCACGATGCGGAGGATCAGGTCCACGAACATGTCGCCTCCCACCATATTGATGAACCCGAGGAGATAGGGGTCCATCGCGGTGGAGACGGCGCTCCAGAGGCTGGCCATCGCCAGGATGTAGGGGACGAAGGGTTGCAGCCAAGAAGAGGACAATAGGTCGCTGACTCCCTGATCACGGAAGAGAACGAGGGCCCAGGATGTCAGGAGGAAGAGCACGAAAATGGCGGCTGCTCTGGCACCGGCACCAAACCCCATCCCAGCGCCACCCCTGGCCAATACCCCGGCCGCGACTCCAGCAACCAGAAGGGAGAGGACAAGTCCCATGACACCGTAGTCTAACGTGGTGGGAACCAGGATGGCAAGGAGGACGAGTCCCAGGAGTGCTCCGAGGTTGGGGTGCGACAGCTGGACCGGCCTTCTCCGAACTGGAGGATACGAATTCAATGGCCTCGTAGGCCTCTCCACTAGTGGAATGAAAAGCTTTACCACTCCGTTATCGGGAACGAGAGTTGGGCGTGATGCCGAGGTCCTAGGTGTCGCGATTCGAGTAGTACACGACAAGTCGGTCTCTGGGCAGGATGAGCTGTACGTGGTCCATGATTGAAGGCCCGAAAAGGGGCAAGACGTCGGGGGGCCCTCGCGGTGCTAGCCCGCTCTTTCTACGGGGCATCAACCACGGCGAAGCTTCACTCCATTCTTATAATTTCGCTTGATTATCAACTCTGATAGTAGCCTGGGTATGGGCTCAACTGTGGCCGGGAGGAGGGCATCGAGGGGCACGACCTCGATCCTTCTGCAGATAGCCGACGGGCGCATCACCCTGCCCTCACCCGTCGACAGCGTTTGGGTGGGCAGGCTACGCAACTCCGCGTACTTGAGAATCCACCGCCGCTGCATGTCTACCGGACGGCTGCAGACCCCGCGGCGCTGCATGACGCACTGACCTGAAACTTGAGTCAGTTCTGCTTGACGTCTGTCCACGAGCCTCCCTTCGGGCTCGGAACACTCTTTCATCGATTTCGATGATGATAGCCGGGACGACACGGTTATATCTAGTCCAGGGGGAAGGCCAGGCTGCGTCAGGAGTGCACCGCGTTGGCGACCCTGCAAGCCGTCGAAAGAGAAGGGGGGAAGGGCCGGCAGCCGGAAGGCACGACCCAGTTTCCGAGCTTTCTCGCCGCCCTCTTCGACGAAGTCAACGTCCGCATCCTGAAGGCGACGTCTGAGGAGTTCCTGTCCGTCAAGGAGATCACGGAAGCCTGCGACTTGCCCATGCGAGCCGCCTATCGCCGGGTGAAGGCCCTCGTCAAGGAAGGGTTGCTGTGTCCGAAACCGGACGACCCAGACAGCCGGGGCAGGCCGTCCAACCGATACAAGTCCAACCTCAGCGACGTGTACGTGATCCTCGCGGGGAGCGACTACAAGGTGAGGCTGGTCTGGCCCAACGTCCGTGTCGACCTCTCCGTCGTCTTCACTGAGAAGGCTTGAGGCCACTGTTCCAGGGGTAAACAGCATAAGGCGCGCGGTTCCTGCGGGCGTAGGTGGCAGACATCCTGTTCTCAGAGGCGCCCATCCGAATCCTCCAAGCCCTGCTCTCTCCCGCGCTGGATGGTCTCTTCCTCGTCGTAACCGAGGCGGGGAACGGCGCCCTGCTCATCGCATTATCCCTCCTGGTGTATTGGCTCTGGGACAAGCGTCTGGGCCTCTTCCTCGGAATCCTGGTGTTGTCCGGCGCCGCTCTCAACGCCCTGTTGAAGTCCGTTCTCGGCATGCCACGACCCCCCCCGGAACTGCACCTGACGCATGCGGAAGGCAACGGCCTCCCCAGCGGCCACACTCAATACGCCGCCTCTTTCTGGTCTGCCTTGGCAGCCTCCTTTCGAGGACCTTGGATCCTGGGAGCCGTGCTGCTCACCGTCATCGTAGCCCTCTCCCGTGTCTACCTCGGCGTCCACTACGTGGGGGACGTGCTGGGAGGGGCGGGTATCGGTATCGCCCTGGCGCTAGGGGGCTGGCTCCTCTACCGAATGGGGGATTGGGTGAGAATGCGCTCGCAACGGAAGGTCGTGGTTGCGGTGCTTCTCCCTTTTGCCCTCTTCGGAGCCCTCCATCTCCTGGGCCAAGATGTCTTGGAGGTCTGGGGCTTCCTTACGGGGTTCGCCGTGGGTTCCGTAGTGGAGGCGGAGTGGGTGGGACTTCCAAGGGCGAAGGGGGCCAGGATCGTCGGCCTCCGGCTCCTCCTCGGCGTGCCCGTCCTGGTGGGGATTTATGCCATAGGCTCCCAGGCCGCTCTCTCCCAGTTCTTGCTGGCCTACTCGGCCGCTTTCGGCCTGGTGGCCTCCTTGCTCCTCCCTTGGGTCTTCGTCAAGGTGGAATCTCATTGGGGAGGGGCGGACTCGGCAAGAAGAGGAGACTAAGTTGCCCTGCACCTCCCAGGTAGCGACAGGCCAGGGGGCACCTCGCTACTTGATCTCGATGCGCTTCAGCGTGGACCCCTTCTTCCCCTTCAGCTGGTCGATTCGGGACTGGGCCAGGGACTTGATGGCCTCCAGGACCTCCACCCTGGCGTTGTGGAGGTGCTTCAGGAAGTCATCCAGCTTCGGGGCGAAGTCGGGTACGCTAATCTTGATGTCCACGGATGGTCACCTCAGCCCTTGGGAAAGCGTAGGACCTCGGGGGTCTTAAAACCTGGCACCTACGTCTCATCGCCGGAGACGGTGAAAATTTCTTATAGCGATGGGGTGTTACAGATTCGCGTTTCGTGTTACTGGTCTGAACCGGAGGGAACCCGCTGCACATCTCCGATGGCGTCCTGCCCCCCTTTTGGGTCCTCGTATGGTACCTCCTTTCGGGTGCCTTCGTAGCCGTGGGGCTCCACATGGTACGGAAGAGGTCGGAGGCGAGCAGAATCTACCTGCCGATGTTGGGCGTCCTTGCCGCCGCCATCACGGTAATCAGCGTCTGGCACATCCCCGTCCCCGTCACCGGTTCCTCCTCCCACCCGATTGGCACGCCCATGGCCGCCATCTTGGTGGGCCCCTTCCCAGCCGTTCTCATTACCGTCCCTGCCCTCCTGATCCACCTCCTCCTGGCCCACGGTGGCTTGACGACCCTCGGAGCCAACACCCTTTCCATGGGCGTCGTGGGCAGCCTGGTGGGCTACGGAGTATACCGCCTGGCGAGGAGGTCCAAGCTGAGCTACTTCCTGGCCGCAGGCCTTGCTGGCTTGGTGGGCGACGTCGCCGTGTACGCCACAACGGCCTTCCAGCTGGCCGTCGCCCTCTTCCCGGGGTCCGTCCTGTTCCACTGGGGCCTATTCTTCATCGGATTCGGCCCCACCCAGATCCCCATCGCGGTGATGGAGTTCTTCTTCACCGGGGCCGTGGTCAACCACATCATGAAAGCGAGGCCAGACATTGCCCAGACGTTGAGGAGGCCAGCCCTTGCCTCTTGATTCCTTGGAGAAGAAGGTCCTGTTGGTCATGCTCGCGGGGAGCGTCCTCATCCTGGGTGTCTCCTACGCGGCCTACGCCACGGGCGTCGGCCTCGGCGG
>CAYFZX010000051.1:5656-8490 GCA_964347795.1 uncultured Methanomassiliicoccales archaeon
TGACCGGCCTGCTGACCACCCTGGGCTTCTTTGGCTTCCTCCTCCTCGGCAGACGGCTAAGGCAGTGGAGGAAAGGATGAACGTCCCTGTGAAGGTGGAGGGTGGGGCGGACGCACGAGTCGCCTCTGTGACCGCCCTGGTCATCATCCTTGCCGTCCTGCTGAGCCCGAGCTGGATTCCACCGGTCCTCATCCTGGCGGCGACTCTATCGTTGGCCACTCTCTTGGCCCTGCGAGGCAAGGTGAGGATAGCGGCCTATGGGAAGCTCATGGCCTTCCCCCTGGGCGTCGCTGGATTCGTCTGGCTCACCTTCGCCTACACCTTCGGCTCCACCCAGGTCTATCACTTCCTCTTCCCCCTTTACCAGGAGGGCATCCAGCAGGGCTTCCTCATCTTCACTCGCGTGCTGGCGGCGACGGGTGTCCTCCTCCTGTTGCTCGAGGCCACGTCTCTCATGAGCATTCTGAGGGCCATGCGGTGGATGCGCGTCCCGGAGGTCCTCGTGGATCTCACGGCCCTGGTCTACCGCTACATGTTCGTCCTGGAGGAGGAGCGGAAGAGGTTGTCTCAGGCCATGGCTAGCCGCCTGGGCTTCGCCCGTTCCCTGAGCTATCGCCGCACGGTTGCCCATTACGGCCTGGTGGCCTCCAATCTGCTGGTCCGGTCCTTCGATAGGTCCCTGCGGACGTACGAGGCCATGGAGAGTCGGGGCTATCGCGGCGGTCGGCTGTATGACCTGAAGGCGGGCAGGCCCAGGGTGAGAGAAGTCGTCCTGGGGGGCATCACCTCCGCGGCAAGCGTCCTCCTGGTCCTCGGGTGGTGGCTCCCGTGGTAGCTATCGACGTCTCCGAGTTGACGTACACGTACCCCGATGGGACCGAGGCGCTGGATGGGGTCACCTTCCGCGTCGAGGAGGGCAGGCGTGTCGCCATCCTCGGCCCCAATGGCAGTGGGAAGACGACGTTGCTGCGCTGTCTCAACGGCTTGCTGACGCCGTCAGAAGGCCACGTCGACGTCCTGGGCCTTCCTGTCGAGCGCCGGAACCTGGATCGGGTGAGACAGAAGTTGCAGCTCGTCTTCCAGAGTCCGGACGACCAGCTCTTCGCGCCTTCTGTGGAGGAGGACGTCGCCTTCGGCCCCCGAAACCTGGGCCTGGAGGAGGTCGATGTGGGCACGAGGGTCGCGGAGGCCCTCCGCTCCCTGGGCCTCGAGAGCCTCGGAGGGAGGAATCCCGCTCAGCTGAGCGGGGGACAGAAGCGACTCGCCGCCATCGCGGGCGTTATTGCCATGCACCCTTCGATCATCGCCCTGGACGAGCCGACGGCGGACGTCGACAACAAGAGTTCACAGGACATCCTGAGCGTCCTGGATGCCTTCCATGACGCGGGTACGACCGTTCTCGTCGCGACCCACGACGTGGAGCTGGCGTCTCATTGGGCAGACGAGATCATCCTTCTCGTGAACGGACGAGTTGTGGCGGCTGGCACCCCGACCGACGTGTTCTACGGCCTGGAGGACCTGGAGGGAATGGGCATCCGAACGCCGTCGGTGGTCCGCCTCTACCGAAGCCTCGCCCAGGAGGGCCTTGCCGATCCAGAGGCGAGGCCGATGAGTGTCGAGGCGCTTCTGGACGCCGTCCTAGTGGCGGCCCGGCCGTCGTGAGCGCAAGTCCCTCGATGGATCCGGCGCGACGAAGCCCCAGGCGACGCTCACGTGCCTCCGAGAACCGGCTCCTCGAGGAAGATGGAGAGCATGTCCTCCTTGAAAACGGCCCCGGTGGGCTCGTAGTGGGTCAGGGTCTCGGGGAGGGTGAAGATCCTGCGCCATTTGGAGGCCTCCACCACCAGGATGCCCCCGCGGTTGAGGAGCTGGACCTGCTCCTTCTCCAGGAAGGGCGCCTTGACGCTGATGGTCGCCTTGCCCTCCTTCGAGTCCCGGACCACCTGGAAGGGCCTCTCCTTCACGAAGACCTTGGCCGGGTCCCTTCGACCGTAGAGGATTGTGGCCACCGTCTCCAGCGCCTCCTGACCCAGGAGCTCATCTTGGAGCATCGGGACTTTGAGGATGGGGAGGCCCTTGAAGGACTCCTCAATCGTCTTGAGGTTCTCCGCCTGAACCTCCTTCCACCGATCCAGGTACCCACCAACCTCGTCCGGCAGCAAGCGGTTGACGATGACCGCGTCCACAGGATAGCCGTAGAGCGAGAGGTAGGTGTACGCCCGCCGGGTCTCCGCGATGACCATCTTTTCCGCGTTGGTGACCAGCCGGACCGTCGTGACCTCCGGGTCCTGCAGGAGCCGCTTCGCCCTCTCGACGGTGATGTAGAGCCGCTCGACGCCCGCGAAGACCTCGTCATCAGGGATGGGGATCTGCATGAAGGGCCTCGTGAGGGGCCTGGCAATCTTCGCGAGGGCCCGGTTGACCTTGAAGAGCCGCTGCATGTACCACTGGGCCATCTCTGGAAGGCTCAGGAACTTCAGGCTGGCTCCCGTGGGGGCCGTGTCCACCACGATGGTGTCGTACCGCTCCTCCTGGCAGTAGGTGTCGACGTACAGGATGGAGGCGAGTTCGTCGAAGCCGGGTAGGATGGCCATCTCCTCGGCGGTGATGTCGTCCATCCCCTGGATGCGGAAGACCTCCACGACGTACTCCTGGACATCGTTCCAGTAGTCCCGGAGGGCCTCCACCACGGTGACTTCCTGCCCCTCCAGGTTGGGGACGATGGGCGTAGGCCGGTTCTCCAGCGTCACTCCGAAGACGTCGCCGAGGCTGTGGGCCGGGTCGGTGGAGAGGACGAGGGTCTTGTACCCCTTCTTCGCCAACCGGAGGGCGGT
>CAYFZX010000052.1:0-8374 GCA_964347795.1 uncultured Methanomassiliicoccales archaeon
CGAGCCAATACAACCGATCAACCTCCTCCTCCAACCGACTCACACTGGCACGATCCTCTTCATTAGGCTCTAAGAACCCCCTGAAGGAGAGGCCGACCATCCTCTGCGTCAGGTATTGGAGTCTTCTCAGCAGCCCACGTACGGGGAACTTGGTCGGTTCCACGAAGCTCTCCACGACCACAACTTGTCTGGCTTGTTCCACTATCGCGATTCCTGTGAGCCGGTCCACGGCTTCGTACACCTCCTCCATGGCCCATTTGGGGAAGGTCGACTTGGACCTGATTTCTATCGAGTCTCTCCCAAGCAGATAGTTGCCGATGACCACCCGCTGAAGGACATTTCGTTCCTTGCATTCCTCGAGTCTGATGGTACAGGCTCGCTCTTCAGAGGTCCCAGCACCGGGAGCACGGATCTTGATGGAGCCATCCTCCTCTCTCAGGAGTTCCACTGAGGAGCCGGGCTTGACGCCCAGCATCGTCGCCCAGTCCTTGGGGAGAGAGACCCCGAGGCTGGAGAGCCCCATCTTCTGCACCTTCCGAGACTCCGCGTCCATACGAGTACGTATTCAGGACACCATATTTCTAGTTCGCTGAGGGTGTACGTACATCACCTTGTGCAGCCAGGCATCGTGGCATGGAGGGACGAGGCCCAAGGCCGCGCAAAACGATTAATTATCGGCGAGGCCTTCACACTCGAGCTTCGTTCAGAAGCGGGGAGGATTTCCTTGGTCCTGGTCCGTAAGGTCGTGGCAACGCCAGATCCCGAGCGGCTGGTCTGTCTGGCTGCTCGAGGCGACTACATGAAGTTACCTGCTTGGACCAAGGACTTCGAGGAGGTCATGAAGCCCATTTCGGGTGATAGCATCGACGAGAAAGTCGAGAACTTCCTGTCCCAGTTGATTATGGCCGGTCACTGGGGCCCCTTCGAACACCCGACAATTACCCTCGGGATTGAGGGAATGAGCCGGGTGACTCTTGCGCAACTGACGCGGCACCGTCTGGCCTCCTTTGACATCCAAAGCGGGAGGTTTGTGAGCCTCAAGAGAATGAAACCTGACGACTTCATCTGGCCGCCGAGCTTCAGCCTGGCCAAAGTGAAGTCGAGGGAGCGTGGTGCGCGGGAGATCACGCTGCCGAGCGAGGAGAGGGAGAAGTTAGTTCGACGAGTGTTCGAGGAGATAATTGACACCTACGGGAAGCTCGTAGAAGCTGGGGTCCCAAAGGAGGACGCTCGTTACCTCATGCCTGAGGCAACTCCCGTCAACGGGACGATGACCGTGAATGCCCGCAGCCTCATGCATATTATCGCCATCAGAAGCTTCGGGGATGCGCAGTGGGAGATCAGGGACCTGGCCTCCCAGATGCTCAGGATCGCGAAGGAGTGGATGCCCGTCACCTTCCGCCTGTTCGAGAAGAAGCTCAGGAGTAGGGACATTATCGCTCCCTAAGGGCAGCGGCAGCCCGGCCAGAGCAAGATAGGGGGAGCTAAGAATGGACACAAACCACCTGCGAGAGTACATGGAGAGACATGGAATGGCAGGTCGTGTGGACGAGTTCGATGAGCCTGTTGACACCGTCAACGCGGCGGCGCGGATTGCTCAGGTCCCCCCCAGTCAGATCGTCAAGAGTCTCGTGGTGATTGGCGAGCGTGGTGAGCCCTTTATCTGCCTCGTCCGGGGCGATCGGCGGTTGGACTTGGAGAGAGCCCGAAGGCGACTTGGGGTGCGGAGACTGCGACTTGCCAACGCGGAGGAGATCAGGCGGGCGACAGGCTATGCGGCCGGTGCCGTGCCGCCCATGGGCCATCGGAGAAGGCTCAAGATGGTCATGGATCGGCAGGTCGAGGCCCTCGACAGTATGGTCGCCGGAGGAGGATCTGCCGTGGCGCTCGTGCGTGTCTCCCCTCAAGAAGTCCTCAGGGTCACGCACGCCGAAGTGGCCGAAATCTCCTCCTAGGAGGCCCATTTCCCAAGGGTCTCTTGGCCCGCCTCCACCCGCTTCAGGCTCGAGACCCTCACGCCGATCAGCCTCAACTTCTTGGGGGCGTCGTGGAACTCGTGGAACAGCTCTCTCGCCACATTCTCGATCGTGCCCCTTTCCTTGGAATAGGATGAGAGGGTCCGATCTCGGGTGTGGGTTCGGAAGTCCTGGAACCGGATCTTGATCCCCACGGTCTTGAAGAGGTATCCTTCGTCCGCGATACGCCAGTATACATCGTCGACTAGGGCGCTCAAGCTATCATGAATGACCTCCCAATCATCGGTGTTCTTGTCGAAGGTATGCTCCGCGCTGAAGGACTTCGGCTCCCCCCTCTCTTCTACGGGAAGCTCCTCCATTCCACGGGCAACGGCCCAGAGCCATACAGCGCCCTTGCCGAAGACGCGAGTCAGGTCCGCCGGCGATCTCTCAGCGAGGTCGCCAACGGTTTCGACGCCCATCTCCTTCAGGATGGCCTTGCTCTTCTTTCCGACCCCAGGGATCTTGGAGACTGGCAAGGGGTTGAGGAAGTCAGCGGCCTCCTCAGGTTTCACGGTAGTGAGCCCATCGGGTTTCTCCATATCCGAAGCAATCTTGGCGATGGATTTGTTGGGGGCGATTCCTATGGAGCACGACAAACCGGTCCTCCGCTTGACTGCTTCCTTGATGTCCCCCGCCAACGCCACGGCTCCCGAGAAGTCCTTCGCCTTCTTGCTCACGTCGAGATAGGCCTCGTCTATGCTTACCTGCTCGAAGGCGTCAGCAAATTCCTCGAGGACTCTCATCACCTGATCCGACATCTTGCCGTAGTATGAGTGATCAGGCCTCATGTAGGTGGCTTCGGGGCACTTCCTGTAGGCGGTGGATATCGGCATACCTGAGCGGATGCCCTTCTCCCTGGCCTCGTAAGAACAGGCGGCCACGACACCGCGACCCTTCCCCTCCTTCGGGTCGGCGCCGATGATCACGGGCTTCCCCACCAACTCCTTGTTGCGCAGCCGCTCCGCTGAGACGTAGAAGGCATCCATGTCCACGTGCATGACGATGCGAGCCATCGAGAGTCGGCTCATCCCATAGACCAGACCGAATAATAATGTAGCGTGGCCTAGAACTCGGCCAAGGTCTTCTGCCCACTCTCGGGGAACTCCTTCGCCATAAGGCCCGTCAGCCGTCTGAACTCATTCACGGAACCAGGGCCGAAACCCGCGTAGTGGTTGTTGAAGAAGACGTAGCCTCGCCTCACGTTGTCCACCAGATCCTGAATGTCGCCTAGCCACTTGCTCATCTCGGCCGTCCTGTCCTTCTGGATCTCGCCAAGCTTCTTCAGTGACCTGTCGCCGATCATTCGGAGGTATACGAAATCGGTGGTTAGCTTCGTCGGTGTGCGGAGGTATTGAGTCTCCGACCAGGCCAGGGTGACGTCGTACTTCTCCAGGAGGGCATAGAGGTCGTTGCGGAACCAGGACTTGTGGCGAAACTCCACTGCATGCCTCACATCTTCCCGCAGCAAGGTCAAGAAGGCTTCGAGGGTCGCATGGTCCTTGTCATACTTGAGGGAGGGAGGCATCTGGACGACGAAGGCGTCGAGCTTGGGTCCCAGTTCCTCGAAGGAGGAGTAGAACCACCCAAGGGGCCGCTCCGCGTCCTTAAGCTTAAGCTCGTGGGTGATTCGTTTGGGGAACTTCGCGGTGAAACGGAAATGATCGGGGGTCGCTTTCCTCCAACCCGCCACCATGGCCTTGGGCGGGATCCGGTAGAAGCTAGAGTCGACTTCTACGACGTCGAACACTCCGGAGTATAGCTTGAGGTAATCTCTGGGCCGAGTAGCCGGGGGATAGAAAGGCCCGACCCAGAAGTCGTAGGCCCAGCCGCTGCATCCGACCTCAATCCGGTCCTTGAGAGCATCGCTTCCCGCCTCGATGCGCCTCCCCTCCAAGGTCAGAGAAACTCCTCGAGGAGCGCTCGTCCTTGTTCCTTCGAGAGTCCCAGGGGCTGCTTGACCAGAGGACCCTTCTTCAGGACAGGCTCCTCCTCTTCGTAGGTCAGCTTCTCCTCCGTCCTATAGAAGAGACCGATAGGGATCCGCTCTCCCCACTCGTTGGCCCTAGTGAAGGCGGCCGTCTGGTCGGTTGGGTCGTGGCTCTCATCCTCGAGCTTGTAGACGCGTTCTCGGAACCACGCGTATGTGTTATCCTTGTTGTACGTCACGCAGGGAGAGAATACATCCACGAGCGAGAAGCCACTGTGTTGGATTCCCCCTTTGATGAGCTCGGCAAGATGATTGGGGTCCCCAGAAAAGCCTCGGGAGATGTACGTGGCGCCGGCGCTAAGGGCCGTCGCCATGGGGTTGACCGGCCACTCGATGACTCCCTCCGGCGTCGACTTGGTCACCATTCCCTTCTCACTCGTCGGGGAGGCCTGGCCTACCGTGAGACCGTAAATGGCGTTGTTCATCACGATGTAGGTAATGTCGATGTTTCGCCGCATGGCATGGACGAGGTGGCCGAGGCCGATGCCGTAGCCATCCCCATCTCCGCCAGCTCCCACGACAGTCAGCTCCGGGTTGGCTAATCGGATGCCCGTGGCGACCGGGATGATCCGGCCGTGCAGTCCGTGGAAACCGTAGCTCCTCACGAAGTGAGGGAAGTTGGACGAGCAGCCTATTCCGGAGACCACCACGAGAGTCTTCGGGTCAATTTCGAGTTCCTTGACCGCCTTCAAGAATCCATTCAGGACTCCGAAGTCTCCGCAACCGGGGCACCAGGTCGGCTTGACCTCGGACTTGTACACCGTGACCTCAGCGGCCATGCAACACCTCCTTTGCCCTATGGGCGACCTCCTTCGCGTAGAAGGGCTCCCCATCGTACTTCAGCAGCGTATTCTCAATTCGATGCCCCGTCTCGGCTCGCAGGAGTCTCGAGAACTGGCCGGTGTAGTTGCCCTCAACGATGAGCGTTCGCGCGGTCGCATCCAACAACCGCCGCGTCTCCTCTGAGGGGAGCGGCCAGAGGTCACAAAACTCCAGGGAGTTGGCCGTCAGTCCCTCTTCCTTCAGAACGCCCACCGCATCCCGGACGGCCGCCTGAGTCGACCCCCAGGACACGATGGTCAGATCGGCGCCTTCCGGTCCCCACAGCTCTGGCGGACGCATGTCCTTCACCGCCGACTCCAGCTTCCTCATCCTCTTGGCCACCTGTTGGGCCCTCTCGTCCACATGCTGGGGGATGCCAGCGAGGATGTCGCTGATGAGGTCGCCCTTTTCGTTGTGCTCGTCGCTCCCGGCTACGAACATGAGGTTGGGCTGTCCCGGGAAGGCCCGTGGAGAGATGCCGGACTCGGTGACCTTGTACCTGAGGAACCCCTCTGTGCCGTCCTCGACGGTGAGGCCGCGCACGACAGGCACCTCGAAGTTCGGAGGCTCCACGGTGCGCCACATCTCGCTGAGGTACAGGTCGGAGATGATGAAGACCGGGCATTGGTAAGACTCCGCAAGGTTGAAGGCCCTCCAGCCCACCTCGTAGCACTCCTCCGGGTTTCTCGGGGCCATGATGATGCGCGGAAAGTCCCCTTGGGAGGCTCCGAAGATCATGTTCAGGTCTCCCTGCTCCGTTTTGGTCGGCAGGCCCGTGGAGGGGCCCGCTCTCTGGACCTCTAGGATCACGGCCGGTGTCTCCGTCATGCCTGCGAGCCCTGTAGCCTCCACCATGAGGGAGTATCCGCCACCGGAGGTCGCCGTCATGGCTCGGGCTCCCGCGAAGTTCGCCCCAACGACGAGGTTCATGGCCGCCAGCTCGTCCTCCGTCTGCTTGACCAGAACCCCATACTCCGTCGCGTGAGCCGCCATCCAGTGCATTATGGAGGTCGCGGGAGTCATGGGATACTGCGCGAGGAGCTTGACCCCGCCAGCCAGGGCGCCCAGGGCGATGGCCTGGTTCCCGGACATGATGGGTCGGGCCTTTCCCGTGGGCTGCAGGCCGAAATCGTAGGCGTCGTAGCGCTCGGCGGCATACTCGTACCCTTTCCGGGCCACCGTCTTGTTCATGTCGATGACCTTCTGGGGCTTCTTCTTGAACAGCTTCGCCAGGGCGCTGCCCAGGACGTCGAGGTCCACCTTGAGGAGGTGCATGAGGGCCCCCAAGGCCGCCGTGTTCTGCATAAGAGGCTTGCCGCTTACCTCCATGGAGATGTCCTGCGCAGGAACGGGGTGGGAGCTGATCCCAGGCGGCAAAGCCTCCTCCGGGAGCCGGTGACGGGATGGATCAAAGAGCACGCCCCCAGGCGCGGAGACGTGAGGCAGATGGATATCCAGAGTAGTCTGGTTGAGGGCCACCAAGAGGTGGTAGGTGTCCCCCGGGGAGTACCGCTTGTCGTTGGAGAGTCGGATCTGGAACCAAATATGCCCGCCCCGGATGACCGACTGGTAACTCTGGTAGGTGGTCACGTTGAGACCACTGCGAGCACCCGTAATCGCGTAGGTCTCTCCAGTGGACGCAACGCCGTCACCCGCGGCGCCCCCAATTCGAATTGCGACGTCGCCACCTTGCATGAAGGGCCTCCTAGGTGTGTAAACATCTCTAAAGGCTGGCTTTCCATTGAACTGCCTGCCTTTAAACTTTGGCAGGTTTCCCGTTCCTGAACCCAAGGCATCCAGGAGGAAAGGCCAAAATGCCACCCGGACGGTTGAGGAAGGATCAGCGGCGGAAATTTTGGCTTGGGAACATCGCCTCGGAGGGTGCTCCCTGGACTCAGTATGGAATCTTGATTCCTCTCGACGTGGACGGGGTAGCTACTCCCATCGGCTTCAGAGCGCGCGGGAAACACCGTGTGCTACGCCAAGCTCACGCGATTCAACCTGCAGGGCGGAACGAAGGTGCGAGAGAACTTGGCCCCCCACCCCGTCGGGTCCCAAAGCGGCGGCTCGAACCATATCGGATGTTTGGCGGTTTTTTCTGGTGCCGTGGGACTCTTGGCAGACGGAGGGGCTGGGTGCGACATCAACGTTTTATAGCGAGCTCTAGCATGGACAACCGGGACTCGTAGCCTAGCCAGGATAGGGCACCGGCCTTCTAAGCCGGCGATCCCGGGTTCAAATCCCGGCGAGTCCGTCCTCGTCACAGGCAAGGCGTCATGCCTGACTTACCTTGCTAAGGTACTCTTCAAGGGATTCGAGATCGATCTGGGCCAGGATACCGTCCCGGTGCGGCCGGAAACCTAGCCGTTCATTGATTGAGAGCATGGCCGTGTTGGTGGTTGCGTTGCCAGTGACCACTACGCTGACCTGCGGGAACTCCTTGCGAACTCTCTGGAGCATTGCGGCCTTTAGCCACTTCCCCAGGCCTCTGCCTCGGTAGGGAAGCCTCACACCCGTCATGTACTGATGAATCATGGTCCCCTGGTCCGGGAAATACCCCATCTCGGTGAGGCCTGAGATCTTTCCGTTGGATTCAAAGGTGACGGCGGAGAGTCTTGAGCCTCCTGCGTCCCGAAACCTTGCTTCCCACTCCCTGATCCTTTCCGGGGTCATCACCTCGTCTCCCCGGTCGATATCATCCTTAGGCATCTGATTGAAGGCTTCAGTGAGAACCTCTGAGAAGTCCTCGATGACGTCGTCGTCGATGTGATTGGTGAAGAACTTGAGAGTTGTGGTCGGGGAACGTTCTGGGCCCGCGTCCGCCCACCGGTCAACCATCTCCCAATCGACCTTGTCTAAATGGAGTCTACTCTCACGCGTGCGTTGGCCGACTTTCGCGCCTATGGCCTCGATGAAGGCCTTGCCATCCTCTTCGTCGGAACCCATGATTATGAGAGACCTATGGCGTTTCCTCGCCATCTTGGCCGCCCTCGCGAGCAGCTTTCCTCCGATTCCCTGCCTCCTGTGACCCGCCAAGACTTCCAGGTAGATCCACGCGATGTGCTTGTTGTCCTCGTAGTCGGGTGAATCCTCCTTCGCTACGTCGAAGTGGAGCATGGCGATCAGATACCCGCTTTGGGAGTCGATGACCGCGAATCTCGTGAGCTCCCAGTTTGGGTCTGGACGCTTCATCAGACCCTCTACGGTCTCGTCGTCCATCACGGGGTCGTCAGGGTCTGTCTCTTCATGCCTTGCTCGCCGGAACTTATGGAAGCGCTTCCACTCCTGTCTGGAAGCAGTCTTTGGGTCGAAGGGCACGATCTTGTTCATTGTTTCCTCCTCTTACGGTTCGCAGCGGCGCAAAGAGTTGACCACAGTCCAGCGGAGCCGGACGTGGGCACATCTCGGGCGACCACGATGAATCCGCAGAAGCACTTCAATAAACCGGCTGAAAAACTGCAACCGCTGCGCGAATGGGTGCTGGCTACTTAAGCCATCGATGGTGATATGCGAGCCCGCATTATTATATATTCGCCCCCTTAGGGAC
>CAYFZX010000053.1:0-2340 GCA_964347795.1 uncultured Methanomassiliicoccales archaeon
GAATGAGCTAGCTCATCGAACCAATGCATCCCCACTCACGCAATCCCGCGGGCCCGTATGAGAGCCCTCAGCGGCACGCCATCCACGTCGTCCCTTTCGGTCTTGTTAACGACCACGACGGCAAGGACCGCCTGACCTCCCGCCTCCTGGACTTCCTTGATTGTGCCACGGATGGTCTCGCCGGTGCCCATCACGTCGTCAACTAAGATCACATTCTTGCCGTCGACCCCTGCATAATTGGAGCTGAAAGAGCCTCCCCTAGCGCGGTCTGACGCTGGCCTAAACACTACCAGCTCCTTGCCGAGATCCTCAGATATCAGGGTGGCGAAAGGAATGCCATTGATGGATATTCCGAGGATGGAGTCCGCCTCGAGGTTCCTCTTCTCCATCTCCTCGAGGATGATGTCTGTGAGGGCTGCCGACACGAAGCCTACACGATTGCCGTAGACTCCTATGGAGCGCCAGCCTATCTTGATGTCTCTGGGCGGCGCCTCCCCCTTAACGCCTCGAGTTAGCAGCCATGTAACCGTTTCAGAGGAGAGGTGGAGCTCGTCGCCGATTTCCTTCTCACTGAGCCCCTTTTCCTTGTACTCCATAGCCTTGTTTACGAGCGCATCAATGCTCTTCATCTCTGCACCGAAGAGTGCAACCTGTGCATCGATATTAAACTTGGGCCCTGCTCGTTGAACCAGTACTCCGGCAATCATGGAGGAGCGAGTCGGACGCTCCGGTTGTCAACGTGGGATATGGCCCTCAGCGGCCTCGATGTCGGGGAGGAGAATCGGTGGGACTAGGCTGTGAGATCCTCCACGCCTTCCTCCATCTTCGCGAGCTTGTCTTCCACCGCCCTCTGGAGCAGGTAGAAGGGTATCGAACCGGCGTAGAGGATGGTGTCGTGGAAGAAGCCCAGAGAGAACTTCTCTCCCATCCGCTCCTGGACCTCCTTTCGCAGGCCCTGGATCAGATGCTTTCCCAGGAGGTAACTGAGCTGATAGCCTGGATTCTGGGTGTAGCGTTTCACCTCTGCGAGCGCGGCGGGCTTCTCCATGCCAGCCTCGCGCACCAACATGTCGATGGCGTCTTCGAAGGTCATCCGACCGCTGTGTAGGTCGATGTCAATGATGATGCGACACGCCCGCCAGATGATGTCCTGGAGCTGAACGTACCTCACCTCCGGAGAGGTGTTGAATCCCGTCTCTCGCATCAGGTCCTCGCAGTAATGTGCCCAACCCTCCACCGTCTCAATCGCCCCAAAGCTCCCCAGGGTTCTGATCAGGGACGGGTTTTGGTTGGCGGCAGAAAGCTGCAGGTGGTGCCCCGGGTACCCCTCATGGACGGCCGTGTTTCGGATTGAAGCGTGACTGTGCTTCCCCAGCTCCTCCGCGCCATCAGACGGTGGCGTGACGATGTAAACCCCCTCCTGGACCTTGTCGAACTTCGCTGGCCCGAACAGCGCGGCGAAGGGGATGATCGGCCTGATGAATGTGGGCGTCTCCATGACGTGAAGCTTCTCCGCGGGAGGCAGGGTGGCCAGTCCGTTGTCGGCGACAAACTTGCGGGCCTGCAGGATGGTCTCGCGCACCTCCTCCAGGACAGAGTCGAAGTCCGCGGGGTGGTCCGCTCGAATCCGCTCGTTCATCTCCTCAACGGCGGCCTCGGGGTCGATGGACGCCGTGACGCGGGAGAGCTCCTTCTTGGATTCCTCTAGGTATCGAACACCGAGATTATGAATCTCCTCCACAGGGTACCCCAGATGCCTAAGTTCGATGAGCTTCCTGAACTTCTCCTCACCCAGGATGTGGGGGGAGGAGGCCTCTGGGAGCACCTCCTCCTGCAGCCAGCTCTGGTACTCAGACAGCGCAGCGGTCGCCTCCTCTTTGGCCCCCTTCAGGTCTTTGACCGCAGCGTCGGGTACCTTACCGTCTACCGACTGCACGATGATTTCCAGGAAGGCTGGAGTCATTCCCGCGGACTCGATGGCCATCTCTGTCCAGAGCTTGACCGGGCGCGTTATTCTCGTCCGGACCTCCTCCAGGTACCGAGGAGAACCCTCGAGCCTGCTAGTCATGGCCTGGACCCGTGTGGTGAGCGGCGCGAAATCGCGCGTGAAGAGCGGGAAGAGCGCCTCGCCAACTCCTTCGGCCCCGCCGGGATCGGACTCCCAGAATCTCATCTCCTCCAAGTAGAACAGGAAAAGGTCCGCGACATGGAGGGCCAAGTCACGATCGAGAGGACGACTCCCACTGAGGTCTGCCGGATCAAAAGCCTCGAACTTGGACTTGAAATCCTTAACGAAGTTCGTCTCCTCCTCCATGAACTTCTTCGAGTTCTCCCCCATCA
>CAYFZX010000053.1:2440-8238 GCA_964347795.1 uncultured Methanomassiliicoccales archaeon
TTCTCCTCCATGAAGGCCGCTATCTCCTGACATACCTCTTGGAAGACGTCAAGGCCTCGATAGTGCACGCCACTGCCTATCTGTACCGCGCGGGCGCCCGCCATGAAGTACTCCACGGCATCCAGACCGGTAAGGACGCCGCCGACCCCGACAATGGGGATCTCCACCTGTCGATAGATCTCGTACACGCTGCGAACGCCCAACGGCTTGATCGCAGGACCGCTTAGGCCCCCATTCCGTTCCCCCAAGACGGAACGGGCGACCTCGGGAGCGATGCTCATAGCCCTGACGGTGCCGATGGCCGTGATGCCATCGCCGCCTGCCTCTGCTACAGCCTTGGCGATAAGGCCTATGTCTCGGACATTTGGAGACAGCTTCGCAAAGACGGGCACCTTGACCGCACTCTTCACCTCTGCAATGACCCTCGCCACCAGATCTGTGTCCCCCGCGATCTCCTCCAGACCTTCGGCGTGGGGGCAGGCGAGGTTGAGCTCCAAAGCGTGCGCGCCATGCACTTCCATGGTCCTCGCCAACGGGCCGAAAATCTCCACATCCTCGGCGAAGATGGAGCCTATCACAGGAACCTCACCCTCCAGTGCGATCTTAATCTCGGCGGCGTAGTTGTCCACGCCCGGGTTGGCCAGCCCGTTGGCGTTGAGAAGGCCGTGCTCAAGTTGCACCAGGGATGGCCCCGAGTTGCCTTCTCGTGGTTCCCTGCCGATGGACTTGGTGACGACGGCCCCCGCCCCGTGGGAGGCTACCCTGAGTAGGGACTCCCCGCTGTCTCCCAAGACTCCAGAGGCCAACATAGTGGGGTTCTTGAGCCTGAGCTTCCCCACTGAGGTGGAGAGATCCGCCATCGTGTCGACCAACGAAGCTGCCGCTTAAAGGCTTTGTCGGGCGATTCTCAGGTCAAGAAAGCTTATGGAGTTCCGAGGGATACTCGAGGGGGATGTTCCTCCGAGAACTCGATATCGACAAGCGAGTGGTCGAGATCATCGAGTCGACGGGAATCAAGGAGCTCTACCCACCCCAAGAGGACTCTGTTCCAGCAGCATTGGCTGGAGAGAACCTCGTCCTGGCGATACCGACTGCAAGCGGCAAGAGCCTCGTGGCCTACCTAGGGATCCTCAAGTCCGTTCTCGACAGGGGGAAGGCTCTCTACATCGTCCCCCTCCGAGCCCTGGCTGCGGAGAAGTACGAGGACCTGAAGGCCTTCGAGAAGCTTGGCATCCGAGTTGCCTTGTCCATGGGGGACTACGACTCGGAGGAACCTACCCTCCAGAGCTATGACATCATCATCGCCACGTCCGAGAAGGCGGACTCGCTGCTGAGGCATCGTACACACTGGCTGAAGCAACTCTCAGTCGTGGTGGCTGACGAAGTCCACCTGATCCACGACCCTGATCGCGGCCCTACTCTTGAGGTGACCCTGGCGAAGCTGCGACAGGTCAACCCGCGGGCACAGGTCATAGCGCTCTCCGCCACGATCGAGAACTCGCAGGAACTCGCGGAGTGGTTGGAGGCAATACACGTCCAGAGTGATTGGCGGCCAGTCCCCCTCAGGGAGGGTGTCTACTTCAACGGAACAGTCACTTTCGCCGACCTTTCCCACCGTGCCATTCCTCAAGAAGGGGAGGACATAGCCTCCCTGGTGCGGGATACTCTGAGAGAGGAAGGGCAGTGTCTGGTCTTCGTGAACACCAGGAAGTCCACCGAGACTTTGAGTCGGCGATTGCTCCCAACGGTCAAGCCGTATCTCTCAGGGGAGGACCTGAAGTATCTCACTCAGGCTTCCGACATGCTGTCGCGACGACAAGAGGAATCGACCTCCATCGCTGGGAGGTTGGCCCGCTACATCAAGGGCGGAGCCGCCTTCCACAACGCCGGGCTCACCAACCGCCAACGCAAGGTCGTCGAAGACCTCTTCAGGCAGCATCATCTGAAATGCATCGTTGCGACTCCCACATTGGCGGCCGGCGTGAACACACCTGCCAGGCGCGTCATCATCCGGGATACCAGGCGTTACGACCCCAACTACGGCTACGACTACATCCCGATTCTCGAAATCAAGCAGATGAGCGGTCGGGCTGGAAGACCCCAGTATGACGAATATGGAGAGGCAATCCTCCTCGCGCGCCACGAGGAAGACGTGGAGGGGATGCTCGAGAACTACATCCTCGCGGGCCCGGAAGCCATCGAATCTAAGCTAGGGAGGGAGCCAGCTCTTCGGATGCACCTCCTCGCAGCCATAGCCACTGGCCACGTCCAGACAGAGAGGGAGCTTCAGCAGTTCATGGACAGGACCTTCTATGCCCACCAAGGAGACGTTGGCCTGATCGGTGGCAGGATTGATGCCGTTCTCGAATTCCTGGAGCGGGAGGACTTCATCAGGCCCGGAGAGACCCTGAAGGCGACTCTCTTCGGACGGCGGACATCTGACCTCTATGTCGACCCGATGTCGAGCGTGGTCCTGCGAGACGCCCTTCGGTCACCGAAGCGCGGATCTCCGTTCTCCTATCTCCACGCTGTTTCCGCGACTCCGGACATGCCGAACCTCTACCTAGGCCGGAAGGACTACGAGTGGGTGGATGACAAGGTCCTGCAAGAGGACCTCCTCATCGAGACGGAGGACTACGACTTCCTGCTGTCCGAGGTCAAGACCGCCTCGTTGCTGGAAGACTGGATTGGGGAGACATCCGAGGATAAGGTCACAAAGAAGTACCGGGTTGGGCCCGGGGACATTCGCCGCATGGTGAGCATGGCGGAATGGTTGCTGTACGCCATGCACGAGCTTGGCCGCCTGTTTGCCCGCAAGAGAATGAAGTCCCTGGCGAAGCTTCTGCCGAGGATCACGTATGGTGTCAAGGACGAACTCCTGGACCTTGTCAAGGTCAGGGGCATTGGTCGTGTCAGGGCCAGGGCCCTCTTCGAGGAAGGCATCCAGAACAGAGAGCAACTCAGGAAGATGGACGTGAACAAGTTGGCCCGCATCCGCTCCATCGGCCCGGGGATTGCCAAGAACATCCTCGCCCAGCTTGGCAGGAAGGAGGAGGTGGAGGAGGAGAAGCGGGAGGGTCAGTACGCCCTCTACGACTTCGGATAGCTTAATGTCCCATAGGCTTCTGTCCCATTCTCGAAGGCATCCATGGCATCCGCCGAATCGGAGAGACCTCACCCGTACATCAAGCGGGAGATCGTCAGCGAGTACATCACTCTAAGCAGTTTGGCCGCCCTAGTCGGTGTCATCGCCGGCTTCGCGGCCCTTGCCTTCCGCTATCTCGTTTGGTTCCTCATGTCGATGTTCCACTACCGCGAGGGACTGCTATTTGGCGAACCGTGGGCCAACCCTTCCGTCCTGAACATCGACCCCGACACCTTCTACCCAGGGCTGAGCTCGGCCAGCCTCCTCCTCATCGTCATCCTCCCCCTGGGAGGGCTGGTCGTAGGGCTTATCATAACTTACCTGAGCCCAGAAGCTAAGGGGACGGGCACCGCACAGGTTATGGAGGCGGAGCTGACTCAGCGAGGGAAGATTCGACCTCGGGTCGCACCTCTGAAGGCGCTGGCATCGGCCATTACGATTGGCAGTGGCGGATCGATTGGACGCGACGGCTCTATCGTGCAGATCGGCGCTTCACTGGGTTCGACCGTCGCCCAGGCCTTCCGATTGCTGGAGACCCCTCGGAAGATCCTCCTGGCGTGTGGTGCTGCGGGAGCCATAGCCGCCACCTTCAACGCCCCCATCGCGGGCGTCCTCTTCGCCGTGGAACTCATCATTCTGGAGTTCCGGACACGCTCCTTCATACCCCTTGTCGTGTCCTCCGTCTTCGCGACCGCAGTTATCGGTGTGTTCATACCCTTCGGGCCAAAGTTCCCCGCTCAGTACGAATTCGTGTCACCCATCGAACTCGGTTTCTTCATCCTGTTGGGGATCGTGGCTGGGTTGGCCTCCATTGCATGGGTTCAGAGTCGCTATCGCATCGGAGACCTCCTGGAGAGGATTCGCATGCCCCGATTCCTGGTTCCCGCCCTCGGCGTGACCCTGGCGCTGCCGATCCTGATATTCTTTCCCCAGATCATGGGCGTCGGGTTCACCACCATAGGCGACACCATCAGTGGCGGCATTTTCGGAGGCGATGAGCCGCTCCACCAGGCCATCTCGTTCCTCCTCTTGCTGATGATACTGAAGATGGTCGCGACTGGGTTGACCCTAGGTTCTGGTGGGAGCGGGGGAGGTCTTGGCCCCTCCATGTTCATGGGAGCGATGCTGGGGGCCTCATTGGGCCTCCTGTTCAACGCCCTCCCCATAGACACTAACCCTTTTGGCGCCTACGCCCTTGTGGGGATGGGGGCTTTGGTCGCGGGAGCGACGAGAGCCACCCTGACTTCCATAGTGCTGATCTTTGAACTGACCGGGGACTACAAGTTCATCATACCCCTGATGTTGGCCTGCGTCGTGGCTGACGGAGTCTCCATCTTGCTTCAAAGAGATACCATCTACACTGGCACCCTGCGACGCAAGGGGATCCTCTTCGAACACGACATCGAGCGCAATATCCTGCGAACCGTGCTGGTCAAGGACGCAATGACGAAAGATGTGGAGACAGTGCACGAGGAGATGACGGTGAGCCAGGTCTCAGAGAAGATGATTTCGACGGGGCACCACGGTTTCCCGGTACTAGACCGGGAAGGGCGTTTGGTGGGGATCATCACGAACGCTGACGTCCGCAAAGCCATCGCCGAAGGACACCTAGAATCGCCCTGCAGTGAAGTCGAGACGCAGCGGCTCATCGTCGCCACCCCCTTGGAGAGCATCGAGGAGGCTCTGGAACGCATGTCCATGGCAGGAATCGGTAGGCTCCCGGTTGTGTCGGCGAGGGATTCGAAGAAGCTCGTCGGATATCTTTCCCGAGTAGACGTCTTCAGAGCCTTTCGCCGCAAGGCGTTGGAGGAACGACATGAAGTACACCGTAGTCGGAGCCCGAGGCACCGTAGGTTCAGTTGACGCGTTCATGGTCAGGCTCCGCGAGGAAGCCTCGGGGCTCAACCTGGAGGTGCAGGCCTTCGACGCGAGGATGACCTTCGGGGAGGATCATCTGAGGACCGCGGTGGAACATGCCGAGAGAGCCTTCGCTCGAGGCACCAATGTGGCCAAAGACAGGATGATGGAGATCCTGCTCTATGCCTCGGGGGAGAGACAGATATCCACCGCCCTGGAAAAGGTCGGTCTCAAAGAGGATGGAGAAGGGGTTGCACTCGTGATTGCCGGTGAAGGGGATGTCAACGTGCTCCTCAGGAGTCTGGGGCTCGACAGAGATGACCGTCTCCTGAACGGCAAGGAGGAATTGCTCCCAGCTTTCGGCATTTCTGAGGCTGAGATAGGGACGGTCCCCCGTGACAGAGTCTTTGACCTCGTCCTGGAAAGGGTTGCTCTGGTCGATCTCATGAAGTGATAGAGAGGGCTATTCGTTTCCACAGTCTCCGCTGGGTTCAGGTCTGACGCAGCCTGACACGAGCTGCAGCGACGACCATGCTGGACACTGGGGTAGAGTGCGGAGGGCAGGATTTGAACCTGCGAACCACTAAGGACAGCCTCCTAAGGGCTGCGCCGTTGGCCAAGCTTGGCTACCTCCGCATTCCTTTGCTGTCTTCCCCGCCTCCGGTCACCGAGACCTGGTGACTGCCGTGATGTGGATTGAGGCCAGCGACTTAAAATACCATCGGACTGATGCCTGACGAAGGCATGACCGCCGACAGTCAAGGGATGGGATACTGGAGCAACCTACTAAACCGCC
>CAYFZX010000054.1:0-8195 GCA_964347795.1 uncultured Methanomassiliicoccales archaeon
CAAGCTGACTTAAGCGCGCATTCTCTGCACTCAGGTTGAGCTCCAAGAAACACGAAGGTCAGACCGGGCTTTGCGATTCTATCCCCGATGAGAGTTACCCGTTTCAATCAAATCCCTTTAGATGACTTTGGTGATGGATGCCAGCCGCTCAGCCGCCTCATGATTGAGCCCCTTGTCGCCCAGTACAGTATACCGGTCAGCCTTGACTTCATGGGCGTGGACAAGCGCCTCGATTACATCATCAGGTTTTACACCCATGGCTTTGGCTGTGGCGGGAGATCCTATATCCAGGAGGGCTTGGCGAATCCCCTCCCAGTTCCCTCCGTGAAGGTACATCATCATCACAGTCCCGACGCCGACTTGCTCGCCATGGAGGGCCGGCTCTTTGGCAATTCTGTCCAAGGCATGAGAGAACAGGTGTTCAGACCCACTGGCAGGCCGGGAGGACCCCGCGATGCTCATGGCCACGCCGCTAGAGACGAGGGCCTTGCAGACGAACCACGCGCTTTCCTCGAGGCCAGGCTTGATATCCCCAGCGTTCTTGATCATCATCTGCGCAGTCATCTGGGAAAGGGAAGCAGCGTAGCTGCTGTAGTACTCATTTCGAAGATTATGAGCCAACTCCCAGTCCTTCACGGCGGTGGAATTGGAGATGATGTCCCCGCAGCCAGAAGCCGTCAAGCGGTGGGGAGAAGCCGCAATGATCTCAGTGTCCATCACGATGGCTACAGGGGCGTGGGCCGCCAGCGACGTCTTCCCATCCGGCCCTTGCAGGGAGGCTTGGGAGGACACTAGGCCGTCATGGGAGGCGGCAGTGGGCACGCTGACAAAGGACATGCCCCCCAGGAAGGAGGAATACTTCGCGACGTCTATGGGTCGGCCGCCGCCGACGCCAATCAGGAAATCGAAGGAGTTGTCCTTGAGGGCTCCCTCCACAAGCTCCACCTCGCCAAGGCTAGCCTCCTTGATGACGTGCTCCTCAGCTTCGATCTTCACTCCATTCAAAGCTTCATGGACCCGCTCGCCTGCGATCCTCTTCGTGACGGGGTCCTCGACTATCAACGCCTTTCCACCCAACTTGAGTTTGGCACATACGCGACCAACTTCGTCGAGGGCGCCATGGCCAACCACGACGCTGCGGGGGAGTTCCATGCTCTTCCACTTCAAGAACTCCTCAGCCCCAGGTTTCATGAGACCCCTACTATGGGTTTGGCTCTATATATATGCGGATGCCAAGCCGAGCTGTGTACGTCACCGGCAAGGAACCTTAATCGCCGACGGCCTATCTCAGCCCGTTGCCATCGAAGGTCCTGAGAAGGCGGAAACGACAACGGCGAAGAGACGTCCGCTCTTTCATCAAGCAGTTGGAGGCCACCCTAGGGACCGCTCCCTTCTCTCCTGACGATCAGGTGGACAAGGCGCTAGGGGGAGATTTCGATGTGCTGCTCGTGGAGGGGATCGCCTTTGCAGTAATCGTCCAAGGCGAGCCATTCCCCACCGTTAGGGGCCTGCTCAGGACCCCCGTCACTCGCAGGTATGTCACTGTGGACATGGGGGCCGTGCCCTACGTCACCAACGGGGCTGATGTCATGGCCCCAGGCATTGTAGATGCTGACCCGCACATCGAGGAAGGCCAGATCGTATGGGTCAGGGATGAGCGAAACCTGATGCCCCTGGCTGTGGGACGCGCCCTCCTCCCAGGCCAGCAGATGCTTGTCGCGAACCGCGGGAAGGCGGTAGATACCATACACTATGTCGGAGACTGGTTGTGGGCGGTCGGGGAAGGTTGACTATCGGGCGGGCGATACGTTTAAGTCCCCCCAGCTGAATGCCTGGCCTCCAGAAGGGATTGGGATGGGCATCTTCAAACCATTAAAGAAGCTAGTAGAGCACGGACGCGCCTTCGAAGGGGAATATGTCGACTTGAGCGAGTTGCCTGTGCAGGAGGAGGCCGGACCCGCGAAAACCATGGTGAAGGTCGCTGAGGTCTACCGGGAAGAGGACCTGGGCCTTTTGAATAGCCTCCTGTACGAGGGCACTGTCCTGGTGGTAGACTACAGCCAGATCGCCAACGACGAGTTGGCCCTGAAAAGGGTGACCAGCGAGCTGAAGGCAGTGGCTCAGGACACGGGCGGTGACGTCGCGGCGCTGGGGAGAAACTTCCTCCTAGCGACCCCCGCTGGAATGAGGATCGACAGGAGCAAGATCAGGAACACCTATTGACTGCCCGCGCTCAGCGAGTCAGGTGCAGGGCCTTGAACTGACCCTTTCGAAACTGCAGCTCAAAGGCATCCCTGGAGTGTTCGGTGTGCCTCAGCTTGGCACACCGGATCCAAAGGGCAACGCGCCCCGGCTCTGTCTCTCTTGGGAGGACCTCCAAAAGGCCATCGGCCATGTAGTCTTCCTGGTGGACGAACTCGCTTCCCTCGTAGATCAGATAGGTTGTCACCCCAGCGGATCGCAGGAACCTGAAGAAGTGGAGGATCTCGATGCGTGGGGTGAGCATCTCGGCGTTGGGATAGAGGGCGTTGAAGGGGTCGATGACCAGAATGTCTAGCCCCTCCTTCACCTTGCCCTCCAGGTAACTGACAAGGATCTGGAACCAGTCACCGGCCTCGGCCATGTCGTGCTCCAGCCTCATGGTGGCGATGTCCACGATGAAGTCGTCCTCTGGCATCTCGAGGGCTCTCATGGTCTCCCGTAGGCTCTCCCTGGTCTCCTCCAGGGACACATAGAGGGCCTTCTTCCCCTGTTCGGCGTTCTTCGACACTACGTACAGGGAAAGGGACGTTTTCATGGTTCCCGCAGGGCCGTGGAGTAGAACCACATGCCCCTTGGGAACCCCTCCCCCCAAGACCTCGTCGAATCCCTTCACGAAGGTCTTCACCCTCTCTCCCCGCCAGGCAGGCCTGGTTGCCACCAAGTCGTCAATCTTCTTCTCGAGGTCCCCCATCCGTTTCCTTAGCCTCTCCAACTCCTCCAAGAGCCGATCATCCTCTGTCTCGGTTCTCATGACGGGCGTCTCCTCGACTCCCCTCCTGCCCTCCGGGTGCCTGTTCGTATGGTCCGGGACCGATTTATCTTTTTCTTGACACCTTTGATAATAACCCTTGATAATGTCTGTCACGCAAGTTAAATATAGGGCCATGACGCAATTGAATAGTCTAAGGGGGCCGCTCTGGCGTTTCATACAAGGGATAGGGGGACAGAGGGGACTCTAACGGTCGATGACCTTACGAGGGCCATAAAGAATAGCATCGACAGTCAGAGACTGAGGGAGGAAGAGGCCAAAGCCATGGCCCAGCACATCCTCAATTTCTTCGGCTACTCCGAAAGAATCATCGATAATGTCTTAGAGCCCGACGACCGCGACGCGTTCTATATGCTGGAGGATTCCGGGATTCTGACCACGGAGAGAGAGGAAACCACCCTGTATGACGGGCGGGAGTGGAGGATACACTACTGGCTCTTCCGGAAGGAGAGGATCTACGAGCTCGCGGACTCCACGCCCCTGTTGGAGGAACCGGAGGAGGAACCCTCGGTCTATGAGGAGATGCCTGAGGACCTCTGGGAGGTCCATCAGGACCGTGTGCCCGAGCCCTAGAGCGTGAGGACTCGCTGGAAGGCGGTTGGGTACTTCAACATGATCTGCATCGCCAAGGAGTACGGTATCCACATTCGTCCCTCCCGGAACTGGTAGGCTTTGCCAAACCCCTCAAGGCGGCGAAGGACTTCGGCTTCCAATTCATCGTCCAGGCTAGCCTGGTTTTGCAGGTCGGCGTGGAACCGAAGGGTTAACGGCAGCCGGAGGCTCCGTCTCTCGGCCTCGCTCGTCACGGCGGCTAGCCTCTCCAGGACTTCCCTGTCGAAGAGGTAGTCTTCCCCTTCGCGGGTAACGCACCTGGGCTCCTCCTCCCCAAGGAGATCCTGCAGGCTCCGCTTCTTAATCACGAGGCCATGATGCAGGCTTCCCATCTCCAGGTCCACCAGTCTCTCCACTCTGCGCTCGTCAAACACCGATGGGTGGATTCGCCCGGTGCCTAAAGGCTTTGAGGATGACACTTTCGGCCACCCCTTCTCGGAAGCCTTTTAGCCTACCGGTCCTGGGACAGACGGTGAGGTTCCCCTACTCGCCCCGGAGGTATCAGAAGGCCATCATGGCCGCCATGGGGAGGGCCCTCAGGGGCGGCCACCTTGTCCTACAATCCGGCACGGGCTCCGGCAAGACGATCTGTGCGCTCGTCGCTTGCCTGAAGGAGGCCCTAAGACACGACAAGGTGGTCCTCTACCTGGTTAGGACCAACTCTCAGCAGCGACAGGTGATGGTGGAGCTGAGGCATTTGGGGCCCTACGGCCTCGCCCTGCAGGGCCGGCAGCGCATGTGTCTCCTGGCCCGGAAGAACAAGGAACTGGCCCAGGGCTCACCGGAGGAGTTGTCGTACTTCTGCCGGGACCGGAAGGAGGAGACCCTGGAGGGCAAGGGCGAGGGGTGCCCCTACTTCGATGGCTTGCTGAAGGCCGAGTTGGAGGAGGTGGCGTCGTGGGGCCAGCAGAAGCTGCCTACGGCCGAGGAGACCGTGGAGCGCGGCGAGGAGTTGGGTCTCTGCCCGTACGAGCTCAACCGACTCTTAGCTTCCCGGGCGAAGGTGGTCACCGCTCCTTACATCTACTTCTTCGACCCCCCTTTGAGGAGGGCACTCCTAGAAACCTTGCAGCGACCTTTGGAGGACCTGATTGTGGTCGTCGATGAGGCCCACAATCTGCCCGAATACTGCAGAGAGATCGCATCCTTCCAGATCTCCGTCGCCTTGCTGGAGCGAGCCGAGAGGGAGGTCATGGATTTCGGGGACCTTGACCTGCGAGAAGAGGTGGGTGCGTTCGACCTCCTAGAGGCCCTAAAACGGGCGGTCTTGGAGTGCGCGTCCGAGTATGTGATGGAGGAGGACGGCTTTCTTCCGCCCTCCATCGTGGAAGCCCTCCTCATGCACACCATGACCGTCACCTCCACCGAATTGAGAGGGATGCTTGCCTCGATGACTGCCCTTGGCGAGGTAATCCGGGAGACCAAGAGACGCAGAGGTCGTCTCCCCCGTTCCTACGTCCTCTCCGTCGCGACCAGCCTTCTGCGGTGGATGAATACGGAAGAGGCGGAGTTTGCGAAACTGATTACCGGGGGAGAGAACCCCGCCGTGAAGGCCTACTGCCTGGATGCCGCGACCTCGGCGACCCCCCTCCTGGAGTGTCATGCGACGATCCACATGTCGGGGACCCTGGAACCCTTGCGGGAGTACAAGGATTCCCTGGGCCTCCCGGAGAGTGCGAGGCTCAATACGTTCCCATCGCCGTTTCCGCCGGAGAACAGACGCGTAGTCTACGTGGATGGGGTGACGTCACGGTACCAAGACCTGGCAACGGACCCGGAAATGCTCGAGAAGCTGAAGGAGCAGGTGCGTTTTCTTCTCGACTCGTGCCGCCGGAACACGCTGTTTCTCTTCACGAGCTACAGCCAGCTGAGTTCCTTCCTGGACCTGAAGGAGGACGCGCAGGTCCCGGTCCACGTGGAACAGAGAGGAATGGATCAGGGGGAGCTCATGCGGACCCTGGACGCATTCCGCGCCTCTACCTCCGCCTTTTTCGCCGTGGCCGGCGGCAGGGTCGGAGAGGGCCTAGACTTCCCCGATCGCGAACTCGAAGTGGTGGTCGTAGTCGGCATCCCCTACCCCAAGCCCACGGCGGGCCTGAAGGCCCTAGAGGACTATTACGACTGGAAATTCCAGAGAGGGTGGGAGTACGCGGTCCACGCCCCTGCCACCCGGCGCCTCCTCCAGTCGATCGGGCGGTTGATTCGTTCGGAGAAGGACAGGGGTATCGCGATCATCTTAGACCGTCGCGCCGTCTACTTCAAGAGAGTGTTGGGTCCCATGGACCTCGTGGAAGACACCCAGGCTGCGGCAGAAGCTCACCTGGGAATCCCCTCACTCTGAAGGCGTCTGTGGCTCGGTCAGTTGGAAGATTTCAATCCAATTACCATCTGGGTCTTTTAGGTACGCGGTCCACCCCTCCGTGGCCGTCGGGGTGATTTCCGTGGGCTCTACCCCCTGTTCCACCAGTTGCTCGAATGTCTCGCGTGTGTTCTCTACAGTGAAGCCGATGTGGTCCAGGCCTTCCCCTGGCACATAGGGGGTCGCGAACCGGTGGCCATCCGGGTACCAGTTCAACTCCAACTGCTGGCCCGACTCCTCATCCTGAAGTAGTACCCAGACGCTCTTGGCCCCTCCTTCACCCTCGAGGTAACCCTCTCCTCTCCTGACCTCCTTCAGCCCCAGCACTTCGGTATAGAAGCGATAGGATCGATCGAGGTCGGTGACCCGAATTCCGCAGTACTTGAGAGGCATAGGCCATTCAGGCCGGCCTCCCTATAAAGGAGTGAGCCGTCGTACGGCGGCCCGCGGCAGGGAGCCGAGGGAAAATCCCTATAACGGTGCCCCCATGCGGTCGTAGTGGTCCTACCGACCTTGCTCCTGGCCTTTTGGCTCTTCATACCGGCCTACGTCGCGAACCCCCTAGCCGTAGTGTGGGGCGGCGGGGTCCCCATGGATTTTGGCCGAAGGCTGCGAGACGGACGCCGTTTGCTCGGGGATGGAAAGACCTGGCGTGGGTTCTTTGGCGGGGGTCTTTCAGCGGTCCTCGTCGGCGCCCTTCAGTGGCCCTCCAGCGCCTTATGGTCCGCCCCACTCAATCTCGAGTCCTTCAGCTCTTGGATCGGTCCTGTGATGGCCCTCGCCTTCGGTTCTCTCCTAGGCGACGTGCTGGGAAGCTTCATCAAGCGGAGGGTGGGCATCCAGAGAGGGGGCAAGGCCCCCGTTCTCGACCAGTATGACTTCGTCATCGGCGCCTTCCTTCTGACGGGCGCTTTATTCTCCGGGTGGTTGCTGACTCACTACATCCTCAATGAAGCCATCTTCGGCCTAATCCTCATTATCGTGCTGACCCCTATCCTTCACAGAGTGGTCAACATCATCGGCTACAGGATAGGGAAGAAGGAGGTTCCATGGTGACGCTGCTGGAGGTCCTCAAGAATAGTGGTGCCCTGGAATTCGGCGAGTTCACACTGACCTCGGGTAGAAAGAGCCATTACTACATCGACGCCAAGAAGGCCCTGACGCGACCGGATGTCCTGAGGCGCATTGCGAAATCGATGTTGCCCCACGTCAGGGGATACTCCAGGATTGCGGGGGTGGAACTCGGCGCCATTCCTTTGGTGGTCGCGCTGGCCCTCGAGACTTCTCTTCCGTACATCATGATCCGGAAGGGAGTCCGTGCTCACGGAACCCAAAAGGTTCTAGAGGGGGACCTGGAGCCTGGCGACAGGGTGGCCCTCATCGAGGACGTCACCACCACGGGAGGGAGCGTGGAGAAAGCGGTCCGCGCCCTCCGAGAAGCTGGCGCGGTCGTTGATCGGGTGATCTGCATAGCCGACCGGGGAGAAGGAGCCCAGGACCTTCTCGATGGCCTCGGCGTTCAGCTCATACCCCTGGTGAGCGGCGAAGACCTCAAGGCGGTCTCGCAGTAGCCCACTTTCGGCCATCCCTCCCCGGTCGGTATATAAGTGTAGTTAGGTCATCGATGAGCGTGAATCAGGTCTCGATGAGGCGAAGGGGGGATGAGGTGGTCATCGGGTTTGACTACGACAGGGCCCTCGTGAAGGCCGTAAAGAGCCTGGACAGGAGGACCTTTGACGCTTTCGCCAAGGAGTGGGTAATTCCCCTCCACCTCTACATGGACGCCGTGGCCCGATTCGAGGGCGTGGGAGCTAGCGTTGAGATGGACGAAGCGCTTTCCGCTATGTACAGCAAAGCGTTGCTCCCACCCCCGAAGAAGCCTGAGGTCGCCATACGCCGCGTCGGCGATGAGTACGTGGTGCAGTTCGAGTACGATCCCAAGCTGGTGAAGGCAGCGAAGAGGATTCCGGGGAGAACCTTCGATCCAGCCTCCAAGGCGTGGCTCGTCCCGATTGAGGACGATGAGAAGACCCTGAGAAACATCGTACAGGCCCTCGAACTCGTAGAATGCTCGATCCAACTTGAGCCCAAGCTTCGCCCTACGGCAGAAGGGCAGCCCTTGCTACCGGAGCTGTCTTGACGTCCGCCTTCCTTGCCGGAACGCGTGGGAGCACCAGGTGAAATCTACAGCGG
>CAYFZX010000055.1:0-7776 GCA_964347795.1 uncultured Methanomassiliicoccales archaeon
AAGTACAAGGGCTCCAGCCACATCGAGTCCATAGTCCCCATGGAGATCAAGGAAAGTGGCATTACGGTCCATGCCGAGGAAGCCTAGGCCTTGGTGGAGTCCCCGTAGGACCCGGGCAGAAGGTCCCTCGCTCGGCACTTTTTCACCTCACCATCCGCCACAAATATGACGGAAGCCTCTGGGCTGTAAAAGGTGATGAGTTCGCGGCAGGTCCCGCACGGTGACAACACTTGGGGCTCCCCATCATCGACCATGGCAACCGCGACGATGGTGTCGATCTCCCGTTCCCCGTTGGAGGCGGCGGCGCCAAGGGCCACGGGTTCCGCACAGATATCGTGAACAATCGACTCCAGGTGCACGCCCGTGTAGACGCGCCCTGAGCTCCCCCTCAGGGCCGCCCCGACTTGGTGCCTCCCACGGACGTAGTTCTTCTTGATGACCGAGGCCGCGGCCTCTATCAGGTCTCGATCATCCTTCGTTAGGGGAAGATACTCCATGCTCTCCACTCCTACACCACCTCCCAGGTCTTGAAGTTTACAGGGCACCGCCTGGAGTAAGTTTAAATAGACTGAGCAAAATCAGCTCCCTCCAAAAGGGTTGGGATGCAGCATGAGGTCAATCGTCAACAGAGCCATCGCCAGATATGAGGGTCTGGGCAGGAACATCGCCCCGCAACCACAGGAGTTACCTCCCTCTGAGGATGACGAAGAACTGAAGAAGATAGTGCAGTCCCTCAGCGTGAGCATCAAGATCACGGGCTGCGGGGGTGGTGGATCCAACACCATTAACAGGCTCTGTGAGTCAAAGGTCGTGGGTGCGCAGCTCTGTGCGGTCAACACCGATGCCAAGCACCTGCTCCACATCACATCTCCCAAGAAGATTCTGATAGGAAAGAGGATTACGCGCGGGCTCGGCGCTGGGGCCATACCCGACATCGGTGAGCGAGCGGCCAAGGAGAGCGAGTCCGAGATAAGGAACTTCATCGAGGGGGCTCACGTTGTCTTTGTCACGGCGGGCCTTGGAGGGGGCACTGGAACGGGGAGCGCTCATCTCATCGCCCGTCTTGCGAAGGAGAATGGCGCCCTGGTCATGAGCGTCGTGACAATGCCCTTCTCCGCCGAGGGCAAGATGAGGAGGGATAACGCCGAGTGGGGCCTGGAGAAACTGCGTCGGTATTGTGACACGACAGCGGTGATCGAGAATGACATGCTCCTGGATTTAGTGCCTCAACTCCCCATCGATGCCGCCTTCAAAGTGGCCGATGAAATCCTCACTCAAAGCATCAAGGGGATGACGGAAATCGTCACCCGTCCAGGTCTTGTCAACATAGACTTCAGCGACCTGGTGACAATCATTGAGGACGGCGGTGTCGCCATGATCGGCATGGGAGAAGGCTCTGGGGAGCACCACAGAATCGACCTTGCGGTGGCTGAGGCGCTCGAATCCCCTCTTCTGGGGGAAGTCGACTTGAGCCAGGTTGGCGGCGCACTCATCAGGGTCGTGGGAGGCCCAGATCTCACCGTGTCTGAGGCGGAGCGAGCGGCCGAACTCATAGGCGACAGGATCAACCCCATTGCCAGGATCATCTGGGGCTGCTCGGTAGAGCCGAGCCTGAAGGAGGATGTTCGAGTCCTCGTCGTTTTAACCGGTGTCCAGGGCGAGCGCCTCCTGGGGAAGGAGACGAGCCACATAGTGGAGGGAGAGGTAGACCTTATCCGCTGACGCCGCAATGCCCCTTGGGATCGCCACGGTCGTCAAGGATAGTGTGGGCCGGAAACGCTACATCGTCTTCCGCGTCGAGGGTGGGGAGGACCTTGAGACATCCGAGGTCATCCAAGCTCTGAGGGAGGTCCGTTCCCCGCTCTTGAAGCCTTCGAGCCCCTTCCTCGTCTCCTATGACCGGGGCGTCGGCATCGTCCGATGTCCCCACACAGAGAAGGAGGGGGTTATCAAGGTGCTCTGTAGCGTGAACAGCATCGGATCCCGGGAAGTTCACGTCTCCACCTTGGGGACATCCGGCACCCTGCGGAGGGCCCACGAGAAGTACGTGAAGCCCCGGCTTGAAGGCGGGAGCCAGGACTGAAAACTGGTTATCACCGCCTGGAGGGGAGGACCGAAGGTTTATTATTTCCAGGCTGTTAGTCGCCCTTGAGTGAGTCAATGCAACCAGGTCAGATGGCATACGATCGCGCGATCACCGTGTTCTCCCCCGACGGACGTTTATTCCAAGTCGAGTACGCCAGGGTGGCGGTTACGAGAGGGGCCACTACAGCCGGACTCAAGTACAAGGACGGAGTGGTCCTGCTGGCCGGGAAGGGTGTGAGCAGCCGCCTCATGGAGGCCAGCTCGATCGAGAAGATCTTTCAGATCGACAATCACATAGGGTGCGCCACATCGGGCTTGGTTGCGGACGCTCGTGTCCTGGTGGATTACGCCAGGATTGTTTCCCAGATAAACAAGGTCACCTACAACGAGCTCATCTCCGTGGACATGCTTGTGAAGCGTGTGTGCGACTACAAGCAGAACTACACCCAGTATGGCGGAGTGAGGCCCTTCGGAACCGCTTTGCTGATCGGTGGGGCGGATGAGGAGGGCGTGCATCTCTATGAGACGGACCCCAGCGGTGCTTTGGTATCCTACAAGGCCGGCAGTATCGGCTCAGGGAGTAACACCGTCCGGGAGGTCTTCGAGGAGAAGTACCAAGAAGGCATGGAAGAGGACGCGGCCATCCTCTTGGGTCTGGAGGCCCTCCAGAAGGCGTCAGAGGAGAAGCTCAAGCCCGATGCCGTGGAGGTGGGTGTGATCCAGTCTGGAAAGAAGTTTCGGATGCTGACGGTCCAAGAGGTGGAGGCCTACCTGCGTAGGCTCCAGGAGACCTAGGGGCACATATGCCGAAGGAGCTCAGAACCGGCCACCACGAGATTTTCGACGAGATGGTGACGGCCCGTCTGGAAAAGGGCGGGGAGACCTTCGAGATTCTCGTACAGCCCGGTGCCGTGGAGAAGATCCGGGCCGGCGAGGAGGTGGACCTGGTCGAGAACCTAGCCGTTGATGCCATCTTCAGGGACGTGAAGAAAGGACTGCGAGCCTCTGAGGACAAGATGAAGGAGCTCTTCGGGACAATCGACCCGGTGAAGGTTGCCGAGATCATCATCAAGACAGGAGAGGTTCACCTCAGCACGGAGCAGCGAAGGGCTCTCCAAGAGCTGAAGAGGAAGCGAATCGTCTCCTACATCGCCGCCAATGCTGTGAACCCCCAAACAGGCACGCCTCACCCACCCCAGAGGATCGAGCTCGCCTTAGAGGAGGCCAAGGTCCACATCGACCCAATCAAGCCGGTGGAGGATCAGGTCGCGCGTGTTCTGGAGGTCCTGCGGCCCATGTTGCCCATCAGCATGGAGAAGGTCAAGTTGGCCGTCAAGCTTCCGGCTTCCCAGGCTGGGAAGGCCTATGGGGAGATTCGGTCCCACGGCACCATTGTCAGGGAGGAGTGGCAGGTGGACGGCTCCTGGATCGGCGTGGTGGAAATCCCTGCGGGGCTGCAGGGGGAGTTTCTCGACCGCCTTAATGATCGGACTCACGGCAACGTCGAGACGAAGATTGTCAAGTGACTCCAGAGCTGGAACCGATACGACAATTCTTAAGTAAGCTGCCATCCTACCATTGCAGAAAGCGCGAGAAGGGAAAGAGTGAGTCTTATGGATAGTCCTCCTAAGCGGGAAGTAGTGGTTCCCGGAGAAGTTCTTGATGGCACGGATCTGAAACCAGGCGTGGGCACCTTCAGCGAAGGAGGTCACATCTACGCGTCCCGCCTCGGCATAAAGAACGAGAGAGCAGGCTACGTTAACGTCATTCCCTTGGGCGGTACCTACATCCCGAGGGTAGGGGACGCGGTCATCGGCAAAGTCGTCGATTTGGGACCGTCCTTCTGGTTGGTGGACATCAAATCACCATACCCCGCCCCCCTCCACGTCAATGAAGTGCCCTGGAGAGTGGACTTCGGGGACACTGCGCGCTACTTGGACGTGGAGGACGCAGTCCTGGCCAAGATCCTTAGCGTGGACGAGACAAAGAAGGTCAGTCTGACGATGAAGAACCATACGTCGAGGAAGCTGACCGGGGGACAGATCGTCGAGATCTCCCACGCCAAGGTGCCCAGGGTAATCGGCAAGAAAGGAAGCATGATTAACCTCATCAAGGGGTACACCAAGTGTAGGATGTTCGTGGGTCAGAACGGTAGAATCTGGATAGACGGCGAGTTGGACGACATGATCCACGCCGTCACCGCCGTCAAGATGATAGAGGATCAGGCCCAGACGATGGGACTGACGGAGACGGTGAGGACGTTCTTGGACGGTGTGTACCCCGAGAGCGAGTAGTTTGGTGATGTTCTATGGCAGAAAAGCCCAAGTTGATAGACTCTAAAGGCTTAAGACAAGACGGAAGGAAGCCCAAAGAATTACGCCCAATCAAGATCGAGGCGGGGATCCTCAAGCGGGCTGACGGGAGCGCCTACTTGGAGTGGGGAAGCAACCGGGTCATGGCCGCAGTTTACGGTCCGAGGGAGTGTCACCCCCGACATCGACAGAATCCGGCGAAGGCCATTGTCCAGTGCAGGTACAACATGGCCTCCTTTTCCGTCGGCGACCGGAAGAGGCCTGGCCCCGATCGACGTTCTGTCGAGATCTCCAAGGTCGTTGGCGAGGCCTTCTCCTCCGTCATCTTCGTGGAGCAGTTTCCGCGTGCGACGGTGGACGTATACATCGAGATCCTGCAGGCGGACGCTGGAACCAGGTGTGCCGGCATCACTGCCGCATCGGTGGCTTTGGCAGACGCGGGGATTCCTATGCGGGACATGATAGCCTCGTGCGCCTTCGGCAAGGTCGGCGGCAAGGTCGTCTTGGACCTGGACAAGGAAGAAGACAACTACGGCGAGGCTGACGTGCCCCTGGCTATCGTCCCCCGGACGGATGAGATAGTCCTGCTCCAGATGGACGGAAACCTCACCGCCAAGGAATTCCAGCAGGGTCTCAAGATGGCCATGGAAGCCTGCAAGGAGATCCACGGGATGCAGAGAGAGGCCCTGAAGAAGCGGTATGCGGTGGTCCTGGAAGAGGAGGCTGGGGAGGCGCCGGTAGAGGAGGAGGCCTAGCATGACTGAGGTAGTCCACGAGCTGATGAGAAATCACATTCAGAAGTTGGCCGCCTCCGGAAAGCGGTTGGACGGTCGAGGCCTGGAGGAGTACAGGCCATTTACCGTGACCAAGGCGTATGTTGATACGGCCGAGGGCAGTGCCCGAGTCCGGCTCGGGAACACCGACGTCCTCGTCGGCGTGAAGCTGGAGATCGGCCAGCCATACCCGGACTCGCCGGATTCCGGCGTCCTCGTCACCAACGTGGAACTCATCCCCATGGCCAGTCCCGACTTCGAGTCTGGGCCTCCGAAACCTGAGGCCATCGAGTTGGCCCGGGTGGTGGATCGCGGTATCCGGGAGACTGAGACGGTCGATATGAAGAAACTCTGTATCGAGGAGGGTGAGAGGGTCTGGGTCCTCTTCGTAGACGTTCACGTCCTGGACTACGATGGCAATCTCTTCGATGCGGGCAACTACGCTGCCCTGGCGGCCTTGACGAACACCATCATCCCCGGGGCTACCAAGTTGGAAGATGGCAAGGATGAGCCCCTGAAGGTCCAGCACCAACCTGTCTCTGTGACGGTGTGTAAGATTGGCGACGTGCTGTTTGTTGACCCTTCCCTGGATGAGGAGAGCATTGCCGATGTCCGTCTGACGGTCACCACCGACGAGAAGGGCCACATACGGGCAATGCAGAAAGGATTAATAGGGAGCCTAACGGTTGATGAGGTCAACCGGGTCATCGCGCTCTCGCAGAAGATTGGCGAGGAAATGAGAAAGCAGATTTTGGAGGCCTAGGGCAGTGGCTCGACGGACGAAGAAGGTGGGCGCCGCCGGTTCCATGGGCCCGCGCTATGGTGTACGGGCACGCCGGCGGATTAGAGACGTCTTGGAGAGGAAGTCTCGTTGGCACGTGTGCCCGCGGTGTCGCCATCCCTCCGTCAAGCGGGTTGCCTCTGGGATTTGGAGGTGTCGGCGGTGCGACTTCACCTTCGCGGGAGGAGCCTACCGGCCGATCGTCACCACTGCTGTCCGCCGGCAGGTCTCAAGGCGAGCATCCCTGGAAGAGATAGAGGTTCCGGAAGGCGTGGAGGAGTGAAGGTGTACAAGTGCGCTGTTTGTCACGAACCGGTACGGGCCAACATAAACACGGTGGGAATTCAGTGCGAGCACTGCGGCTCCAAGATATTCTATAAGGAGAGGCCCAACGTCAAAAAGGTCATCAAGGTGCGCTAAGTGAGAGTGGCCTCAATTGTGATCAGGACAGAACACGCCGGAAGCTTGGAGGTGACCTTGGCACCGGAAGCCAGCCGGCCGCTGCCACGGACGAAGGTCTCCATGAGAGCGGAACGAAACGCGTTCCACCTGGACGTCGAAGCCAGGGATACGAGCGCGCTGAGGGCGGCTCTCAACTCCTACATCAGGTGGTCGTCCACTGCTCTGAGGATGATGGAGGAGGCGCAAGGGTGAAGGAAATTCCACCTCAACTTCAGAATCAGATCAACCAGTTCCGACAGCTTCAGCAACAGCTGCAGGTCATCACCGCCCAGCGGGTCCAGATGGAGACAAGGTTGAAGGAAGTGGAGGTCACCTTGGAGGAACTCTCCAAGGCTGACGAGAAGGCGCCGATTTACAGAAGCATCGGAAGCCTCCTGATTCGTACCAAGAAGAGGGGCGACCTCAAGAAGGACTTGGAGGACCAGAAGGAGACTCTGGCCATAAGGGTCAAGACCTTGGAGAAGCAGGAGAAATCTCTTGCCGAAAGGTACGAGACGATGCAGCAGCAGATATCCAGGGCTTTGGGCGGCACAGGTCTTGGCGGTGGGGCTGGAGCCAGCTAGGCTGCAAAACGATTAAAAGACATCCGCCCGTTGAGAGGAACATGGCTGAGCAGCCCCAGGCGCGACCGCAGGCCTCCCAGCCGATGCTCATGCTCCTCATGTTCATGATGGTCATGTTCATCCTATTCATACCTGAGGCCAGGGCTGGCTTGGGCTACGCCGCAGGAATCGTGTTGGAGCCGCTGATCGGCTTCGGTGGCAGGTTGCCCGTGGTCACCATCATTCTGGCGGGGATGATTCCGCTGGTCATCTCCATCGTCTTGCGACACTTCATGGTGGATTGGGTCGCTGCGGGCCGGATGACGGAAGTGAACAAGGCCATTGGAAAGCAGATGCGGCAGGCCCTCTCCCAGAGGAACCAGGCGAAGATGAAGAAGCTCCAAGAACTGAGGATGGAGGTGATGAAGGAGTTCGGCCCCGTAATGAACGCCCAGATGAGGCCAACGGTCATCACCATGCTCCTCTTCATAACCGTCTTCGCGTGGTTGAGCAACTTCGTGTACAACACCCCGGCCCCCACGACGTTCGCCGTGCCCTGGGACCCCAACGCCTTTCTCGGCCAGGCCACGGTCCTTCCCCACTGGATCCTTCTCTACTCCGCCCTCACCCTCCCCCTGAGCCTGGCGCTCCCGCGAGTGCTGAAGTACTTCTCCTTCACCCGGAAGCTCCAGGAAATGGGGCAGGGCTAAGGGAAGTCATATGCCCACGGTTATCGCCATCGGGGGGCCTCCCGGAAGCGGGAAGACAACCGTGGCAGCGCTGCTTTCCAAGAAGAAGGGATATCGACTGGTCTCCGCGGG
>CAYFZX010000056.1:0-7536 GCA_964347795.1 uncultured Methanomassiliicoccales archaeon
CGGTTCCGAGCCTCTGAAGCCCTTTCTCCAAGGTCTCCTGCCTCATTCCGTAGCCAACCCGGAGATAGCCATCACGGTGGAAGTGAGACCCAGGGACCACCAGGACATCCCTCCTCAAGGCTGCGTCCGTCAAATCTGTCGACGGGAGGTCCCATCGGTATCCAAGGAAGGCGATGGCTCCCGCCTCTGGGGGCGCCCAGGACAGATCATACTCACCAACGAACTCTTCCAGGAGTGGGAGATTACGGCGCAAGATGGTGCGCGCACGAGACCAGAGGTTCGCCCGCCACTCTGTCAGTGCCAACGTTCCAAGGACCTCAGTGATTTTCGCTACTGCGATCGTGGTGTAATCGTGGATGGACCAGAGCTCCTCAATCATCCGTCGAGGACCGCATATCCACCCCAACCTCAGGCCTGGAAGACCGAATGCTTTGGAGAGCCCCGCCGTCACGAGGACCTTCTCATAGCTGCCCCAAAGGGACGGGGTCAGGTCTCCAACTCGCTCGGCTCCCCTGTAAACCTCGTCGGCTAGGATCCACGCCTCGGCGTCGGCGGCGAGGTCTCGAATGGCCTCCATACTCTCGGGTTTGAGTCGTACACCAGTTGGGTTGTTGGGGTTGCAGAGGGATACAGCCCGCGTGTCGGCTCCGATCTTCTCCTTCATGTCCTCCCCGTCGGGCTGCCATCCCGCTTCCGCTTTCAGGTGCAGGACATCCACCTTGCAGCCGAGGGAAGTCGCTAGGCCCCAGACCTGAAGGTAGTTGGGCAGAATTGTCACCGCGGTCGAATCCCTCTCCAGAGTGCCGAGGGCTACCAGAAGATTGGCCTCTGAGGTACCCGTGGTGACCAAGACGTTCTCTGGGCCACATCCAGGGTAGAGGGACGCGATGGCTTCTCTGAGGTCGAGAGAGCCCCGGGTCTCTGCATAGCCCAGTGGAGACCTCAGGAGGGCCCTGGCCTCCTCCTCGCCGAGGAGGTCCCCCAGGGATACAGGCTCCACACCGCTTTCTGAGAGATTGAACTCCACACCATGCTCGTGTGTAGACTGCCATCGCTCCATCTCGAAGCGCTCGAATCTCACAGGTCCGTTACTGCGATAGGTTTTTGAAAGGTTTGCCCCTCGAGGCTCCGCTGAGGTCCGAGGACCCTATCCGATCTCTTTCGACCCGACGGCATCTTTGAGGCCCTTCAAGAGGCTGCGGTGCTGTTCACAGAGTTCTCCTGACGACAGCTGGGACTGGATCATCTCCTCCTGCCAGTGGGCGTTGAACAGCCTGCAGTCGGGGTTGCTGCAGAAGGGGTCCCCGGTCGCGTGATAGAAGAACGCCTGAAGGACATAGCCCTTGAGGACCTCCGTGGTTCTCTCATCGTCATAGTCAATGAACCTCCCCCGGAGCTCCTCCTTCAACGTGTCGGTGGGGGGCGTCAATCCTAGGGCGCTGTAGCCGCGCCTCACCAAGTAGAACTCCCTGGGCTTGGCGGGACCCTCAACTAGCCCGCTCGTGGAAATGATGGATGGGTATCCGCAGACGATGACCCGCGCATGGTACAGCCGATCGGTGGGGTCAAGGGTTCCGACCAGGCGACTGGTGAACGCCAGGTGCATCGTCCTCCAGCTTCTCTCTTCCTGAGCTAGAAGCGCCCTCAGGGCGTTTTGGAAACGGAAACCGTCATAGAGAATCCCTGGCAGCCTCTTCCGGGGATCGCGCAGCATCCTCAATTCGAAATCGACCTCCCCGAGGAGAGGCTCGAACTCCTCTGGTTCCCCTCGAGGATTTCTCACCCGGGTCTTGGTCACGCTCCTTGCCAGGGCCTCCAGGTCCTCCCCTCGTTGGTGTGAGAAGAACTCAGGCCTCGACTCTACGCTCGCGCCGGTGTTCTCGTGAAGATAAGAGCGAATCTCTTCCAGGTCCAACGCTGGGGAAGATGGATCGTCATAGAGGAGAATTCTCTCAGGTACCCCTAGGATCTCACTTCTTGAGGATTTCATAGGCCACTTCAGCAGCCCTCTTGCCGGACATCAACATCGCCCCGAAGGTTGGACCCATCCGAGGCAGGCCGTAGGTGCTGGAGACGGCCATTCCGGCAACGATGAGCCCTGGGTGAACAAGACCGGTGTGTTCAACGACGAGGTCCTCTGACTTCTCCACCCACATGGCCCCCTCGCCAGGAATCTTCAGGATCCCCCTCTTCTCAAGGGCAGAAACCACCTCCGCGTCGTGGCCCGTAGCATCCATGACGATGCGGGCCTCGAGGGCCACGGGGTCCACGCAGGTAATCTCTCGGGGTAGGGCCTGGACGGGCGTCCAGTTGACGACAACCCCCCCGACGCGGTTATTTTCGCGCACTACCACGTCCTCCAGCGAAGTCATGTTCTGAATCTTGACCCCAGCGTCACAGGCGGCGGCGATGGTTTTCGAGCATGCCTCGGGACCACTGGTCACATACAGATTCGTCGCGTACTCCTCATAGGAAATCCCAAGCTCGTCCAGGATCTTCTGACCCGGGGCCCGAACGGTGATCGTATTCATGAGGTAGCCTCCCAGCCAGAAGCCACCACCCAGGTAGTTGTTCCTCTCGATGATCAGGGTCTTGATGCCCTTCTGCGCCAGTTCCCTCGCGGCCATAAGGCCACTCGGCCCACCGCCCACCACGATGACGTCAGACTCAGCATAAGACTCCAAGTCGCGGGCAAACCCCTGCAAGATCGCCCTGGTGATCTCGGCTTCACTTGCGTATTCGAATGTAGGCATCGCGACACCTGTCTCAACTATTGCTGGCCTTCTTATAAGGCTTAGCCGTCCTCACGCCCCTACTAGCCTGGGGCCAGATAGTTTCTCGGCCCTGAAAATGACGGCCTCCATCCTTTTATGCCGTCCGACCATTACGCGTCGGAGGCATCCGAATAGTTCTGGACCAGATCATCGAATTCTTTGCAGGAATCCTAGAGGTTTACGTCAACCAGCCCGCGATCTTCGTCATCGTCCTCTTCATCTACAGCATCATGACGGCCATCTTCCTACCGTTTCCGGTGGAGTTTGCCCTCATTCTCGAGCCTCAGGGCCTCCATTTCATTCAACTGGCGGTGGTCATGGGCCTCGGCAAGATGGTGGGAGCCGGGGCCATCTTCGCCATCGGCCTGAGGGTGGAGGACAACATCCGAATCTACGCCGCCCGGTATCGGATAGCGGGGCAGATCGTCGGCTACGTCACCCGCTTCGTAAGGGCCACTCGATGGGTTGGTCTCCTCGCCCTCCTCTCGATCCCCTTTTTTCCTGACACGTTGCCTATCTACCTCTACTCCCTCTTCAACAAACAAGGGCAGTTGATACAGTTCCACACGTTCCTCATCGTGAACTTCATTGCGGGCATCACACGGGGCCTCATCTTCCTCTGGTTTCGCGATCTCGGCATATCCCTCATAGGCTGAGCTCGCAAGCCTTAATACCCTCTCGCGACCCTCTGGAAGAAGAGGCTTGTCCTTGCAGTTTGAGCTCACGAAGGAGCATGACCTCCTGAAGAGGATGGTCGCCGAGTTCGCGGACAAGGAAGTCGCCCCCCTGGCACCGCAGTACGACGAAGCTGAGGAGTTCCCCAAGGAGCTGGTCCACAAGCTGTACGACCTGGGGCTGATGGGGATGATGGTCCCGGAGAAGTACGGCGGCGGGGGGACGGATACGATGAGCTACTGCCTTGCCATGGAGGAAATCAACCGGGCCGATGCCTCCCTGGGCGCCATCATGTCGGTCAACAACTCCCTCGTCTGCGATCCCATCCTGAGATATGGAACGGAGGAGCAGAAACGGTTCTACCTTCCGAAGCTCACCCAGGAGAAGTGGCTCGGCGCCTACGCGCTGACGGAACCCTGGTCCGGGAGCGACGCGGGAGCCATGAAGAGTACCGCCGTCCTCGACGGGGACGAGTGGATCCTCAACGGCCAGAAAATCTTTGTCACCAACGCGTGGCACGCCCATGTCCTGGTGACCTATGCAAAGACGGAGCCCGACGCCCCAAGGAGCAAGGGCATCTCGGCCTTCATCGTGCCCACCGATGCTCCCGGGATGAACAAAGTCCGCAAGGAAAAGAAGATGGGCATCAAGGCCACCGACACCACCGCCTTGGAGTTCGAGGATTGTCGCGTGCCCAAGGAGAACATGCTTGGGGATCTGAACGAGGGGTTCAAGGTCGCTCTCTCCACCCTGGACGGTGGCCGCATTGGCATCGCCTGTCAGGCGTTGGGCATCGCCCGGGGCGCCTTTGAGGCAGCCCTACAGTACTCCAAGGAGCGGGAGCAATTCGACCAGGCCATCTCCAGCTTCCAGGCCATTCAATGGAAGCTGGCAGATATGGCGACGGAGATAGACGCCGCGCGGCTCCTCGTCCATAGGGCTGCGTACCTGCGCGACTCTGGGAGCAGGTACACGAAGGAGGCGTCGATGGCCAAGCTCTTCGCATCCGATCTCGCGGTCAGGGCGTCTCGCGAAGCGATGCAGGTCTTCGGGGGCTACGGATACCTTCGAGAATTTCCCGTGGAGAGGCTCTACAGGGACGCCAAGATCACGGAGATTTATGAGGGGACCAGCGAGATCCAGAGGATGGTGATAGCCCGCCACCTCCTCAGGGATTATCAGGGATGAGAGCCGCGGGACAAATCTTATAGCATCCACGAACGAGCCCAGACACAATCAGAAGGCCCTTCTGAAGGTCTGGCAATGACCGAACACGAGGTACCGGAAGGCATCAAAGAGAGCTTGGAGATAGACCTTGAAGGGGGTTGTCTCCGGGTCCGTGGAGAACGTTTTTGCCTCGTCACCCCCACCATGCTCATCGCCCTTCACAAGGAACTCGAGACCCTCATGGGGAAGTCGGCGAAGGCACCCATCTATATGGCAGGAGAGAAGGCCGCCAGGGCGAAGGCCGGGTTCTATCGTCAGATGCTGCACGAGGCAGGCATGACAGAGCCAGGCGAGACAGAGAAGCTCGAGTATCTCTCACGGGCGATGGCTGGCTTCGGGCACGGCCGGTTCGAGATCGCTTCCATGGATCCGTCAAATTCTACGATGAACATCCGGGTGAAGAACAGCCTCATCGCCGAGGCCTATGGTACCTCGGAGACGCCCGTCTGCCACTTCTACGCAGGCTATCACGCAGGCATCGCCAAGACCTTCACAGGCATGGATGTCCACTGCGAGGAGATCAGGTGCTCAGCCATGGGGGGAGATGTGTGTGAGTTCCACATCGCCCCGCTGGAAGCCTTTGCCGCGATCCTACCCCAGGTGATGTCCGCCCGCCACCGAGGTTAGGGCTTATTACCGACGACTCGGTTCCGACTCAGAATGAAGACGGCAGTCATCTACCTTGGCCAAGATCCAGAGTTTTCAGATAGGCCGATGAACGAGCTGAACTACATTCGGTCATTCAAGGCCCGTGTCATGGAGAGAGGGGGCCATTACGTTGTCCTCGATCGGACAGCATTCTACGCGGAGGGAGGGGGGCAACCCTATGACACGGGCAGGTTGGAATGGGAGGCTGGCTCCACTCGGGTCCCCAAGGTCCTCAAGGAAGGAGGCAAGATTCGCCACTACGTGGAGCAGGTACCTCCTGTGGACGACGTCGTAGGGAGGGTCGATTGGGACCGGCGGTATGCCCATATGAGGATGCACACGGCCCAGCATCTAATCTCCGGCATTGTCTTTCGGTTGTATGGGGCCAGAACGGTAGGGAACCAGCTTTACCTAGACTACAGCCACGTGGATTTTTCCCCGGCGAGCTTCACCCAGGAGGACCTTGTCAAACTTGAGGAGGAGTTCAACCAGGTGGTCGAGAGCGGGGCTCCCGTCACCATCTACGAGGAGGACAGACCAGTCCTCGAGGAGAGGATTGAGGAGGAGCGAGCCATAATGTCCCTCATCCCGAAGAGCATCAGCCGGCTCCGAGTCATTCAAGTCGGCGATGTCGACCTCTGCCCCTGTGGGGGTACCCATGTCAAAAACGTTTCGGAGATAGGGGAAATGCGCATTCTCCGGAGGCGAAGCAAGGGCAAGGACGTCGACCGAATTACCTATGAACTTGAGCAGGTACGAACTGCAGAAACCCAGTAGACTATCCGCGGTCATCCGGAGCCTTCCGCTCAAAGAGAACCTCGGAGTTGTGCAGGACACGTAACACCTTGTAGAACGGAATGGTACTGCCACGGGCGGTAAAGCTCGACGCCCCGACGTCCTCCACTTCATCCCCCGGGATGGATGCAAATCCTTCAGAAGTCTCCCGATCCATGAAGAGAATGACGGTCCTGGTCGGGTCTCTGTCTGGATGCCACATCATCTCGTTAAGGACCTCGCGCACGCCCCTATAGCGGCCCGTGTACCCACCTCTTCACGTCCATTCAATTCGCCACAAAAGTGTTTTACTCACCCTGCAGTTTGCTTCACGATGGGTTACCCCAGAAAGATACAATCGCTCCTAGAGAGGGCGGGAGTCGACGTCGGGGACGAGGTTAGGGTTGAATGTAAGGGCAAGAAGTACTCCGGGACCGTAATGCCCCACCACTCATTCAGCGACGACAGAATCCTCACCATCAAGCTGGAGAACGGGTACAACCTGGGGCTCGAGGTCACTCCTGACATGGCGATCAAGAGGCGGCGGGCGAGAGGAGGACGAGCGCGTCCAAGGCGGGAACCGGTTGAGAATCCCGGGAAGTCCACCATATCCTTCTTGGGCACTGGAGGGACCATCGCCAGCTATGTGGACTATCGATCCGGGGCGGTCTTCCCAGCGCTGACGGCGGAAGACCTGGCTTTCTCCGTTCCTGAGTTGCAGGATCTCTGCAACGTGAGGGCTCGGGTCCTCTTCAGCATCCTGAGCGAAGACATGAAGCCCAAGAACTGGCAGAGGCTGGCCCGAGAAGTGGCCAAGGAGCTGAACATGGGGTCCAAAGCCGTGGTAATCCCCCACGGTACCGATACCCTGGGATTCACCTCGGCGGCCCTGTCGTTCATGATAAAGGGGCTCACAGGCCCGGTCATCTTGGTGGGCGCCCAGAGATCGTCAGACAGGCCAAGTAGCGATGCCTATCTCAACCTGTTCTCCGCTGCCCACCTGGCCTCCACCGACCTCGGAGAGGTCGTTGTCGTGATGCACGAGGAGACTTCGGATGCCCACGTGTCAATCCACAGAGGAACAAAGGTGCGGAAGATGCACAGTAGCCGGCGCGACGCTTTCAGGAGCGTCGACGAGACGCCCCTTGGTAGGGTTCACGTGAACGGTGAGGTCACGTGGTTGGGGGAATACCGCCGCGGCTCGGAAGGAAAGGTCGTGGCTGACACACCGATGGAAGAGAATGTGGCCCTCCTATACACCTACCCCGGCATGAAGCCCGACATTATTGATACCTGCGCGGAGCTGAACAAGGGCATCGTCCTGGCGGGTACTGGGTTGGGACACACGCCCAAAGACCTCGTACCAAGGATTAGGAGGGCCGCGAAGAAGGGCGTTCACATCGTCATGACAAGCCAGTGCCTCTATGGCCGCGTGGGG
>CAYFZX010000057.1:0-7424 GCA_964347795.1 uncultured Methanomassiliicoccales archaeon
CCGAAGAAGGGAGACTGGGGCCGCGCGTACGCGAAGAGGTTCACGATCCCTCGGAAGGGTTGCCCCAGGTCCGCGATGATGCTCAGCGCGCCCAGGATGATGGCGACGATCGTCATCAGACCCCCGATCCGTGCGACTGGCTGCATGTAGGACAGATTGAACAGTCTGACGAGGGCTACGATGGTGATGCCGGCGAAGGCGATGCCCGCGAAGTAGACGGCAAGGACGATGTAGAGGCCCCAGACAGCGCCCCCCATTGGGCCGATGTCACGCAGACCAGTGACCACTTCACCTGCAGAGAGCTGAAGGCCGTACGCGTACAGGCCAAAAATGATGGCGCCCACGGAGACGATGATCAAGAACACCCATCGGCTGGTGATGCGGCCAACCCCGAAGGGCAATTCTCGGCTGACCACCTCGCCCGTCATAGCTCCACCCTCTTGCCAATGGTGTCGATCTGTCTCGTCTGGGCCCCAGGGGGCTTCCCGCCCACGTAGAAGACCCTCGGCTCAGCCCCCACCTCCTCCAAGAGGCGGAAGTGAAGGTTCTCCCGCAGCTGACGGGAGACCTCGCTCTTTGGATCCTCCAGGTCGCCGAAGTGGATCGCGTGGACGGGACAGCTCTCCGCACAGGCGGGCAACAACCCCTTCTCGACCCGCTGCACGCAGAAGGTGCACTTCTCGACGACTCCCTTGATGTGGCCGCCCCCCGCGATGCGCCGCTGCTCCGGGCCGTAGGCCTCCACCAAGTCGGGATTGCTGTAGGGGGGCACCGCGCCCCCGGTAACCGGCGTCAGGTCCCCGTCCTCCCACCCCAGGTAGTAGCTCGTCGACGGCTCCTTCCAGTTGAAGTAGTTCACGCCGTAGGGACAGGCCACCTCACAGTACCGGCAGCCGATACAGCGATCCCAGTCCGTGGCCACGAGCCCGTCGATCCGCTTGTAGCGGGCCCCGACGGGACACACCGCGACGCAGGGGGCGTTATCGCAGTGCTGACAAGGCCTCGGGATGTACCATATCCGGGTACTGGGATACTCGCCCTCTTCGAATCGAAAGACGTACATCCAGAAGAAGGCCTCTTGGACGTTATTCTCCACCTTGCACGCGACCATACAGGCGCGGCAACCGGTACATCGATCGAGGTCGATCGCCATCGCATACTTGGGCATTACCTTTCACCTCCCTTTCGCACTCCGACCTTCACACCGTAGGCTTGGTCGGCGGTGTTGGTCCAGTAGCCTTCCCCCGTGAAGAAGACGGAATTGGGTGTCGGCCCCTGTCCTTCGTTCCACGGTTGCGTCCACATTCCGAAGTGAGCTGGCATGGCCACCGTGTCGGGCCGAATCCCCTCCGTCAGCTTGACCGTCACCTTCAGCTCTCGGGTCTCCCCCGTCACCGCGTTCTGGGCCTCGACCCACACCAGGTCCCCTTCGCGGATGCCCCGCGCCCGGGCGGCCTCCGGGTTCATGTCGAGCCGCTGCTCCGGGGTCAGTTCCGCCAGAAGCGGGATGAAGCTGGTCCGGGACTGCTTGTGCTCGATGAGCTTGTAGCTGATCAGGTAGAGGTCGTAGGCCGACGGGGACCCCTCCATCGTGGGATCTCGCCACACGGGGAACGGCGTGTAGTCCTGCCAGTAGATCTGCTCCACGCCCTTCGCCTTCATCTCATTCTGGTACCGCAGCAGGCTCTCCCCGTAGAGGCGGTGCAGGGCGCCCCCGAAGGGCGGGTCGGCGGCGTAGCCGTATCGCTTGGTGGGGGACAGAAGCCCCTTGACGAGCACACCGTTTTCCTCGAAGTAGGAGACGCCTCCATCGATCCCTTGGGATTGGGCCCAGGTTTCGAAGATCTCACGAACGGTGGGCTTGCTGTCCAGGGAAAGGGCGTTGGGCTCCTCCATCTTCAGGGCAGCGTTCACCTGATCGAGGTAGCCGCCCTCGCCGTAGAGGACGCCGATCTTCTCACACAGGTCCATGTAGATGTCAATCTCACCCCTCGAATCGAAGAGGGGATCCATCGGCGGCAGACGAAGGGTAACGGCATCGACGTACTGGTCGGTGGCACTGATTGGGCCCTCGTACTTCTCGATGGTCGCCGCCGGAAGCACCACGTCGGCGAAGAGGTCCGCGGTCTCCGACAGCCAGGGGGCAATGGCCGCGACGTAGTCGAATTTCTGGTACGAATCCAGGAACTCCTTCTGGGACGGGAAAGACACCACCGGGTTGACCATGTGAAGGATGGCCATTTCCGGGAGTTCTTCGACCCCGTAGCGTTCTGGGTCCAACATGACCTTCGCGGTCACTCCAGGAAGGCCGGTATTGATCGGGAAGAACTTGCTGTTCTTGAGGTAGAAATGGTACGGGGGGTCCCCAATCGAAATGTCATCTAGGCCCGCATAATTCTTGTGAATCTTCCAGCTGAAATCGACAAGGGACCCGCCAACGGCGCCCGCGGCTCCAAGAAGCATCAAGATCATGATCATGGCCCGGGCGAGCTGGAATCCCAGTTCCTGTTGAACCACACGATAGGCCATGATGGCGACGGGTCGGTAGGGGATGTCCTCGCCCTCCAGGTTGATGGTGCTGCCGATCAGGGCGTTCTCGCCCATCTCGAGGGCCACCTGCCGGATCTGTGCCGCCGCGACGTCGCAGACTCCTTCCGCCCACTCGGGGGTGTAGGAGGCCACGTGCTCCGTAAAGAGCTGGAAGGCCGGTTTGAGAGTCTCAGCGCCGACCGTGTACTCGCCCTCCAGGGAGGGCACGGCGGCCGGGTTATCATGGTCCATTGGAGCGGAGGTCCCCGTGTCCCAGACCTGCTCCTTGTCGCCGACCCGATAGAAGGAGCCGTCCTCCCCCACCAGGAAGGGCGCGTTGGTGTAGGTCGAGAGGTAGTCTGTGTCCACATACCCGTTCGCAATCAACACGTTGCAGAGAGCCAGCGCGAGGGCGAGGTCTGTGCTGGGCCTGATGGGGAGCCAGACGTCGGCAAAAGGACCCGCGCTGTGCATTCTCGGGTCGATGTGGACCACCTTGATGCCGCGCTCCCGGGCCTCCCTGAGCTGCTGAGGCCAGGTAATCCAGCAGAACTTGTTTCCACCCGCATTGGTGATGTTCCATCCCCAGGAGAGGAGGTAGCGGGTATGCCTGAAGTCGGGGTGAAGACCACCGTGGAGCCCGATCGTGTACTCCGTGGCTCGATAGGCTGCATCCGAGCAGTAGCCACCGTGCCCCATCTTGGTGGCGCCAATCGCCTTGACGAAGGCGGTGTCGTAGAAGTTCTTCGCCTTGCTCCGTCCCTTTTGCCAGAGGATCAGACTGGGGTCACGATCCCTGATCTCCACAATCCTCTGCGCGACACGGTTGAGGGCGTCGTCCCAGGTGGTCTCCTGCCATTCACCCGTGACGCCTTTCTCGTTCGTCCGGAGCAGGGGCGTCTTGACCCGGTTCGGGTCGTAGAAGGCCATAATCTGGGCTTCCCCCTTGGGACAAAGGGTCCCCAGATTGCGGGGGTTGTCGGGATGACCCGTGAGCTTCACGATCCTTCCGTTGACCTTCCTTGCGAGCATGCCGCAATCCTGCTTCCCGATCCAGCATGTGGTGGGGACAAACGTCTCCGCGAGAGGGGCAGGGAGCGCTTCCTCCCTGGGCATCAAGATGGAGGGGAGACGATTGCTGAAGGGGGGGAGTTGACTCACGACCGCAGTCCCCGCGGCGGCCGCGCCGCTCAGCTTCAGAAAGGTCCGTCTGGAGTGTTTCATCCTTGGATCCCCCCCGGGAGGTCTTGGTGGGCGAACGAACAGGGGCCGCTCACGCCGATCAGCCCTCCTCCATCACGGTGGCAATTGTCCTTTGGAGCCGGGAGATGAGCTCGGCCTCCTCGTCCCGGAGCGTCTCAATCAACTGCCTCAGGGGCTTGTCAACCGCCCCCTCGAGGACATCGTTGCAAATTTTGAGTCCGGACATCCTCGATTCCAGTACTGATCTCAACATTGCCAACTCCTCTTGGCTACCGGTCATCCTTACCCTCCAGCGCACTCCGGACCTGCTTGAGAACGAGACTGGTCTGCCTCACCGAGGCCCTGAGAACATCCTCTAACATGCCTCTGATCTCCGGATCTTCCACCCCGTCCTTCAGATAGTCACAGATGGTGGCGAGGGACTGGATTCCGCAGTCTTCGGTGAGCTTGAGTAGTGCTTGAAGGGGTGAGGCGACCTCATGAGCAGAAGATGCTAGGCTTCCGCACACGAGAAATCGATGCGGGGCCATCCTCTTGGTCTTTGTTTGTAGAAAGTATGGAAATTGCAGAGGGCCTGCAGAGGGCCGTCACTTCTGGGTCGCGGACCCTTGGAAGGATACCTCTGCCACGGTGGTTACGAGCCGGGCCAATCTTCGCAACAACTCAAGCACGTTGCCGACTGCCAGGCATCCGGCGCAACTCAGCTTGCCCTTGGCCGGCTTGGCAACGAACTCCCGGACCTCGTTGATTCTCTCCTCAAGGATCGGGAGGGAAGAAATGCAGTCCGTGGCGCTCCTCAGATCCCCTCTCGTGAAGGCGAAGAGGCCCTTGTCGGACATGGAGATGACCGAGTTTCCGATCTCCACGCACTCCAAGAGGGCGGACCTCGGGACTTTCAACTTGTCGAGCTCCGCCAACATGTCGAGGATGTCGCGACACGTCCAGGCCATGGCTTTCAGGTGCTGGGCGGTTAGGGCATAGGCGGGGGAGTCAGCCACATCCAGATTCAGGTCCAACGCCAAGACGGGCTCCTCGGCGATCATCCGGTGTTGCTTCATGACAATCCAAGACAGCCTCTCCACGTCCTCCAACTTGGCGAGGGACTCCGTCAAGCCGCGCGCATTTTTGCCGAGGAAGCCGTCGACGATCCGGACCATCGAAGAGCGCAAGAGGGCGTACATTCGCTCCAAGGCCATCTTCATCGAGAATCGGGTGGGGTCGATGATATCCTCCAAGATGGCTGTGGTCTGGGTCTCCTGCACCAGCTCGAGACCCGACACACTGCGCGAGAGGTCGCGGATGGCGCTCATCGCCTCGGGGGCTATCTTCGGATCGCGATGCACTTCGATCCTCTTGAATCCCGCCAGATAGAGGCCGAGGAGCCGCTGATGGATCTCATCGGGCGAAAGCCCTGATGGGTCCAGCGACCCTCGTTTCTCCACGGGGTGGGGGGCGGACTTCGACCTTATTAATAGGTGGCCGTCCTTCGTGAGCTGAAGCGACACAAAGTCGCCGGGTTCGATACCCAGTCGGTCAACCCAGCGTCTGGGTATGGAGACTGTGTATGTGCTTCCACCGAGTACTTGGATCTTCCTGGGCTCCACTAGGGAGGCAGGCACGGGTGGGCATCCTCAACCTCCTTAATAAATAATGGGTTTATATAAGTCTACAAAATATATGCATTGCCGCAAGGGGGCATCGGGGTCGATGTGGAGTACGACAGGTCTCGTCCTCGCCGGAGGCCGTGGAGAGCGTCTCGGAGTCTACAAGGCCGTCGTGCCGTCGAGGGGTGAGCCGCTCATCCTTCGCCCCCTCCGGGTCCTGCAGGAACTCTCAGATGAAGTCATCGTGGCCCACGGTGGGGAGCGTCAGTTGGAGCTTCTCAAGGAAATCTGCCCAGAGGTCGTCTTCGTGGCCGACGAGGAGACGGGACCCTTGGGCGGTCTCCTAGCCGGCTTCCAGAGAGCCCGAATGCCGTGGGTCTTGGTGGCCCCCTGTGATGCTCCCCTCCTCTCCACGGAGCTCTATCGCGCGCTGCTCTTGAGGGCCCGGAGAGTAGAAGGTTGTGTGCCGAGAGTCCATGGAACCGCCAACCCCGTCGTCGGAGCGTACCAGAGGGAAGCGTTCTTGGGGGCCGCCCGTGCGGTGGTTTCGAGCGGCGGCCAGGCTCCGGTTGACGTGCTCACGCGCATGAACCTAGTCTACATGGACGAGGAGGCGCTTCGTGAGATGCCCTTCGGAATGGCTTGCCTCTTGGATGTAGACACCCCCGAGGATCTTGAAAGGGCACAGAACCATCTCGCGGGCACGCCCTAGCCCATGGGGTGTGCCAAACCACGAGAACAATCTCAGGCCGAATGTGTCAGGGCCATCTCCCACAGCCCCTGGGTGGAACTACGTAAAGTAAATAGGTAAATCACGAAAGCCTTATGAGAGCCCCTATCCTTCGTCGGCACCGTGAGGGACTCCTTCGGTCGGGAGACCACCAACCTTAGAATCTCCCTCAACAGGATATGCAATGCCAGCTGCTTCTTCTGCCACATGGAGGGGCAGCCTCTTAGCGAGGACATCCTCTCGGCGGAGGACCTGGAGAAGATTGTGAAGGCCGCAGTGGACGTCGGCGTGCAGAAGGTGAAGCTAAGCGGCGGGGAGCCTACGCTGCGGCGGGACATTGTCGAGGTTGTCTCCAGGCTCCGCCCCCACCTGCGGGAGGTCTCCATGACGACCAACGCCTCCCTGATGGCCGATCTCGCGCGCCCTCTGAGGAAGGCCGGCCTGGACCGGGTAAACGTCAGTCTCCACACGCTGAACCGGGAAACCTATCGGAGAGTCACGGGCGTCGACCTGCTGCCCAAGGTCCTTGACGGGTTGCGCGCCACCCTGGAGGCCGGTTTCTACCCCGTGAAGATCAACATGGTCCTCCTCAAGGGGATCAACGAATCGGAGGTTTGGGACATGATGGAGTTCACGGCCGAGACGGGCGCGATCTTGCAGGTCATCGAACTCCAAGGACCGCTGCACCAGCTCAGATCCGATGTCTTCTGGGAGCGATACGTCGCCGTGAAGGGCCTGGAGCCCAAGCTGCGCCAGTGTGGCGTGCTCGTGGGTCGGAACGAGCTCCACGACCGTCCCCGCTATCAAGTCCCCGCCAATGGGGGCTCCACACTAGTAGAGCTCGTGGGGCCCATGTTCAACCCCTCCTTCTGCGACGGCTGCTATCGGATCCGCCTCACCACCAGCGGGAGGGTGAAGACCTGCCTCTTCGACCAGAAGGCCGAGACGGATCTGAAGGAGGCCCTGGACCGCGGCGCCTCCCATGACGATCTGGTGGCCCTCCTCGCGGGAGCCATCCAGTCGCGGAGGCCCTACTGGACGGAGGACCTCGCGTGAAGGTCTCTGTCCGTCTTTTCGCCTCCCTGCGGGAGGAGGTGGGGCAGGAGGTCGTGGAGCTGGAAGTCTCGAAGCCGTGCTCCGTGGACACGCTCCTGAAGGCCTTCAATGCCCGCTACCCCAAGGTCCAGAGAATGGGCCCGGTGCTCGTTGCCGTCAACCAGGAGGTGGGCGACGCCTCGGTGGAGGTCCATGAGGATGATGAGGTGGCCCTGTTGCCGCCCGTGAGCGGGGGATGAGGTGAAGAGGGTCATTGGGGAGGATTTCGACGTCGACGCCGTTCTCAAGGAACTCACCTCCCC
>CAYFZX010000058.1:0-7404 GCA_964347795.1 uncultured Methanomassiliicoccales archaeon
GTTGACATGGTCATCCTTAGCGTCGCCATGGAGCCTCAGAAGGACAAGGAGGAAGTGAGGCGCATGCTCAACATCGGGTGTTCCACCGAGGGCTTCTTCCTCGAGAGGCATCCTAAGTTGGCGCCTGTCGCCACCATCAATGACGGCATCTACATCGCGGGCGCGTGTCAGGGGCCGAAGGACATCCCTGAAACGGTGGCCCAGGCAGAGGCCGCGGCGGCGGAAGCGATTGCCCTGACGTCGAAGGGCTCCATCACGCTGGAGCCCAACTTGGCCTACGTGGAGAAATCGATGTGTTCCGGGTGTCAGGTGTGCGTGCCCCTTTGTCCCTATCTCGCCGTCGAGTTCGACCACGAGGCGAACGTAGCCAGCATCAATCAGACATTGTGTAAGGGCTGTGGCGTCTGCGTGGCCGCTTGCCCGAGTTCCGCCATAGGTCAGAAGCTCTTCGAGGATGAGCAGATCATGGAGGAACTGTGGGGGTTGCTGACATGATGCAGGCAGAGAGCAAGTTGGAGGTCTTCGAGCCTAGGATCGTGGCGTTCGTCTGCAACTGGTGTACCTACATCGCCGCGGATGCCGCCGGGGTCTCCAGGGCTAGGTACGCCCCCAACGTGAGAATCATCCGAACGATGTGCTCGGGCCGCATCGACCCACAGTTCGTCCTGGCGGCCTTCAAGCAGGGGGCCGATGGCGTCCTGATGTGCGGCTGTCACCCAGGCGATTGCCACTACCGCGAGGGCAACTACAAGGTCCTGCGCAGATTCTTGCTCCTACAGAAGCTCCTCCCCCAGCTGGGAGTTGACCCCGCGCGCATTCGCCTGGAGTGGATCTCCGCCTCCGAGCCGGAGAAATTCCGCAGGGTAGCGGATGAGATCACGGAACACATTCGAGAGCTGGGCCCCTTGCGGGAGGAGGGAGGGGCGTAGGATGGCGGACAAGCCGAAGGTGGCCTTCTATTGGTGTGCCTCCTGTGGCGGTTGTGAGGAGGCCATTGTTGACCTGGCGGAGCAGATCCTGGACATCGTGGAGGCCGTGGACATAGTCTTCTGGCCCGTGGCCCTGGACTTCAAAGTCGAAGACGTCGAGGCGATGCCGGACGGTAGCATCGCGGCCGCCTTCATCAACGGCGCCATCCGGCTGTCCGAGCAGGAGGAGATGGCCCAGTTACTCAGGAAGAAGTCGAAGCTAGTCTTCGCCTTTGGAGCCTGCGCTCACTTGGGAGGGGTCCCCGGTCTGGCCAACCAGTGGAACAGGGAGACGATTTTCGACTACTACTACCACACGGGGCCGACCGTGGAGAAGGACGATGGGCAGGAACCCCTGGTTCGGCTTGAAACCCCAGACGGAATCGTGGAGCTCCCGGAGTTCTGGGATCAGGTGAAGGCCCTCGACGAGGTCGTCAAGGTGGACTACTATGTCCCTGGGTGCGCTCCCACGCCCAAGGTGGTTGCGGACGCCCTGACGGCGCTCCTAACGGGCGAGCTTCCCCCAGAGGGGACCGTCCTCGCCGGCGATCGCGCTCTCTGCCACGAGTGCCCACTGAACGATTCGAAGCCGGAGAAGTTGCTCGTCTCCGAGATCAAGCGCGTGCACGAGGCGGAGATCGACCCCGAGACCTGTTTGCTAGCCCAGGGCCTACTCTGTCTCGGCCCGGTGACCCGCGGAGGCTGTGACGCTCTCTGTGTGAAGGGCTACATGCCCTGTACTGGATGTTTCGGACCGCTCGATGAGGTCATGGACCAGGGGGCCAAGGGCATCTCCTTCCTCTCCTCGATTATTGAGAGCGACGACGAAGAGGAGCTGCTCCAGATCTTCGAGAAGTTGCCCGATCCCTTGGGAGTCTTCTACAGGTACTCCTTGGCGCGTCTTCCGTTAACCTCGAAGAAGGAGGTGAAGCGGGGTGGCTAGGCATGTAACCGTGAATCCCATCACCCGCTTGGAAGGTCACGGCAGAATCTCGATCTTCCTGGACGACAACGGCGACGTCTCCCGGGCGTACTTCCAGATTCCTGAGCTGCGAGGGTTCGAGAACTTCCTCGTGGGTCGACAGGCGGAAGACGCCCCGCAGATAACCTCTCGGATCTGTGGTGTCTGTCCGACGGCTCACCACACCGCGGCCACCAAGGCACTGGACGACCTCTTCAAGGTAGATCCTCCAGAGACGGCGAAGAAGATCAGGGAGATGATATACAGCATCTTCATGCTGGAGGACCACGCGCTCCACCTGTTCTTCCTTGGTGGGCCGGATTTCGTCGTAGGGCCGACAGCGCCCAAGGCGGAGCGAAACGTCCTCGGCGTGATTCAGAAGGCAGGATTGGAGATCGGGAAGAAGGTCATCGCCATGCGGAAGGACCTCCGAAGTATCATCACGGAGCTCGGTGGCAAGGTTATCCATCCTGTCCACGGACTGCCCGGCGGGGTCTCCAAGGGCGTTACCGAGGAGGCTCGAGATCGCTACAGAGAGATCGCCGACCGGGGTGTGGAGTTCGGTCTCTTTTGTAACAATCTGCTGGAGGACGTCGTCCTCGGCAACGAGGCCTATGTCAACGCCATTACTTCCGACGCCTACACCCATCGGACCCACTATATGGGATTGACAGATGAGAGGGATCACGTCAACTTCTACGAGGGACAGATCCAGGTGGTCGATCCCAACGGGACGAAGTTGGACCGGTTCCCCGTCCAGAAGTACGCGGATCACATCTCGGAGCACTCCGAACCCTGGACCTACGTGAAGTTTCCCTACCTGAAGAAGGTCGGCTGGAAGGGTTTCGTGGAAGGCGAGGACAGCGGCATCTATAGTGTAGCCCCTCTAGCACGGTTGAACGTATCCGGCGGCATGGCGACACCGAGGGCCCAGGAGCTCTACGAGAAGTTCTATGAGGTCCTCGGAGGGAAGCCCGTGCACCACACCCTGGCCAACCACTGGGCTCGGGTCGTGGAAATCGTCTACGCTGCGGAGAGATTCCAGGAGCTGGTCAACGACCCGGAGATCATCGGCGAGAAGATCCGCATCGTACCGACGGAGACGCCCAAAGAGGGGATGGGCGTCGTGGAGGCACCCCGGGGGATCCTGATTCACCACTACAAGAGCGATGACCAGGGCATATTGACAGGAGCGAACCTCATCGTGGCGACGCAGAACAACTCGGCCCGCATTGCCATGTCGGTGGAGAGGGCCGCAAAGTCTGCTATCAAGGGGGGAGTGGTGGATGACGGCATCCTGAACCAGGTGGAGATGGCCTTCAGGGCGTACGACCCCTGCCACGCCTGTGCCACTCATTCCTTGCCAGGCCAGATGCCTCTGGAGGTGAGGATCATGAACTCCGATGGGACCCTTGTCAGGGAGATCAGGCGGGATGGCTGGCGGCGATGAAGCTCCTGATACTGTGTCTTGGGAACGATCTGCTGGGAGACGACGGCATCGGACTCGAAGCGGCGGAGCATCTCCGTGACGCTGTGGGGGACAGGGTGGAGGTCAGGTCTGCGGGCCAGTCCGGCCTCTATCTAGTTGAACTGTTCGAGGGCTTCGACGATGCCATTGTGGTCGACTCGGTACTTGGCGACCAGCCTGGAAACATCAGGGAGTTGGGCCCACAGGAGCTGAGGCCGGTTCAGGTTCCATCCGCCCACTTCGCCGGGCTTCCTGAAGCGATCTCCATTGCGCGCAGCGCCGGGCTGCGAGTTCCTGGCCGTTTCAGAATCTATGCCGTTGAGATCCCGCGAGTCCAGGTGATTGGTACCTCACCAAGACCCGAGGTGAGGGGGGCTCTGCCGGAACTGGTGAGGAGAGTGAGAGAAGCGGCCAAGCAGTGGGGTTATGACTAGGCCCGAGGGTCGCGCCCAACCCGGCGGCAACGGGCCTAGGACGGCAGCCAGGGGAGTCTTCCTTTCGGTCTCAGGTTGTCTCGAGAACCACGGCCGACCGTCAATCAGGTCTAGAGCCTCGATAAGCCCTCCGGGACGCCAAGCGGCAGGTTCATGAATGTCCTCGCGGTTTCCCAAGGACCCATGTCGGGTGAGGGGATATCCGTCGTTGAGGCCACTGAGGCTGACGCGGAGTCCATAGCTGAATTTCTCTGGCGGGCTTGGGAGGAAGCGAGACCCGACGCACCTGGTTTCGCGGGAGCGACCGAGGAGGCCATCAGGGCGCTCACCAATCGGGAGAGCATCGCCAAACGCGTTGGGGGACCGAATCGGCGGATGTTCATCGCTAGGGAAGCCGAAAAGGTCGTGGGGTTCTCAGCGAACCGAGCTGTAGATGACGACCTCGTCGAACTCGCGGGCATAGTCGTCTTGGAGAGCATGACTGGGAGACGAATCGGCACCGGTTTGTGTCGAATCGCCATCGAAACGGCCCGCCGCGAGGGGTACCGCCGTATGCGAGTGCGGACGGAGGTAGACAACGAGAGGGCCTTGGGATTCTATAAGTCCCAGGGGTTCAAACCCATCCGTTCCCTGACCGAAACCGTCGGAGACACTGAAGTTGTGGTCACAGAGCTTGTCCTCGATCTCCCTCGCCTTTGAAGATGACGGCCTGTTGCCTACTCATCTGATCCATCAGTATCTCCCGAACCAGGGAGCATGCCGTGACGATTTTCTGGTTCGTCAGAGAGTAGATCACCTTGTTTCCCTCGCGCTCGGCACGGACGACCCCACGGTTTCGCAGGACCCCCAAGTGTTGGGACAGGTTGGCCTGGCTCACACCGATGATCTCAGCCGCTTCACCAACGGTCTTGCCGCCATCTTTCAGGATGTCGATGATTTCGAGTCGAACGGGGTGGGACATCGCCTTGCAGAAGTCGGCCTGGATGCTGAATCGCTCCTTGTCTGCGTTCATAGCCTCGCCCTGGGGATGATCTGCCAGTAGAGTTTGTTGATGAGAATCTTTCCCAGATACCACCGTCGGCTCAAGGGGGGAGGGTGTGGCGGATGGTCGTAGTCGAATCGCATTCCAATGCCTTTGTGGAAACCCGCGTCGCAGAAGCACACCACCTTGCCGTCGTACCGTCCAGTCGGCTCTCTGCCCTTGATGAGCGCGACAAGGTTCTCCCCTAGCACCTTCGCCTCGTAGTGGGCGGCGGCCCCCGCCTTGCTGATGGGCAAGTCCGTGGCGTCGCCGAGGGCCCAGATGGTCCCTTCGTGGCCCCTGACCTCGAGGGTGTGTTTGTCTGTCGGGATCCATCCCCCAGCGTCTGTCAGCCCGCTGTCCCTAAGGAACTGTGCGCCATGGTGCGGCGGGATCAGAACCAGGAGGTCGAAAGAGACCTCCTCACCTTCGAGGCTGTGAACAACCTTCTTCGCGGGATCTACCCGCTCGACGTTGAAGAAGACGCTATACTTGATGCCCTTCTTCTCGAAGATCTCTTGGACCATCGGGGACACCGTCTCCAGGGGGAAGGGGCGACCAAGGGGCGACAGGTAGTGGATATCGACTTTGTCCCGAATCCCGCGTCTGGTGAAGTAGAAGTCCAATTGGCAGGCCGCTTCCGCTGGAGCGGGCGGGCACTTGTACGGGTAACCTCCGACGGCGATGACGACCTTGCCGCCTTGGAAGGCCTCGAGGGCCCCTCTGAGCTGCAACGCCCCTTCCATACTGTAGAAGTGGTATCCTACTTCGTACCCCGGGGTTTCCTGGGGGTACAACTCCGAACCTGTTGCGATGACGAGGTAATCATACGGAAGCGGCCTTCCTTCCTTCAAGTGGACGAGTTTGTTGGCAGGCTCGATTCGAACGGCCTCATCGATGAGGAGCCTCACGCGCCGTTTCAGCAGCGTCCTCTCGTTTCGGATGAGCTTGTGAGGTTTCTGCTTGTCGAAGGCAACGTAGACGAAGCCCGGCTGGTAGACGTGCTTCCCAGTCTTGTCCACGACGGTAATGTCGGCCTTCCTGCCGGCCTTCTTGGCGAGGACATTTGCGACGACACTGCCGCCCACACCCCCACCAAGGATGACGATGCGTTTCATCCTCTTCCCCTATCGTTTCTTCCTCACGATGAACTCGGCGTAGCCCTCTCGGTCCTCCAGCGCGAGCAATTCGTGTCCAGCCTTCTCCACCCAGAGCGGGATGTCCGTGCGGGAACCGGTATCACCCGAGTACACGGAGATGACGTCGCCCACCTTCTGCTCCCGCACGGCCCCAATCAGGGCCATGAGGGGGCCTGGGCACACGCTTCCGCGCGCGTCCACTACGCGATCGACCTTGATCTCTTCTGAAGCCACCTGTATCACCTTGTGGGCTATCAGATGAAGAGGGTAATGTCGGCGTCCTTAGCCATTTCCACATACTCCCCCACGCCCATCGTATCGTCCACCAGGTCGATGAAGTCCTCCTTGGTTTGTCCAAGCAGATCCATGGTCATGGTGCACGCGTGAATCCGCACGTTCCCGAGCTCCTTGACCTGCTTCAACGTGTCGAAGAGGCTGGGTACCTTCTTCTCCTTCATCACCTGGGCCATCATGGGCGCCATGTCCACGTAGTCGCCACTGAACTTCGGTTCGATCCCCTGAGCCTTTTTGGCGAATGCCTCCAATCCCCAAAAGGTCAGGTAGATGTCTACATCCATCCCCATTGCCACAGCCCCGCTGGAGATGATGCCCACGGGCATCATCTTGTCAACGGTGCCGGAGAACAGAACCATCGCGATCTTTCCACCATTCTGCATATGATCTCCTGTGAAGGATTATTCGAATCTTCTAATTATCTTGAGCCTCTTACAATACCGAGTATATATATTGGCAGAGCGGGCGCCGTAGGCCCTCGCATCCTAGGGAAAGGCATCAGGCTCTTCGAAGAGGTTGAAGGCAAACCCGAAGGGGTCGCGGAGGTAGCAGCAACCACCTTTCCCCTCCCACTGGATGACTTCGCATCCCTTGCGTAGGAGCTCCTCTCTCGCAGCCTCAAGGTCAGGCACCAGGAACTCGAGAATCGGCCCAAGGGGCTCTCCCTGGTCCAAGAACAGTCGGTTCTGCTCCGCTTCGAGCTCCACGGTCTCGCCCTCCTCTCCCGAGACCGGAAGGCCCATGACGTTCTCGTAGAACTCTCGGGCCTCCTTCGTCTGGGGCACCTGGAGGCAGATACAGTTGCTGAACTTGTAGGGCATGACCCATCTCCAGGGAGAATAACACCTTCCTAGCGTATCAATGAATCGCGAGCGGGCACGGCTGTCATCAGCTCCGCAGTCGCTGCTGGACCTGCGGGCTCGTCAGTTCTCGACGCGCGTCGGCCGCGATCCATCGCGCGCTCTTCGAGTCAATCTCGCTGAGCTCCGCCGCCGTCAACACCGCCTGCCTGTTCAAGGCGAGGTTGCGTTTTCCGATCTGCCTGAGGGCCCAGTTGACAGCCTTTCGGACAAAGTTCCTCTCGTCCGTGGCTTCCCGCTTGATGATGGGCATGAAGTC
>CAYFZX010000059.1:0-2974 GCA_964347795.1 uncultured Methanomassiliicoccales archaeon
CCTTGGGGAGCCTCATGTCCTACCTCCCTTCAGGTAGAGGGCGAGCTTCTCCACCGCCCGGCCCCGATGCGAGACCTCGTTCTTCTCGTGGAGGGTCATCTCCGCAAAGGTCCTCTGGTGACCGTCGGGCACGAAGATGGGGTCGAATCCGAACCCTCCAGTCCCCCTCATCTCATCGGCTATGGCCCCGCTGGCCTCCCCCTTGAAGATGTGCCTTTCATCTCCCGCTGCGAGGCCGAAACAAGCCACGAAGGTCGCCTCCCGATTCTCCGCTCCCGCCAATAGCGACAAGATGCCCTCACAGCCAATCGTCCGGAACACATACGAAGAGTAGACACCGGGGAAGCCCTTCAGTATCCTGACGAACAGGCCTGAGTCGTCTACCACCAGCCCCTGTCCGTATCGAGAAGACAGCCAGTCCAAGGCGTTCTCAACTACCTCCTCCAGCGTGTCGGCCTGAACCTCTGGATAAGACACGTCGAGCCGCTCGAGGTCGATTCCCGAAGTTTTGAGCATCCCTGAGACTTCCCTGAATTTCGCAGGGTTCGACGTCGCAAACCTCGTGGGGACACGCTCCGTCGACGGCAGGCGTCCAATCCAATAGCGATACCGGCTAGAAATAGTCGACGACTTCCGTTCTCAGAGGACTTTGGTCCGCCTCGCAGCATGTCCTCACGATTCCGAGCGTGAGGCCACGACTCAGCGAGGGCTAGCTGCCGCGAAGATACCTCCCTCGCTTCTCAATCTCCTCGGCCTTCTGAATGATGGCGTCGGCCCCAGCATAGGCCTCTCGATACCCCTGGAGGACTTCATCGAAGAGGTAAGACTTCTCCGAGTGGGCGCTGAGAAAGGCTTCTCGCAAAAGGTGCAAGTCGACGCCCTTTGCCTCCGCCTCCCCACTCTTCTCCCCCAAGCCAAAGTCCACAAGGTACAACCGGTCTCCCGACGAGATCATGTTTGACGTGGTCAGATCTCCGTGGACGATGTCTCCGGCGTGAAGCCGGCCGACCAGACTACCGATCGATCGACAGATGCCCGCTTCACCAGCGACGCCTGCGGTGAGGACCTCTTTGGCGGTTGGACCCTCAACGTACTCCATGGTGATCTTGTCTTCCTCCAGATCGACGTCATAGAGGATCGGAACAGGGACACCGAGTTTCCTGGCCTCCCGGAAGAGGCGGACCTCGGTTCGAATCCTAGATCCCCTCAGGTCCTTATCGAGACCCGGATCGCGGTACCCCTTGGGGACCCGCAACTTCTCCACCGCCTTCCTTCCCCGCCAATCGATGAGGTGCAGAATGGCCTCGGCTCCCCTCTTGATCAGCACCGCCCTTCTCATCCAAGCGTGTGTAGAAAAAGGTTCTCACCTTCTCGGCCAGATCTGGAGCACCATCCAGTTCGAACCCTAGGGGCAGTCGTGAGTGGTAGAATGGGCGAAGGAGACGGCTGTCCAGGACGACTACCGCGGCGACATCCTCAGGGCTCCGGATGCATCGGCCCGCGCATTGCACGAGCTTGTTCAGCGCGGGGTAGAGGTAGGCATACTCATAGGCGCTTCGCTGCCCAAAGAGCCTTGCATAGAAGGCGCGAAGGGCCTCGACTTTCAGTTCAGGGGGATTCATCGCCAACCCAGCTACGATTACCCCACTGAGGATGTTACCCGGATAGTCCATCCCTTCAGACAAGGAGGCTCCCTGAACAGCTATCAGGAGGTGTCCACGACCTTCTTTGTTCAGACTTAAGGTCCTCACCAACTCTTCCTTTTGAGCCTTTGTTTGGCCACGTTTCTCCCAGAGGAGGGTCTTGGGGGGTTCGAGACGATAGAGGATTCCTCCCACGCGGCGAGCGATGTCGTAAGAGGGGAAGAAGGCCGCAATGTTGCCCGGGATGGAGAAGCAAAGGTCATAGATCTCTTGGGCGAAGACCCGGTAGCTGTCGGGGCGACCCCGGTAGTAACTGGAGACCCGTTGCGAGGCCACCAGCAGCCTGTTCTCAGGCGGAAAGTTGGGGGGATAGCTGCGTATCAGACACCTCTCCTGCGGAATTCCCAGGATGTCAACGTACATCTCCCCTGGGTGCAGCGTACCGCTCATTAGCAGCCCGGCGTGGATGCCTTGGAGCACCGATCGAGTCAGCGATCTAGGGTCCAAGGCCAGGAGGTGAAGGGAACCGCCCCCGGAGGGAGAGAGAAGTCGCAGGCGATCGGAGTCTTGCCATTCTCTCAGTACCATCTGGAATCTGTCGACCATGGGACGGAAAGGGGGAGGCACGTCCGACACCGTCTCCTTCAGGGCCTCAGCGACCTTCTCAGCCGAGAGGGGGCTCGGCGCGGAGCCATCGGAGTGCCTCAGAAGTCGGCTCAAGAAATCCTCAGGAACCTTCGACTCCCCGCCGACCACCTTGGCCTCAGCTCTCAGGACTCTTGAGATGGCCCTGAGGGAGTCCGCAAGCTCCGCGGGACAGAGCTCCGCAAGCTCCGAGAGGGCGTCTGCCGACATCCTGCCCGACAGGGACTCTCGCACCCTCGAGGGCAGGTTGTGAGCCTCATCGACGATTACCACACACTCCGCCAGTTCTGTTCCGAGATACCTCAAGATTGCTTCTCGCTGTCGGCTGAACAGGTAGTTGTAATCGCAAACCAGAACGTCAGACACTCTTGCGGCCCTTAGTGCAGCAAGATAGGGGCAGACTCCGAAGCGTCGAGCAAGTTCGATGACCTCCTGGACGTGCAGGACGTCACCTGCGAGAACGTCGGAGACGGCCTTGAGCCTGGACCTCGCCCTGTTGGAGTGGCGGGAGTGGCCAGCACACATCGCCTCCCTGGCGATGATGTCTACCGCGGTGAGGGGCGTCAGCTCACGAATCGACCGCAGCGTTTCTACCGCCATGCGATGCTGGCTCCTCCTTGAGGTCGCGTAAAGAACCCTTTTTCGCTTCTCAAGCGCACACTCCAGGGCCGAGGCTAGGGCCACTG
>CAYFZX010000059.1:3074-7184 GCA_964347795.1 uncultured Methanomassiliicoccales archaeon
AGAACCCTTTTTCGCTTCTCAAGCGCACACTCCAGGGCCGAGGCTAGGGCCACTGCCGTCTTTCCAAGTCCCGTGGGCGCCTGAGCGAGCAGGATGTCGCCACTCGCCATGGCCTCCCTGGCATCTGTCAGAAACTCCGCCTGGCCCTTCCTGGCCTCCGCGTACGGGAAGAGGTCTGGGTGACCCGCCATACGGCCCAATCGTCCCCGCCTTCCCTGGAAGTACCCACTGCACGTAGGCTGAATTCCGTGCAGGAAAAGCGGATAAAGGGGAGGGGCCTTGCGTCCGAGTTGTGAACGGCTTCCGCGTCCGTCGGGACCTGCCCTCCGGAAGATACCGCCTCAGTCAGCTCGTCCAAGGCCTTGACCGCGTGCCTTCGTTGGTCCGCCTCTTCGGGGGACAGGGAGCACTCAGCGATCTGCTCTCCATCGCCGAAGTCGAGCTGGACTCGTTCCAGGGGTACATGTGGATAGACCCAGAGGAGCGCTGCATGATGGTGTCGGAAGAGTACCTCCAGGAGGCCGATGAAGTCTCCCTCTACCTGGACCTAATCCACGAGGTGGTCCACCTCAGGCAGCTCTCTCAAGGGCTGGAACTCTTCGACGAGGAGTACACCTATGACGAGAGGCCCACGGAGCTGGAGGCGTACCGGATTGCCCTGGAGGAAGCCCGTCGATTGGGAGTATCAGACGATTTCCTGCGGGACTATCTAAGAGTCCCTTGGATCACTGAGGAGCAGTACCAGAATCTGCTGGGAACCCTGGGAGTGAACCCTACGCCAGGTCCGCCCACACCTTGAAGCCTTGCCTGTCCCCGAACTTCTCCAGATGGCTGAGGATGTGGCGGCCGCCCACCCTGCCGATCCAGTTGATCAGGAACTTCACCGGCAGTGGCATGGAGGAGAGGCTCCACAGGGTCTCGTCTATCTCCCGCAGGATCTTCCTCCAACAGCGGTAGACGACGTTGAACCGGGCCTCATCAATCATCTCGTCTAGTCGGTAGAAGTGCTCGCCTCGCAGAACACCGATGGGCACGAAGGAGAGGGGCGCTACGATGTACCGGGGGCTGGAATTGACCTTCTCCATCTGGTCCATGAGGAGACAGGTGTCGTACGCATCCTCAGCCGATTCCCCCGGCAGGCCCACGATGGCGGTCAAGGCTGGGTACCAGCGGTTCTCGTTGAGAATCTTGATGGAATCCAGCACGACTTCCGGCCACTCTGACGGTTGGAAGGGAAGGAGCTTTCGGGGCATGACCTTCTCCACGAGAGCGATGCTCCCAGTCTCGAGCCCAGATTGGATGCCGATCCACTTCTTCTTTTCGTGTTTCGCCAGGATTTCCGACAGGTCGGCGATGAGATCGGGGTCCGCGGCAACGGAAGCAAGGGTGCCGTGAGTCGGGTTCCCGGATCTGATTCCCTTGACGTCCATGGCGGCCTGGAAGATCTCCTTGATGGCGTCGGCGTTGGGCTCCATAGTCTTGTAGTTCTCCACCTTGTACAGGAAGATGTCATCCGATTGGAGCCACGCGTTAGTGTGCCCCGCGGCCACGTTTACGGAAGCCTCCTGCTGAATAAACTCAGGGGAGAAGTATCGCAGACGACGGAGAGTGACCTCGCAGAACTGGCAACCCCGACCGCAGCCGCGCATCACCTCTATCATCCCGTGCATGCTGGGTGCCACGATTGGAGGTATGTCCTCCAGCCGAGGCGGGTTGAGAGGCTCAGGGATCTTTTCAGGTGCAGTCCCATCCATCATGTCTTGGAAGACGTCGCCCGCGATGTGGTCCAACTCGCCCGCGACCACGTGGTCTATGCCGAGCCGTTCCTTCTCTTCCGGTCGGTAGTCGAGCTGCCACACTCCTGCGCCACCGATGGCGACCTTGAACTTCCGATGACCGTTGGGCAGGTTCAGGAGGAGTTCCTCGAAGCATGCCTTCGTGTAGGGCGTCAGCACACCGCCATTGGTGAAACTCATGCTCACCGGTCCCAGGCCCAGGGGATCCATGGTGTGAACGCCGACAAGTTCCGTCTCAGGTCCGATGAACTTGTTTACGTGGAAAGGGTGGGCCACCACTATTTCCTCCCGCTTGAAAGTCTTGAGGAGGGCCGCCTCCAGTTTCCGCAGGCCGTAGGGGGCAGAAACCGCCTCTCCCTTTCTGTGTGGAGGGTTGGGCGCCAAGGCCCTGAAGGCCATACGGGATTCCCAGACATCGGTAGGGATGCAACTGAAGAAGGTGGCGAGCGGCAGGTCCCGGAAGTCCGTCATAAGGCTGTAGTCAGACGCCAGGACTATGCGAGCCATTTTGCATCTCCTCCATCAATCGGCCTGCGGGCTAAGACCCCCGGGAGCGCGATTCTCCCCCCGATCCCCACGCTACCAACATCGTCCCCCCGTACGCCTCCCTTACGTCTGTCCTCTGGAGAACTGACGGGAATGCACTTTCCCTTTTCAAGGATGGCCCGGATTTAAACCTTTTCCCGCGAGGTTGACACATCGTCAAGTATCCGGACGGTGGCAAAAAGTAAGAAATACATGAGGGAGAGTAGCGGAGTAGAATGAGCTGGCAGGTCTACCCAACGCCCGCAAGTCGTATCCAATTCAGCCGGACGGAACTGCGTCATATCCTTCTGGCTCTGACTGTCCTGACGATTGCCTTCGGAATCGCCCTTGGAGGTGGCATCGGTGCCACGCCACTTTCTTTTCTGACCAGCCTCCTCCTCGCCGTCATAGCTGTCCCCACGGGTTTCCTCCTCCATGAGTTGGGGCACAAGGTGGTTGCACAACGCTACGGTTGCTGGGCTGAGTTCAGGGCCTACACATATGGCTTGTTCCTGGCCCTCGTAACGTCGTTCCTTGGATTCCTCTTCGCCGCACCGGGAGCCGTGATGATTGGGGGGTACATCGACCGGAGGCAAAACGGGCGAATAAGTGCAGCGGGACCGCTGGTGAATCTTGTCATCGGTGGGAGCGTGATGGGGGTGTGGTTCCTCCTGCTCGTGGCAGACCTGAACGTGCGAATCTTCGCAGGACTGTCCGCTCTCGGTCTCGCTCAGGGAGTAGCCTTCATAAATCTCCTGCTCGGGACCTTCAATATGCTGCCCTTCCCGCCGTTGGATGGGTCGAAGGTTCTTCGCTGGGACCTGAGAGTGTATGGCCTCCTCTTGGGGGCCAATGTCAGTCTGCTAATTGCCCTCTTCGTGCTGTAGGCGTGATTGCGGGGTTAACCCACCTTCTCCCACTTCTCCAGTTCAAGGACGCTGGAGAGCGTCCCTCCCCGCTTGATCTCCTCCCGGATGCGGTTCTCCCGCTCCAAGACATCCAAGGCACGGTTGGCCATCTCCACGGCTACCTCTTGTGGGACGACGACGACGCTCGTCTCGTCGCCGACTATCCAGTCTCCCGTTCGAACCCGCTGGCCTCCGCACTCAATCTCGGAGCCGATTTCGCCGTGACCCTTCGGCTCCCCGGCGTGGGGCACGACCCAGCGGGAGAAGACGGGGAAATCGATGTCCAAGATCGTGTCGATATCCCTAGTGGCTCCGTCGATGACGACTCCTGAAACGCCCTTCACCTTGCAGCTCCAGGAGGCGAGTTCGCCCCATACAGCTGTCTTGCCTCCTCCGGCGTCTACCACTATGACCGTACCCTTCTCCGCCTTGTCGATGGCTTCCACAGGCTTGGCCCAATCGCCATCCACCGTCTTCACGGTCAAGGCCTTTCCCACCATCTTCGTGGCCCGATTTATCCTAGGGATGATCCCGTCCATGGGTCCCCGCTTCTGCATGGCATCGGCGATGTTGGGCGTTGACACTTTGCTGAAGGCATCGTGGAGCTCTCCTTGCGCGTACTTCTTGTACAGTTTCGTCTGAACGGCCTTTCTCTCTTCCATGACCTTCTTGATAGTGGTCGTCGCCTCGGTGACCTTAGGCTCCTTGATTATGGCCCCACCAACGATTATGATCGTTGCCCCCGCCTCCATTGCCTGTGACACTGTCTCGGAGTTCAGGCCGCCTGCCACGGCGATGGGTATGTTCACTGCCTTGGAGAGGGCCTTGAGCTCCTCTAGCGGAGTCTTGGCGATCATCTGTTCGTCAATGCTCACGTGATG
>CAYFZX010000060.1:0-2143 GCA_964347795.1 uncultured Methanomassiliicoccales archaeon
TTCTCGCCGAGGGCCTCCATCTCGTCTAGGTACCGCGTTCCGCGGTAGGCGTTCTCCATGAATGTTCCATGAATCTCAGCGTTCAGCTTGAGGCTGTATCTGTGACCGAAGTCACTGGCGAGGAGAGCCCTAACCTGGGGGCTGGTTACGTTCTCAGAGGGGATGAGGTTTATACAACGCTCCTGCCGCCACCGCTCTTGGTCGCGAGATATCGAGTGGACGTCCCGCACCGAACCTGAAGACGACATGTCCCTCGGACTAACTCATGAGGGTCTGGTACACCGAGGAGACCTTTCGGGGCTCTCTCCTCTCACAATGTTCACAATAGAGGTCTCGACCCTGTTTGACGAGTGTGTGACGGCAACGCGTGCAGAGTCCACTCACCACGCCAAGGGAGGGTTCGTTGGTGGCGAGCTGGAGTGATGGCTTGACTTGGACCACGCGGGCGCGAATGACGTCCGCGATTCGCATGGCCTCCTTCAAATCCTCAGTGTATTTCTCCGAGACCTTGGAGATGTGGATGGTACCCTCGGTCTCTCCGGTCACCTGCCGCTCGACTCCCTCAAGGGCCTCCACCTTCACGATGGCCATGGTGGGCTTGAGGTCTTGTACTGTGGCCAGCACGATGTCTCCCACCTTTTGCTCGACGGGCGGATTTAGGCCCCTGACGCTAGCTACCTTCTCCTTCGAGTCGAGACTGAGCTCGCCGATCTGGGCCGCGAATATGTCACCTTCAGCCTCGTACGTCCCAGGCCCCGCGAGGTACTCCTCGCTCACGGCCACCAATTCACCTGGATACACCAGCTTGTCCTTCATCAAACCGTCCTCACAATCCTATACAGGTCCACCTCGATCTCTTCACTGTCTTTTCTGTGGAATGGATGCGTATGGGGTAACCGGAATTTATACGTTGACAGCAGCTCTGGGGAACCCCTCAACCGCTGAACCGTTTTGATGATGTAGTCCCGAGTTTCGGCGTTGTGGAAGGTATACGAAACCTTGGCGCAACGCAGGGCCGTTTCAAGGAACGGGGTGTCTGCGTGCTTCCGTTGCGCTCCAAAGGGTGGATTCATCAACACGGTGTCCACCTCTTCCGCGAAATCCTCGACGTCCATGATGAGGAATTCTGTGTCCACGCCGAGAGATGAGGCATTTCTCTTGGCGACATCGATGGCCTCGAGGTCGACATCCACGGCCAGAACCCGTCTCGCTCCCAGGCTGGCCGCACCCACGGCGAGAATCCCATTCCCGCATCCTAGGTCGGCGACGATCCTGTCCCGGATGTCCCTCATGCCGTAGGCCTTGAAGATCACGTCAGCCGCGATGTCCGCAGGCGTCTGATACTGTTCCAATCTGGCCCTGGGCTCTGGCAGCGGTTCTAGCTTCTGCAAGGCGATGGCAAGTGCGCGTCTCTTGACGGGCGGGCAGGCGACGGGTTCCATCCGATCCCACTCATGCAGTTGGCTTCGCGTTCCCTCACGAGAGTTGTCCGCTACGCGATGTAGTAGTCTGCCGAACCCTCGTAGTCCTTCAAGACGAGAATGCCGGAGAGCTGACCGATGATCTCCCTAGCAATCTCCCGTGTGAAGGAGGTCTCCGGAATCTCGTCCGTCTCCTGAATCCAAGTCAGGACTTGTCCGAGGGCTTCCTTCATCTCCTCCTCGCTTAGGTTCTCGTCCATTCTGGAAACCGCCTCCTCGGTCGCGTACATACCTCGAACGAAGTTCTTGCAGATGTCGACTATCTCACTGATCCGCTCAGACAGGTGTGACCCCCTGTGACAATAGGACCGGAACCGATTAAAGGTTCACGCTAGGTCAGCCACCCGTGGCTGCTTGGAGATCGCCAGCTACGTCTCGTTCACTTCCCCTCGACGGTCTGTCCTCCGTTGCACCTTTCTTCTCGAGGGTTCGTCTCAGGCGTAGAGGACCTCCTGTCCCTCAGCCATGGGTGGGCCGACTTGAGGCAGCCCTGAGGGTTGTGAAGGGGTAACCCTTCCCACCCTGCTCGACCCTTCACCCGCAGCTTCCGGATTCTCCTGTGTTCACTCATCACCGTATCCGGCCGCTCTGAGACCTACCTTCAGGACCTCTACTGAGAGGATGGCACACTTGAGCCTCACTGGACTGATGGGGATGCCCAG
>CAYFZX010000060.1:2243-6853 GCA_964347795.1 uncultured Methanomassiliicoccales archaeon
CCCGTGTTTCGAGGGTTTCGGTAATGATCCAGTATGGCCTCCTGGTACATCTCGTAGCTCATAACCCGAAGACCTCTCTGACCTTCTCAATGGCGGCAGCTAGGCAGTCTGCTTCTTCTGGCAGGTTGTAGACGTAGAAGCTTGCCCTTGTAGTGGCGGGAACCTCCAAGCGGTCCATGAGGGGCTGGGCGCAGTGATGACCCGCCCTAATGGCGATGCCCTCTGCGTCGAGGATGGAGGCAACGTCGTGAGCGTGGACTCCCTCCAGCAGGAGGGATATCACACCACCGCGGTCCTCGGCGACTGGTGGCCCGAATATCCGGACACCAGGGATCCCACGGAGCCTTTCCAGGGCATATTGAGTGAGCTCCATCTCGTGATCCCTGACGCGCTGCATGCCCAGTGTAGAGAGGTAGTCTGTTGCCGCGCCCAGGCCGATGGCCCCCATGACGTTGGGCGTCCCGGCTTCGAACTTCCAGGGGAGTTCGTTCCACTTGGCCCACCCCATGTGGACCTCTCGGATCATCTCACCGCCTCCCATGAAAGGCTCCATCTCCTCCAGGATCTCCTCCTTGCCGTGGAGGCCACCGATACCCGTGGGCCCCAGCATCTTGTGGCCCGAGAATGCCAGAAAGTCGCTGTCAAGGTCCTGCACGTTCACGGGCATGTGTGGCACAGATTGGGCGGCGTCCACGAGGCAGATGGCATCAACCTCGTGGGCCCGCTTGGCGATTTCCTTGACAGGGTTGATCGTCCCCAGGACGTTGGAGCAGTGGGTGAGGGTGATCAGCTTCGTCTTGCCGGTGATGAGCTCGTCGAACTGCTCCATCCTCAGCCTACCATCGTCATCCACATCCACCCACTTGAGAACGATGCCTCTCAAGTCCTTCAGGAAATACCAGGGAATGGTGTTGGAGTGGTGTTCCATGACGGTGGTGATGACTTCATCCCCTTCGGTCAGGTTCCCCTTAAGCCCCCATCCGTAGGCAACTGCGTTTATGGCCTCGGTCGTGCCGCTCGTGAACACAAGTTCCTTGCAGTCCCGGGCGTTGATGAAACGACAAAGCCCCTCCCGGGCGTCCTCGAACTCCTCCGTGGCCTGCTCCCCTATCTCGTAGATGGCCCTGTGGACGTTGGACGCGTACATCGTCATGTATTCGTTGACCTTCTCGATGACCTGTCTAGGCTTCTGGGTGGTGGCGGCGTTGTCGAGGTAAACGAGGGGCTTGCCATGCACCTCACGCTCAAGCCCTGGGAAATCCTTCCGAATCCTCCGCGCGTCCAGTGGGCCGCCGTCATCGAGTTTCTCTCCCAATTCACAGCCTCCTTAGCTCCACGAGCGTCCCCGACCCTCTCTCTTGGACGGGGTGAGGGTGTGAAGACCCCTTCATCCTTTAACCTTCCTTAACCAGTCGTAGCCTCGTTCCTCCAGCTCAAGAGCAAGTTCCCTTCCGCCTGACCTGACTATGAGGCCATCTATGAGGACGTGAACGTGGTCGGGAACCACGTGTCGGAGGATTCTCTGATAGTGAGTGACAAGCAAAATGCCCGTTCCCCCTCGGGCGACGGCGTTCACAGCGTGCGAGACGACCTGTAAAGAATCAATGTCCAACCCAGAGTCAGTCTCATCCATCACCGCCAGTCGGGGCTCGAACAGGGCCAGCTGAAGGACCTCCGCCCGCTTCTTCTCCCCCCCCGAGAAGCCCTCGTTCACGGACCTGTTGAGGAAGCTCTCATCGATGTTCAACATCTCAAGCTTGCCCTGGACTAGCTCCTCGAATCTCTGGCCATTGAGGACTCCAGGTCTCAGGTAGTCCAGGGATGTTCTCAGGAATTCGGAGAGCCGGACACCCTGAACCTCCCGAGGGTACTGGAACCCAAGGAAGAGCCCCTTCCGAGCTCGCTCGTCTGTCTCCATGTCGAGAAGGTCTTCCCCATCGAAGAGGACTTGGCCACTGTAGACCACGTACTTCGGGTGTCCCAGTAGAACGTAGGAAAGCGTGGATTTGCCAGATCCGTTGGGGCCCATCAAGGCGTGGATCTCCCCTTGAGGAACGGTGAGATTGATACCTCGCAGTATCTCCTTGCCTTCTATGCCGGCATGGAGGTCGACGATCTCTAGCTCGGATGGCATAGTCCCCTCTAAGCGAATCCATAACAGCGTTATATATTAAGTATCCTACCTTGGTGGCCTGGCCCCTCTCCCGAAGCCGGTTCGAGCCTTTGGTGTCCAGCCCTTCCTCGCGGAAGGCGAGTGACTCTCTTGAGACTCGACACGAATGCCCCTGCGCCTCTCTAGGACCCGACGTTCAGTCCAACTGCCCTCCTGGGGCCGAGTGTTGGGATATTGGGTGGATGTCGCGATCCCAAGGCCACGCGGTTATGCTTATATATAACACTGTAATATATACGAATGGCGGGGAGTTAAGGCCCCAGAGGTCTCTCCGATGACAGTCCTGGAGATAAAAGACCTGCACGCGGGTGTCGAGGGCAAAACCATCCTGAAAGGCCTCAGCCTCGCCGTGAAGAACGGCGAGGTCCACGCGATCATGGGACCCAACGGAAGCGGAAAGTCCACGCTCTCCCACGTCCTCATGGGACATCCGAAATACGAGGTCTACAAGGGCGACGTGCTCCTAGACGGCGAAAGCATCTTGGAGTTGGGTCCCCACGAAAGGGCCCAGCGAGGCCTCTTCTTGGGTTTCCAATACCCCATGGAAGTGCCAGGTGTCAAGCTCGGCAGCTTCCTCAACGTGGCATACAAGAGGATGCACCCTGATGATGAGATGGAGGTGGCGGAGTTCTTCGGCTACGTGGACGAGAGGATGAACCTCCTCAATCTGGACGCGAGCTTCGGGGGCCGTTACCTCAACGACGGGTTCTCGGGAGGCGAGAAGAAGCGGGCGGAGGTCCTGCAGATGCTGGTCCTGGACCCGAAGATAGCCGTACTGGACGAGAGCGACTCCGGCTTGGACATCGACGCCCTCAAGACCGTGGCCGCGGCCATCGAGAAGTTCGCCGCTCCCGAGAATGGCATCCTCCTCATCACCCACTATCAGAGGTTGCTGGACTACGTTACCCCAGATTTCGTCCACGTGCTGGTGGATGGGCGGATTGTGAAGTCGGGCGGCAGCGAGCTGGCGGCCAAGCTGGAAGAGCTGGGCTACAAGTGGATAAGGGAAGAGAACGCTGTCGAGGTGATCTGATGGCTCTTGAGAGGGAGCTCTACGACAGGGACTACAGCAGGTACGGATTCCGAGACGAAATCGAGTACGTCTACAAGGCTCCCAAGGGCCTCAACGAGGACATCATCGAAGACATCTCCCGCAGGAAGAAAGAGCCAGCCTGGATGCGAAAGCTGCGATTGAAGGGTTACAAACACTTCCTGGAGAGGTCCATGCCAAATTGGGGGGGCGATCTCAGCGGCATGGACTTCGAGGAGCTCAGCTACTACGCCCAGCCTACCGAGCGAGAGGGGCACAGCTGGGACGAGGTCCCCGAGAAGATCAAGAACACCTTCGAACGACTGGGGATCCCTGAGGCCGAGAGGAAGTTTTTGGCTGGCGTGGGGGCCCAGTACGAGTCTGAGGTCGTTTACCACAACGTCCTGAAAGAACTGGAGGAGAAGGGCGTCATCTTCATGGGCACGGATGCCGGCCTGCGGGAGCACCCCGACGTCTTCGAGGAGTACCTCGGGACCTTGGTCCCGCCGGAGGACAACAAGTTCGCAGCGCTCAACACCGCCGTATGGAGCGGAGGGAGCTTCGTCTACGTTCCCAGGGGCGTGAAGATCGACCAACCCCTCCAGGCCTACTTCCGCATCAACGCTGAGAACATCGGGCAGTTCGAGCGCACTCTCATCATTGGTGAAGAGGATTCCCAGTTCCACTACATCGAGGGGTGCACTGCCCCCAGCTACTCCACGAACTCCCTCCATGCCGCGGTCGTGGAGGTCATTGCAAAGCCCAGGGCGAAGGTCCGCTACACGACGCTTCAGAACTGGTCAGACAACGTCTACAACCTGGTGACGAAGCGGGCCTACGCCTACGAGAACGCTGCGGTGGAATGGGTGGACGCCAACATTGGCAGCGGCTTGACGATGAAATACCCCTCAGTCTACCTGATTGGCAGGGGCGCCAAGGCGGAGGTCCTCTCTGTAGCCTTCGCCGGCAGAAATCAGCATCAGGACGCTGGTGCCAAGGCCATCCACCTTGCCCCCGAGACCCAGTCCAGGATTACCAGTAAGTCCGTCTCGAAGGATGGTGGACGCGTGACCTATCGCGGTCACCTGGCGGTGGCCAAGGGGGCCACCGGTGTCAAGTCGAGCGTGCGCTGCGACGCCCTCATGTTGGACGCGATCTCCCGCTCGGACACCTATCCCTACATGGACATCGAGGAGGATGATTCTACCATCACCCACGAGGCGACCGTGGGGAAGATCAGCGAGGATGTCCTCTACTACTTGATGTCGAGAGGCTTGACGGAGACAGAGGCCATGAACATGGTCGTCTTGGGCTTCTTGGAGGTCTTCACCAAAGAGCTGCCGATGGAATACGCCGTGGAGTTCAACAGGCTCATCAGGATGGAGCTGGAGGGCGACGTCGGCTAGA